>JALNWE010000024.1 GCA_023231065.1 Bacteroidales bacterium
CCCGGTTGCCCTTACGGTTAATCTGACCGGTACGGCGCCCTGGAGCATAACCTATTCCGATGGCGCCATTTCAACAACCATCGACAATATAGCTGCAACTCCTTTCACCTTTGAAGTATCGCCGGCTGTTACCACAACCTATACTTTATTAAGCGTAAGCGATGCTTTATGTACAGCGGTTGGCGCTGGCGAAGCAGTGGTTACAGTGAACCCATTGTTACCGGTAAGCGTGACAATAGTGGCCGATCCTGCAGGAACGATCTGCAGTGGCACAACGGTTACCTTTACTGCTACTCCGGTCAATGGAGGATCAACGCCGATCTATCAATGGTATGTTAATAATCTACCGGTAGGAACCGATAATTATCAGTACACTTCTACTGATTTAGCCAATGCGGACGTGGTAAAAGTTGTAATGATTTCAAGCGAAACCTGTACATCAGGATCACCGGCTACTTCAAACAGCATAGTCATGACGGTTAATCCGATTCTGGTTGCCAGCGTTAGCATTGTAGCCGATCCTGAAGGAGCCATCTGTGAGGGCGCCTCAGTTACCTTCACTGCAACCCCTGTACATGGAGGAACCGCCCCGGTATATCAATGGTATCTGAATGGTTCGCCGGTTGGTACGAACAACGCCCAATATACGAATGTAGCCCTGGAAGATAATGATCAGGTTTACGTGGTCATGACTTCCAATGCAAGTCCGTGTTTAATTGGCTCGCCGGCCACTTCAAATACAGTTGTGATGACCGTTAATCCTATTCCCGAGAAACCGACTATTACAAAAGTTCTGCTTGTCCTTACCAGCAGCGCCCCTGAAGGAAATCAATGGTATTATGAAGGTAATATCATCGAAGGGGCCACAAACCAAACCTATACCGTAACCCATAATACGGGGTATTATTCGGTCATGGTGACATTGGAAGGATGTCCTTCAGAGATGTCAGAACCGGTATGGGTCGATGTGGTAGGCGTTCCTGAACATTCAAACGAAACCACCTTTGATGTTTATCCTGTACCAAACAAAGGCCAGTTCACAATCTCGGTTACCAATGCCAGGAATATGAACTACTCTATCGTTATTTATAACCAGCTTGGTTCAAAAATTTATGAAGTGAAAGATATTACAGAAATAAATGGAAAAATTCTTGAACAAATTGATATCAGTTCAGCCCCTGATGGAATTTACTGGGTTGAATTGGTGGGCGATGATTCCAAAATCGTAAAGAAGGTTATAATTAATAAGTAAAGAGCAAGCTGCTCAAAATAAAATGGTAAAAAAAACCTGCCGGATCCGGCAGGTTTTTTTATTAGTATTTTTCTTACTTCAGCTTGTCTGCAATTTTTTCATAGTAAGAAGCTTTTGAAGGATCTCCCAGAAATTTGTATAAAACGATCAGGTTTTTATAAACGAAAAGAGAATTTGGATCTATAGCGATTGCTTTCTCATAATAACTTATTGCAGAAGAAAACTGATTCAGGTTTTGGTAGGCAACCCCAATATTCCCTAATACTTTTGCATCATCAGGATCGAATCCCAGTAATTTAAGGAAAGTATCGAGAGCGTTTTTCCATTCTCCCCGCTCACTGTAAATATTGGAAAGGTTCATCAGGGCTTCTTTATAATCAGGCCGAACAGCCAAAGCTGATTTGAAAGCCGCCATCGCGCTGTCTTTTTTACCGGCCTGATAATAGGATAATCCTAAATTGTACCAGGCATGGGAGTATAACGGATAAATAGTCACACTTTTTTTATAATGGTCAATGGACTTTTTAAGGGAGTTTGTGCAGGTAACCGGATCCTTTTCATTCATTCCCTTCTCATAGAATGCCAAACCCAGGGCGAATTGAGTTTTTGCACTGTTCGGACTGACTTTTACGCCGGATAAAAACAGGGATAAGTTGTTGTTCCAGTCCGGATTACGGCGAATTGTAAGAAAGGAATATGTAAATACCAAAAGAAAGAAAACAACATAGGCGCCCCTCGCGATATATGGTGAAGGACCCGGAATTTTGTTGAATAACCGATAAACGACCACGACGATGGCAATACAAAAAGCCAGCAAGGGAGTATATAAAAACCGTTCACCAAAAGTGGCCCCGATTTTAACAATAAGATTTGAACTTACTGAGAAGGTGATAAAAAAGAAAGCGATACAAAATGCGAAAATATTTTTCTTTTTCAGTGTAAGGAGGCAATATATCCCCAGGGTAGTATAAATTAAAAGTGATCCGATAGCCCTCCAATCCGTCCAGGTAGTGATAGGGATCTGGTTAAAGGAGTAATCGTAACATAACGGATAAGGGACCACTAACAATTTCAGGTACATGCCAAGGGTGACAAAGGTTGTGGCTAACATATCAGCGGTATTCTTTGCTCCCAGTAAGCTGTTATTCAATATATAAAGTGTTTCTTCACGGGCTGAAAACGGATCCAGGACGGCATCGCGTATCATCAAATACAGGAGGGCGACCATGATAAAAGGGATGGTTGCCAGGATTCCTTTTTTTAGGGAAGATGGAGTAAAAAAGTAAATGGTCAGGGGAACAATGGCGACAATGGTCAATCCACTTTCTTTTGTCATAACACAAAAGAAAGATAATAAAACACTTAAAACCAGATAAAAAGGATTCCCCTTTTTAAAATAATCCAGCAGAAAAATCAAGGTTAATACCATAAACAGGAAAGCAAGGATTTCATCCCTGCTTTTAATGTTAGCCACTACTTCGGTATGAATTGGATGCGTGATGAAGAGCGCGGTTATCAGGAACGAAAAAACAGGCTTTTGTCCCGGGAATATCCTGGACAGGAAAAGAAACAGCAGCCAGGCTGATATAGCATAAAATAAAACATTAAAAAAATGGTTGACATGGGCATTGTTCCCGAAAATTTCTTTTTCAATGGCGAAATTGGCCAAAACCAAAGGACGGTATAACTGATTATTGATATTATTATATCCTTTAAAATAGCCGTTGGTGAAAATATCCCCGATCCCGTAAACCCCCTTCTGGACGAAATGGTTTTCTTGTGTGACAAATACGTCGTCAAGCACATAATCAGCGCGAATGGTATTAAAATAGACCATGAAAGCCAATCCAAAAAGAATAAGGCCAAACAGCCATCCGGTCTGTTTTACAGGCGGGGCCGCTGGTTTTTTACAAGAGGTTTTATGGGAGTTTTGCTTCATTTAACCTTATTTTCCTGTTTCATCAGCCTACTTATATATTCCGGAGGGATTTTTGCGCCAAGTTGTTGCGCTTTCCGGGCATCTTCCACGGCATTTTTATAATCGCCCAGACGGAAATATACCTGTGAACGGTTAAACCATGCATCGGTCAATGCGGGATCTGTTTTTATTGCCGCTGAGAAGTCATTCATTGATTCCTGGAGCCGTTTGGAGTTAAATTGAGCTATCCCCCTGTATAAATATGAAGATGCGTCAGGAGGTCCCCAAACGATAATTTTATCATAATCCTTGATGGCTGCTTTATAATTTCCTGATTGCAGATAGCACCATGCCCTTGTTTTATAGTTTGCCGGAATTCCTGGTTTTTGTAATATGGCTTGATTTATATCGCGCAACGCCAGGTCGAATTTGTTCATCTTCATAAGAAGAAGGCTCCGGTTAACTAAGCCATCATAGTAATTGGAATCAATAGAAAGGGATACATTGTAATCCTTCAGTGAGAGGTCAAACTGGCCCATCAGAAAATAGAGATTTCCACGGTTGTTGAAAATCGTTGCATTCTTGGGTTCAATGGCAATAAATGCATTGTAATCCTGCAGACCTTTTTCATATTCCTTTTCATCCCTTACCAGATAGTTTCCGCGGTTTTTATAGGCGGTTGCCACCTGACCAGGGTATTTACTGATGACATCGCTCCAAAGCATATTGCTGTTTTCCCATACCCGTATTCGCTGTCGGGTAAGTATTGAAAGCATAAGTCCATAGCCAATCAGCATAGAGAGCGCGATAAATTTTAATGGTTTGGAGCTGGAAAGGGAGCGGTTGAAAACCCGGTCGGATAGCGCCCCCACAATGAAAGAAAGGCCCAGGTAAGGAAGGTAGGTATAGCGATCGGCCATCATAGAGGCCCCTACTGAGATAAACTGAAGGACCAAAGCAACATTAAAAAAGAAAAAAAGGAACCCAAAGATATAATCGCGGGAATGTTTAAGTGAGATAAACACCAGAATAAATAATCCAGCGATGATAAATGGCGCCAGATAATAGATCAGTGGCAGGGTTTCGGTAATAGGGAAGCGGGTTGGATAGGGATAAAAGGCGGAAAGATGGAAAGGGAAAAGAAATTTAACCAGATAGGCCAATAATCCATAGGAAGCAAACATGATCCTGTAAAAGATGCCGATGGCGTCCCATTCAGTTATGGATGTCTGGGATTGGGCCTTTACCGCTATAAGTCCAAAAAAAACAGAGATGATAAAAAACGGAATGGCCTCAAATAAAGATGAACTTTTAAATGGTCTTTTTTTATAAAAACCAATTAGCAGGATGATTACAGGGAAGATTACTGCTGCCGGTTTGCATAAAACCGAAAGTATAAAAAGGACGAGGCTAAGGGTATAAAAAAGTACGGAGCGGGATTTACTGCTAAGATATTTCAGCCAGGCGATCAATGCAAGAAGAAAAAAGAACGAATAGAGAACATCCTTTCGGGCAGAAATCCAGGCAACCGATTCAACATGCATGGGATGGATTCCAAAAAGGAGTGCGCAAATTGCCGCAATGACGCTGTTTTTATCGGTTAAATTGTAGATAAAAAAAAATGTCAGAAGGGTATTCATCAGGTGGAAGAGCAGGTTTACCCAATGATACCACCCCGGGTCTGATTGAACGAAGTTGTAATCAACAGCCAGGGAAAACATGGTGAGGGGATGGTAATTTCCCATGAAAAACCCTGTAAAGATTTTTTGCAGGTTATCGGATTGCAAGTCTTTTAGAGTCTGGTTTTCGGTAATATATCCCGGATCGTCCCAGTTGGTAAATCCATTGTTAACTACCGGATAATAACAAATACCGCTCACCAGTAAAATACCGGTAAGCAGGCATAAATGCAGGTATTTGTTCTTTGGGGCTACTTTTATTTGAATTGATTTTCTTTGTGACGTAACAAAAATGGGATTTTTAATAATGTATGTGACAGATAATGCTTCTGTTACAAGATGATGATTTTTTTCTGAATAACTCCTTTATCTGATTTTTCAATCTTTATCAGGTAGATCCCTTTTGCAAGGTTTGATAAATCCAGCATGGTTGAAGTAAAATTGTCGATGGAATTTACCGTTGCCCCCAAGCTGTTAAAAATTGTAACGCGGGCGTTGGACGTTCCAAAAACATACAAATTTCCGGTTGTCGGGTTTGGATACACCCGGATCGTTTCAGCGATTGGTTCATTCTGCCCAACCGGGAACTGGAAGTCCAGGGTATAAGTATTATGCGAAGTCAGATTTTCGGCAAAAACATCGATGGTTGTTGTTCCGGGAAGTGTAGCGGCAGGTACCATGATCATCATTGCATCGGGATCGATCGGCAATCCTTCAATTTGAGGGATCACGCTGGTACCGCTTGGCAGAACGACATCGTAGCCAAAAGTATCGGGGTTAAAACCGGTTAAAGGAGCGCCGTCCACGGTCACTTCAGACAGACGTGCTTCGTCGCTAAAAACCGCATTTTCTTCCGAATAATTGGATTGATAAACCTCCTTGGAGGAACCACCCTGAACAAAAACGCCCACGATCAGGTCGGTAAATTCCTCGATGTGCGTCCCGGCCAGATCGACGGTTTCATTGATCGTAAAAGGAATGCGGTCAGTCAGATTTGTCGTTGTGCCATAGGCATCCGGTACCATTTTCATCATTACATGATGGAAGCTCGTTTCACCGTTGCTCATATGGTTATTATGTGTGATCTTTTCCATTACGACAATATATATTGTCAGATTGTTGAAATTGGCAAAAGGAAGAATCGTAGCATTGATTGTCATCACGGTCCCATTAAGGGAATGACTGCTTTTGATCTTCACCAGTCCGGGGAGGAGTATGGCTTGGTTATATGCTTGCTGAACGTCAGATAATGAAGTAGCAGTGGCTTCGCCATTGGTATAGAGATCCGGAACAAATCCAACTCCATAGAAATCTTTTCTTACACCACCTTCTGCCGTATAATATGGATCACCGGGAGAAGGCCAATTCATCTGGTATTTTACCAGGGTGATTTCGTTTTCATGGCTGGTGCACCATGGAACAAAACCGGAATTGAAGGATGCACATGGGCTGCAGGTGGAACTCGTAAATTCTTCGAAAAGTGGTCTTCGCGCCATGTTGTAGCATACTTTGATAATTGTTTTAGTAAGTGTGTCATTGGAATGGTTATCATCAGGACTTCCGTTGACTTTGCTAATCCATACAGTAAGTTCATGGGGGCCAAGAATACCTTCGAATAACTGGTCACAGGTAAAAGTATAGGATTGCTGGGTTACCAGTGATAATCCCGTAATGGATGTTGTGTTTACCGGCCCATCATCCACCTTATACTGAATTTCGACATTTGTGATTGGGGTAGTTCCGAAGTTCATGATAGTTCCTTTTATTTGTAAAGGAGAAGCAAAGTAAACAGGGGTTTCGCTCAAGGAAACCAAACCGGCGTCATTGCTCAACGGATTAAAGAGAAGGATATTATCAATGTAAACATAATCAAGGTTATACATATTCCCAATCAGGTAGAAACAGATCTGGAATTCCGATTGGCCGACATCGGTATTTGTAATCTGAACGTCGATTTGGAGAGGGCCCACGTTTCCGGTTGGTGTTTTTTCCCAAACAGAGGTCCAGGTTCCATTGTGTGAACGGGTAGCAACTCCAAGTTTAGGGGCGGGATTCGAATACCAGTCGTAATAATACTTGAAAGAAAGTTTAACTGAAGTTAACCCGGTCAGGTCCATCATAGGGGATATCAACTGTGTCGTGGTGTTTTGTTGAATATAGGTGAATTTTGCTTCCGGGGCATTTCCTCCTGCATTATTGGAATTACTTGTTGACCACTGGGCCGGGATCCCATCAATAGACCAACCTTCCGGCGGCATCTGCCCTGCATCGAATGACTCCCAGAGGAAGGTTTGTCCAAAGGACAGGGTACTTAAAAAGAAAAGCACAAAAAGCAGAGATTTTGTTTTCATAAAATTGAATTAAACGTATATGAATAATAAGTGAAAAACAATCTTGTAAAATTATAAAAGTATGTGAAATCAAATTATAAAGTTGACCAAATATTTGCGGGTAATGTATCAATTCTTAATTTTGCTTGGATCAATTTTAATAACTATTTACCAACCAAAACCAATTCATAATGAAAAAAATTTACACCATTATTTGCTTGTTTTTTCTGGCAGGATTTGTCTCCGGACAAACATACCTGCTGGAGGATTTCAGCGCAGGGCAGATGCCCCCTTCCGGATGGACCATTCAGAATTTACCAAATCAATGGTCCTGTGCTGCCAGTAGTATTGCCGGTGGCGCTGCTCCTGAAGGAAAGTTCACGTACACCAATGGCGTATCGGTTACGCGCCTTATCTCGCCGGTTGTCAACCTTACCGGTATGACAACGGTCACCTTAATGTTTAACCACATGTACGACTGGTATTCGAATCCTGCTCCGAAGCTTGGAGTTGCTACAAGGACCGGAACAGGGGATTGGACTTCCGTATGGGAAATTACGCCTACCTCGAATATCGGGCCTCAGACGAAAGTGCTTACCATCTCAAATTCAGATATAGGTTCCGGGTTCCAGTTTTGTTTTTATCTTGATGGCAATTTCTACAATCTCGATTACTGGTACGTTGATGATATAACGTTGTTAACCCCACCGGAGCTTGATGCAGCGCTTACCAAAATCAAATTGCCTCAGTATCTTTCAGCCAACGATTCGGCTTCCCTAACCGGAAAAGTAAAAAACATGGGGACCACTGTCATCCATTCATTCGATATTGGCTATTCAATCGATGGCGGTCAGCAAATAATTTCTTCATACGCGGGGCTTAACCTTGGCCTTGGTGTATCTTATGATTTCACGCATTCCGAGCCACTGGTCTTTTCAAATCCGGGAAGTTATAAAGTGGATGTTAAAGTGCAAAATGTCAACGGGGGGATAGATGACGATCCGGCCAACGATACACTCTCAACTCACATTGGAGTTGTACCCTGGCTCCCGGACAAAAAAGTTTTCTGTGAAGAGGCGACGGGTACATGGTGCGGTTGGTGTGTCCGTGGTATCTGTTTTATGGATTATATGACTGAAACTTATCCGGATACCTGGATTGGAGTAGCGGTTCATAATGGAGACCCCATGGTGGTTACTGAGTGGGATGATGAGATCCCCAATATCATCCCTGATTTCCCCGGGTATCCCAGCGGTACCATTGACCGGGTGAAAATGTGGGATCCGCAGGATTTTGAACAAGGATACCTTGAACAGATGGAAGCGATCTCACCGGCAACTGTGGAGATCGTTAATTTTGCCTGGGACCCCGATACCCGGATCGTATCATTTGATGTACAATCTCAATTTGTGATCGATATCTTCAATGAACTCAGGTTTTGCGCCGTGATCAGCGAAGACAGCCTTTATGGAACCGGTTCTGATTGGGCACAGTCCAACTATTATGCAGGAGGTGGTCAAGGCGAGATGTGTGGATTTGAAACCAAACCCAACCCCATCCCTGCAGCCAGCATGCATTACGACCATGTGGGTAGGGCCATTCTTGATAGTCCTTACGGTACAGTGGGAAGTATTACCGAGCCCATCACCGCCGGATCTACCCAATCATACCATTATGAATATACCATTCCTGAAACATGGAAATTCGATAAACTTCATTTTATCGGACTGATCATGGATCATACCGGGGGAGTGATCCTTAATGCTACTGAAGATGTTATCTGGGTGGGTACGAGTGAGTTGAACAATGATCTCCGGCTCCGTATTTTTCCGAATCCCGCATCGGATAAAGCTACTTTGCAATATACCCTTGATAAACCGGGCATTCCCAATATAAGGATATATGATCTTCCAGGCAATTGTTTTCGTACACTGGACCCTGTACAATCACAGATCGGGATGAACAAGATCCAACTGGATCTCAGTGGTCTCCGACAGGGATTCTATTTTGTGGAAGTCACCGTCAATGGCCACTCCAATACTCATAAAGTTGCCGTAACCCGCTAACAACGATTAACTTTAAAGGACAAGCTGTCAAGGACGATAATGTTCCTGACAGCTTTTTTCATAAGCCACCGGGTTACAACAAAATCCAGGTCACTAAAAAGACGGATCAGCCTCCCGATTGTAACATATTCAAAGCAAAGGCATAAGCCCCAATTGAAACTGCCCTGGAGGTACCTAACCGGGAAATGCCAACCCCGATTTTCTTTTCAGGATCAAAGTTGACCATGTTTTCCGAAAATGGGACCGGGATTACTTTGGATGTGGATGTGAGAAACTTCCCATAATCAGTTGGATCTTCAAGGTTGAAAGCAACGGTTTCAATTCGTTCGAGAGGTTTTCCCGACATCGTATCAAAAGGGTGGTTCATTTCCCCGACCAGTTTCGGGAGGAACAAAGGCCATGCGCCGGATAGTCCCCCGCCAATCACGACCAGTCCGTCAATTAGCGTGATGGCATTAGCAATAGCATCGGCGGCATCCCGTGCAAAGGCTTCAAAAGCCCTGATGGCTGCCTGTTGTCTGCCTTTTCTTTTTCCGATCCCGATTTCGAAGATCTCTTTGGGTTCGGGACAGGCAGAAATGTCTGTTCCGGTATGTTTTGAAAATTCGCGTTGAATTCCCCGGATGCTGACACTTTCTTCTGTATCCCAGTTTTTAAATGAACGGTTCCGCATACGGTTAATCTCGCCTCCTGAAGAATTATCTCCGATGTGGAGCCCGTTACGGGTAACAATACCTCCTCCGAAACCAGTCCCGAAAGTCACGCCGAACAGGTTCCTGTATCTTTTGGGGTTACCTACTTCTTCCAGTTTTTTGTTGATCCCCGGAAGAAGTCCCGCGATGGCTTCCCCATAAGCAAATAAATCCCCGTCGTTATTAATAAATACGGGAATCCCGAATTTTTCGCGGAGCATGGGGCCCAGGGCGACGCCTCCCCTGAAAAACGGAAGGTTTTGTAAATCGCCAATGATCCCGTTTTCATAATCCGCGGGCCCGGGAAATGCAAAGCTGATAGCTACCGGTTGTTTGGTGAGGGGCGCCGGATTAAGAAGAACATCTGTGGCCTGATGGACCAATTTGGACTTGACCACATTAAAACCCTCAATGATCATATTAAGCGCCTCTTCCAGGCTATCCCCTTTTGCAGGTAAAACGATCGGTTCGAGGATTTCCTCTTCACCTTGTACCGCGTTAAACACAAAATTGGTACCGCCGGCATCCAGGGTCATTACAATTCGGGAATCGTTGTTGTAATTCATTCACTTAAAGATTAAACAGATAAACGGATTAAACAGATAAACGGATAAACAGATATTACTCAAAATTATAAAAACATAAAGATCAAAACCTGAGCTTATTCCGAAAAATAGTTTTCAATGTGAACTCATCTTAACACTTGATTACTTAATACTTAGCGTAATATTAATTTTAATTAATCAGACATAGTCAATAGTCAATCGTCAATAGTCAATCGTCAATAGTCAATAGTCAGTGTGCTTCCAGCCAGTTTTTCCCGGTTTTCATATCCACCAGTACCGGAACATCCAGCGGGATGGCCCGCGTCATTTCATGATCAACGAGGGCGCTGAGCTTTTCTATTTCGCTGTGATGAACATCAAAAACCAGTTCATCGTGGACCTGAAGGATCATCCTTGATTTCATTGACTGTTTGTTCATCGTTTTGAAAATATTGATCATCGCGATTTTAATCATATCAGCAGCAGTCCCCTGGATTGGGGCATTGATGGCATTGCGTTCGGCAAAACTTCTGACAGTGGCATTGGCAGAGGTAATATCATGAAGGTACCGGCGTCGTTTCATCATGGTTTCCACATAACCTGATTTTCGGGCAGAAGCAATGGTATTATCCATGTAAGTTTTAATTCCCGGATATTTCAAAAAATACTGTTTAATAATATCAGCTGCCTCTTTCCGGGCTATATTGAGCCGTTCGGCCAATCCAAATGCAGAAATGCCATAGATGATCCCGAAGTTGACCATCTTGGCGCTCCGTCGCATTTCACGCGTAACGTTTTCCAATGGGACCCCGTAAACTCTTGATGCGGTCGCCGCATGAATATCAAGGCCCTGTTTAAAATCCCCTATCATCCCAGGATCCCGGCTCAGGTGGGCAATGACCCGGAGTTCGATCTGAGAATAATCGGCGGAGAGCAGGATATAATTTTCATTTCTGGGGATGAATGCTTTCCTGATCTCCCGTCCTTTTTCGGTCCTGATGGGAATATTCTGAAGGTTTGGATTGTTGGAACTCAAACGGCCTGTCGATGCCACGGCCTGATTATAAGAAGTATGAACGCGACCGTCCCTCGGGTTGATCAAGGTGGGGAGAACGTCCACATAAGTTGATTTTAACTTGGTCAGCGAGCGATATTCCAATATTTTATGGATAATGGGATGTTTGTTTTCCATCTTCACCAAAACATTTTCGCTGGTACTGTTCTGCTTTGTCCGGGTCTGTTTGGGATTATCAACAATATGGAGACGGTCGTAAAGGATTTCTCCCAACTGTTTTGGCGATGAAATATTAAAGGTTGTCCCGGCATCCTGGTGTATGGCTTTCTCAAGGATAACAATCTCTTTCTCAAGTTCTGTACTGAAATCATTCAGGGTATCAGGATCAATCCGGACCCCTTCCGCTTCCATCGAGGCTAAAACCGGTATCAGCGGGACTTCAATGGTGTCGAACAAAACACGGGTATCCGTTTCGCGGAGCATGGGCTCAAAAAGCTGTTTCAGTTGCAAGGTGACGTCGGCATCTTCGGCAGCATACTCCTTGATGGTATCCAGGTCAACGGTACGCATACTTAACTGGCCCTGGCCCTTTTTCCCGATCAGTGTTTCAATGGGGACCGGCTTATAATTCAGATAGGTTTCAGCTAAAAAATCCATTCCATGCCTCATATCCGGCTGGATCAGATAATGAGCCAACATGGTATCAAATAAAGGTTCTTTTACATCGATTTCGTACCATTTCAGAATCGAAATATCAAATTTAAGGTTCTGTCCTATCTTCAGCACAGCCTCATTTTCCAGAATATTTTTAAATTCCTGGGCAATAGATAGCGCTGCATGGTAATTTTCAGGGATGGGGACATAATAAGCTTCGTGGGGTCGCCAGGAAAAAGAGATGCCGACCAACTCGGCATTATTGGGATCAACGCCGGTTGTTTCAGTATCAATGCAAAAAACAGATTGCCGCATCAACGCGCTGATCAGATCAGCGCGTTTCTCGTCTGTATCGACAAGGGTGTACCGGTGAGGAGTAGTTTGGATATCGGATGGCGGATGTTGGATATCAGATGGCTGGTTGATGGATTCATCCTGCATTCCTGGATCCGGATCAGGTATTGAATTTTCCAGTGTTGAAATCCAGGTGGACACGCGTTGGCCGAAGGCACGGAATTCAAGTTCGGCAAAGAGTTTTTTTAACCGGGGCCCATCCGGGGCGTCCATCCTGAGTTTTTCTTCCTCGAAGGGGATCGGCACATCAAGGATGATGGTAGCCAGTTGTTTTGACATCAGCGCCTGATCCTTAAAGTTGAGCACTTTTTGCCGGAGATTATCATTGCTGATAGAAGAAGCATTGGCGATCAGATTTTCAACGGTATCATATTCGGCCAATAATTTTTTGGCAGTCACTTCCCCAACGCCGGGGATGCCGGGAATATTATCAGAGGCATCTCCCCAGAGGCCCAGCAGGTCGATTACCTGTTCAGGTCGTTTAATGCTGAACTTGCTGCAAACTTCATTCACTCCCAGGATCTCGATATCACTGCCAAATTTGCCTGGTTTATAAATGAAGATATGATCGCTTACCAGCTGACCAAAATCCTTGTCGGAAGTCATCATAAAAGTTGTAAAATCTTGCTTTTCAGCTTGTTTGGCAAGCGTTCCAATGACATCGTCGGCCTCATATCCATCCACAAAAAGGATAGGGATATTAAATCCCTCTATTAATTCATGAATGTAAGGTATTGCGTTGATAATATCTTCCGGTGTTTCCTGACGGTGTGCCTTGTAAGCTTCGAAACCTGTCTTCCTGACTGTCGGGGCCATGGTATCAAAAGCCACTCCGATATGGGAAGGCTTTTCTTTTTTCAGCAGGTCGAGCAGGACGTTGGCAAACCCGAAAATCGCGGATGTATTCATCCCCTTTGAGTTCATACGGGGATTTTTATTGAATGCGAAATAAGCCCGGTATATCAGGGCCATGGCGTCGAGGAGAAATAGTTTCTTTTCGTGCATAGGATCACAAAGATAAGACTTCTCCGAACTTAACAATCCATTGTTTAAATCTTCTCGTTGAAAATCGATAAATGGTCATTTTCTTCTTTACATTTGATAAGGATCAAAACCAGTATTATGGTCAAAAAGAAAACCAAAGAAAAGAAAATTTTTGTATTGGACACCTCCGTGATCCTTTATAATCACAATGCAATCCACAGTTTTGAGGACAATGATGTGGCCATTCCGATAACGGTATTAGAGGAACTCGATAATTTTAAAAAGGGGAATGATACCATCAATTTTGAAGCCCGTGAGTTCATCCGGATCATTGATAAACTCTCGAATAAAGCCACGCTCACAAAATGGATCTCTTTAGGGGGCGCCAAGGGAGGAAAATTCAAGGTGGTGATGAACGAACAAAGCGAGCTGGATGCCATCCGGGTTTTTGGTGAAAACAAACCGGACCACCGGATCCTGAATGCTGCTTTGGTGATGATTTCCGAAAATCCGGGTAAAAAAGTGATTCTTGTTTCAAAAGATGTCAATCTCAGGTTAAAAGCCAAATCGCTGAATATTCCCTCGGAGGATTTCGAGACCGGTAAGATCAAGGATGTGGAAGGGCTATATTCCGGCAAAACCCTTGTTGAAGGTTTAGACAGGACCATCATCGATATCATTTATGAAGCAGGGTGGTGTTTGCCCGATGATATTGGCATCCGGAACCCCATTCCCAATCATTATTTTATCCTTAAGAACGGAAAAAGTTCAGTGCTGGCTTTTTTCAATCCTGTTACAGAACGGATAGAGAAGATAGAGAAGCGAATTTGTTACAAGATCACTCCCCGGAACGCGGAACAAGTCTTTGCTTTGCATGCCATACTGAATCCCGATGTAAAGCTGGTGACCTTACAAGGTATTGCCGGAACCGGGAAAACCCTGTTGGCGTTGGCGGGGGCCCTTGAACAGAAACGAAATTTCAAGCAGATCTATCTGGCGCGGCCCATTGTGCCATTAAGCAATAAAGATATTGGCTATTTACCGGGAGATATCAAATCGAAACTTGACCCCTATATGCAACCTCTTTGGGATAATCTGAAATTCATCCAGGGCCAGTTCAATGAAAAGGACCGGGAATACAAAGTCCTGACGGAGGCATTAGAAAATGAAAAATTGGTTATAACCCCACTTGCTTATATCCGCGGACGCAGTATTTCCAATGTTTGCTTCATTGTTGATGAGGCCCAGAACCTGACGCCGCATGAAATTAAAACCATTATAACCCGTGCAGGGGAAAACACCAAGATCATTTTTACCG
Source organism: Bacteroidales bacterium (assembly GCA_023231065.1). Classification (GTDB taxonomy): domain Bacteria; phylum Bacteroidota; class Bacteroidia; order Bacteroidales; family FEN-979; genus CAIVAT01. The sequence goes on from JALNWE010000024.1 coordinate 14,808, forward strand.
GTGATATTTATCAGATCGATACTCCCTACCTGGATGCCCAGTCAAACGGACTTTCCACACTGATCGACAAGGTTAAAAAGCATGATATTTATGCCCACGTTCGTCTTGAAAAAGGAGAACGGTCGGAGTTGGCTAACCTGGCGAATGAATTGTTATAAGGATGATGTGGGATTACTGTTCTTCGTAAATAACAGTTAATAAAGTCTGGCCGACCGCTTTCAGGGTGTTTTTATCAATGGCATCGAGGTTATCGTGGGTGGTATGCCAGCCCGGGTAAAAGCCCGTAGGACTGTTTTTATCGAGATGGATTAAATCTATTGTCGGAATATTCCTGATCCTGTTGATGGGAACATGATCATCGGTAATATAGCCTCCCTGTTCATAGAGAAAGAAGGAAGAATATCCGATCCGGCCGGCGGTTGCCCATACTGATTTAACTATATCACCGGCATATTGCAAAGAAATCCCCTCCATTAGAAAAGTTGCGTTAGCTGCGCCTACCATGTCGAGCAAGATGCCATAGCGCGCTGAATACCCTTGTTTATGCGGATTTTTTGACCAATATTGGGCGCCCAGTCCCCACTGTTCATCTGCATTTTCATCAACTGGTTGATCCTGGGGGGGGCCGTAATCTTCCACATCAAACAAAATAATATCGACTCCGACAGAAGGTGATTTTATCGATAATTGCCGGGCTGTTTCAAGTAATACCGCAACCCCGCTGGCTCCATCGTTTGCTGCATCAACTGGTTTCCTCCTGTCTGCAGGATCAGGGTCGTGATCGGCCCATGGCCTTGAATCCCAATGGGCACATAGCAATATCCGGTTATTCATTTCCGGTTTCCAACTGGCAATGAAATTTTGAAAAGAGAGCATCGTACCGTTAAAGGCAGGAAGCTTACCTTTTTGCAGGATAATGACAGGCGCATAAGCGGTCAATTTTTCATTCAGCCAGGCAGCACATTTGTCGTGAGCTTTGGTATTGGGGACGCGGGGCCCAAAAGCTAACTGGGCTTTTACATAGGCAAAGGCCGAATCAGGACTGAATTCGGGAACGGCAACGCGTGGTTTCTGGCTAATTGAAGTTTCGGCCCCCTGGTTTTTACCAGCGGGTTGATGGCATCCTGCCAGGAACAGGGCTAAAATGATCGGTATTAAAAGATTTATGTTTTTATTCATGTTTTATTTTTCTAAACCTGTGCTGAAGCGAAATAATCAACGAAACCAGGAAAAGCGCCCCTCCCAGCCATGAAAACAAACGAGCCAGATAATCCCCGTGTTGCACATAAAATGTGATTTTTTGATTGGCGTTAAGGGTGCCTTTGATAACGGCCGGTTCCCAATATCTGGTTTGTTCATGGGCATCTCCCCTTTGGTCGATGAAACCGGAAATTCCCGTGTTGGCCGATCGCGCGATACCCCTTCGCGTCTCAATAGCGCGCAGGTGGGCAAATGAAAAATGTTGCCGGTGACCAGGGGTATTTCCCCACCAGCCATCATTGGTAATAATGATCATGATCTGAGCTCCGTTTTTCACAAACTGACCAAAAAATTCCCCAAAAATAGATTCATAGCAAATTGCAGGGCTTACTTTTACGGTGTTGACAGTAGAATAGACTTTCCGGACCGAATCGGTGCCCAGGCTTCCGACCGTCCCACCCAGGTCAATGGCAAACTTTTCGAGCCAGTTAAAACCAAAGAAAGATGGCAGGATCTCAACGCCAGGAGTGAGTTTTGATTTGTGATAAAGTTGAAGGGAATCGCGGGCATTCAACATGATGGCTGCATTGTATGCATTATAGTGGTTCTGGGAATCAGTGAATTTCCGGGCGGTCCTGGGTAAAGGTTCACCGGGGGGAAACTGATAGAACGTAGAGCCACCTACCAAAATATTTAGATCCGGATATTGATTAATGACTGAATATAACAAACGGATACTGTTAAAACTGGAAAGATCGTTTTCCCACATTTGTTCCTGAATGGCCGACTCGGGTGTAATCAGAAAATTGGTAGCGCTGTCCAGTTTTGGCCTTGCTAATTGCATGATATGCCCTACAACCACCGAAGGAGCAATGGAATATTGCTCAGTATAAGGGTCTAAATTTGGCTGAACAACGACAAAGTTCACAGGATGCTTTTCTTCCTTGTAAGTAGTGTATCTCCACAAGGAAAGCAGAATCGGAAGAAAGACCCATAACAGGGATAAAACACATAATGAACAGAGGGCATTAAATTTCGAACTTAGGATAAAAGGTTTTTGTGCTTCGGCTTTAACCTTTGAATGTTTACTTGTAAATTTTTTCAGGAGTTCAAAGAATAAAATATTACCGACCAGAATCCATAATGTCCCTCCGAAAGTTCCGGTGTATTCGTACCATTGTACCCATTTGTAATATGAGGCAAAACCATTTCCCAGGTTGAGCCAAGGCCAGTTCAGGTCCCAATTCAAATGAAGGTATTCAAATGCGGTCCAGTAAGTGATCAGCGCTGCATATCCGGCTATTGGATGTTGTAATTTTTTTCGCGACCAGTGGAAAGCCTGGAAAACAATGGACATGAAAAGAGAATTCAGGATAATGGCAAGGATTGCACCGACCCCTGTGGAATTTATGATCCACCAGGTTGTCAGGAGATTCCATATTATGAATCCCGGCCATGAATATAATAAGGCGCTAAATTTAATCTCCCGTTCCCGATTGGTAAATAACGTATCCTCTAAAAATAAAAGCGGTACAAATCCAACAAACAGGAATCCGGGGAAACCACGCGCCGGCCAGGCAGCAGAAAGCAGTATTCCCGATGCAATGGCTAAGAGTAAGAGATGTAATTTCTTTATTTTCATCCGAAAAGGTTCATCAACAAACAAAAATACGGATTTTTTCAGCCCCAGGATAATTCAGGATGGATGCATCGTTAATTCTGTGGCTGGTTCCCGGGATACCGGGATACATACAATTTTCTGACTTCCAGAAGAATGAGTTGTTTTAACAGGTCAACATTTATTTTCCGGGTAGCTGAAATGAAGAGGCTGGGGACATTCTCCCTAGCCATCCAGGTTTTCTCAAGTTCCTCCAGGGTAATGTTTTCCCTGGTAAGTGGCGTAAGGTCATCGGGCTCTTTGGGCGTAAACTGATAAGCATCCATTTTATTGAACAGCATGATGACCGGCTTATCCAGGGCATTGATTTCGGCAAGTGTTTGTTTGACCACGTTGATTTGCTCTTCAAATCCAGGATGGCTGATATCGGCGACATGGATCAGCAGATCAGCTTCGCGCACTTCGTCGAGTGTCGATTTAAAGGATTCGATCAGGGAATGAGGTAATTTACGGATGAAACCAACGGTATCGGACAGAAGGAATGGTTGATTGTCAATGACTACTTTACGGACGGTGGTTTCAAGCGTGGCAAAAAGTTTATTCTCAGCAAAGAGGTCCGTCTTTGATAACAGGTTCATAATAGTGGATTTGCCCACATTGGTGTAGCCCACCAGGGCGACCCGGATCATATCGCGACGATGTTTCCTTTGGGTGGATTTTTGTTTATCGATCTCCTTCAGTTTCTCTTTCAGTAACGAGATCCGGTACCGTAAAATCCGCCGGTCAGTTTCGATTTCCTGTTCACCTGGGCCTCTCAAACCGATCCCGCCTCTTTGTTTTTCAAGGTGGGTCCACATCCTCGTAAGCCGTGGGAGCAGGTACTCGTTTTGAGCGAGTTCAACCTGCGTCCTTGCATAGGATGTTTTCGCCCTCCGCGCAAAAATATCGAGAATGAGACTATTACGGTCGATGATACGGACAGCAAGTTCTTTTTCAATAGTACGGATCTGAACCGGAGAAAGGGCATCGTCAAACACAGCCATATTGACTGGATTACCGGTTATCCATTCTCTGATCTCATGTAATTTTCCGCTGCCGACATAGCATTTAGGGTCGGCATAGTCCAGCTTCTGTATAAATCTTTTAACCGGGATCCCACCTGCTGTTTCGACAAGAAATGCCAACTCGTCCAGATATTCATTCGTTAGTTCAAAATTCTGGGTCCTGGTTGCCAATCCAATCAATAAAACGGTTTCTTTTACAGGCGCTGTATCAATCATTTATTAAAAGGGGTATCCATAATCCCGTGTGAAAATTATTAGTAATTTTATCCATTGGTCCAATTTATCCGGAACGATATGCAAAAGTAAGATTTTTAAACATGAACGAAGAGCTCAATTCACCTGCAGAAAATATTTCGCGGGAATTATCATCACCCCTCATCCTTTTTCCGGGACTCCAATCCGGTGAAATATATAGAAAACTTGTTTTGGCTTCTCCCGATGTCATTACCATTACCGATTTGAAAGGGACCATACTTTACGTCTCTCCGGTTACATTAAAAATCTTTGGCGGGGATGAACGGGATATCCTTGGGACCCGGATATTTGACTGGGTTGCTGAAGTTCACAAAGAAAAAACGTTGGTCAATTTTCGTACACTATTGGACGGGCTGGACCCGGAAGATAGCCAGTATGTATTAAAGAGAGTGGATGGATCGGAATTTTACAGTGAAATTCATTCATCCCTGCTTACAGACAAGGATGATAAAACAGTTGGAATTACCTTTACCATCCGCGATATTACGAAACGTAAAAAAGAACAGAAAGAACTTGAACAAAATGAGAACCGCTACAAACTGCTTTTCGAATCCGCCCATGACTCTATCTTTTTAATGAACGGCCCCATCGTTTTCGATTGTAATTCAAAAGCGTTGGATACCTTCGGGTGCCTGAAGGAAGAAATTGTAGGGACATCACCCTGGGATTTTTCGCCGCCGCTTCAGCCGGATGGATCTGATTCCATTCAAAAGGCCAAAGAAAAGATAAAAGCGGCTTTAAACGGAAACCCCCAGCAATTTGAATGGAAACAAAGAAAGTTGAACGGAACGCTTTTCGATTCCGAAGTCAGTCTGAATACTATCACTATTGGTGATAACGCGTATTTGCAGGCCCTGGTCAGAAATATTTCCAAGCGGAAAAAAGCGGATGACCAACTGAGAAAGTTCAGTGAATGCATGTTGTCATTTTCTTCGGATCCATCTTACAATATTAATTTGCTGACTACTCTTTGCGGAGAGATAATGGGTGCGGTTTGTTCATTGTACACCCGGAAACGCCGCGACCTGATGCATTCTTCCGGTACATGGAACATCCCGGATGAATTTAAAACAGCCTCCTATTCAAAAGGATACCTTTGTTTTGATACTTTTAGCAATGACAATCAGGATATCTATCTGGTAAGGGATTTACAGAAAACCTCCTATTGCCAAACCGACCCTATTGTTTCGTTGAACAGGATCATGACGTACGCGGGAAAAATGGTCCATGCAGGAAGTGGCCCAATTGGCGTACTTTCTGCTTTTTTTCACAATGATTATATCCCTGATGCTGCTGACCGGTATTTGATGTTCCTGATCGCTTCTGTTATAGGAGTGGAAGAAGAACGAAAATCGTCACAGGATAAAATGGTCAGATACACGGAAGAACTCAGGGAGTTAAATAATACGAAAGACAAATTTTTTTCCATCATTGCCCATGATCTGAAAGGCCCTTTCAATGCAATCATGGGATTTTCTGATATTCTTACTACTGAATGGGATAATTATTCGGAGGAAGAACGTCAGAATTTCATCCGGAATATCTATTCTTCAGCCAGGAACACTTACCGTTTACTGGAAAATCTTTTGGAGTGGGCTTCCACTCAGACAGGTATAATTCATTTTCAACCCGCCCGAATTGATTTAAGCCTCCTTGCCAACGATGTAGTGATTTTTTTACGGGAACAGGCTGAAAAGAAGCAGATCAAGGTTTATACCGCGGTAAATTTCAATACCTCAGTGATGGCAGACGAGAATATGGTACGGACCGTTTTCCGGAATGTCGTTTCCAATGCCATAAAATTCACGCCTGAAGGTGGCCAGGTAAAGATTCTGGCCCATAAAATAGCAGCCACAACGGATCAACCATCCATGATTGAAGTTTGTGTGGAGGATACCGGGGTTGGCATTGAACCTGATTTGTTGACAAAGCTTTTCCGGATCGATGAAAAGATTGGGGCATCCGGCACCGCGCAGGAAAAAGGAACAGGATTGGGGTTAATCCTTTGCCGGGAACTGATCGAGAAAAATCATGGAATGATATATGTAGAAAGCGAACCCGGGAAAGGGAGCCGGTTTTGCTTTACCCTTCCAATGGCAGAATAACAATTGACTAATAACCACGTGAATTTTCAGAAGGGTTTGAAGCCGATTATATCGCGGATTTCACGGATGGTTTTACCGGCGCTTTCCCTGGCTTTTTCAGCGCCCAGGTTGGTTACTTTTTTAAGGTATTCATGATCAGAATCCAAAGCCGCCATTTTTTCCCGGAACGGAGAGGTAAAGCGGATTATATCTTCAGCTAACTGTTTTTTGAGGTCGCCATAACGGATGGAGCCTGAACGATATAGGCTTTCAAAGTGTTCAAGCGCTTCATTCCCGGAGAAGTAAGCCAATAGGGTGAAAAGGTTCTCAACTCCCTGCGATCTGGGTTGATCAGGATCAACCGGGCCTGAATCGGTTACGGCCCTCATTACCTTCTTGCGGATCATTTCAGGACTATCGGCCAAAAATATAGCGCTGGATCCATTGTCGGATTTCGACATTTTCGGGCTCCCGTCCAAACCTGGAATTTTTATCAGCTCTTCTCCGAAGTTGTAAGCAACCGGTTCGGGAAAGAAATTTACCTTATAGAGCCGGTTGAAACGGTTGGCAAAGGTACGGGCCATCTCAAGATGTTGTTCCTGATCTTTACCCACCGGCACCTGTTGCGCTTTATGGATGATGATATCGGCCGCCATCAGCGTCGGGTAAGTGAGCAAACCGACATTTACGTTCTGAGGCTGGTTTCTGATTTTTTCCTTGAAAGAAGTGCAACGTTCGAGCTCGCCAATATAGGCGTTCATGTTGAGCAAAAGGTAGAGCTCGGCAGTTTCCGGCAGGTCGCTTTGAATATACAAGGTTGCTTTCTCAGGGTTCAGTCCACAAGCTAAGAATTCGACCAACACGGTTTTAACGTTCCCGTGGAGATCGGCCGGAGTGGGATGAGTTGTCAGGGAATGATAGTCGGCAATAAAGAAAAAGCAATTATTTTCTTCCTGCATTTTTACAAAATTCCTGATTGCCCCGAAATAATTTCCGAGATGAAGGTTACCAGTGGGGCGGATACCGCTTACTACAAGAGCCATAATAATTTAAGATTTACGATTTTTACACTATATCCCAACCCCGGCATCTACATTTTAATCTCGTCCCCGGTTTTGTTGAAGAAGTGATATTCGAGGAAATGGGATGAATTTTGCTTTGTTATTTTTACTCTTTGACCGAATTTACGCCACCATTTCCAACGATAATTAAACCAACCACAGGTAAGATAAGCATAAACATAAGGGTGGACCAGGAGGGTAAGGTTTTTTTCATTCTGTTCGCGGATGAGATAGCCCAGGTTATTTTCGATATCATCGACAAGCAGGATTGTGGGTCGGATTTCCCCGGTCCCTTCACAGGAAGGGCATTTTTCGAGGATCTGCACATTCGTTTCCGGCCGTACCCTTTGCCGGGTGATCTGGACCAATCCGAATTTGCTGGGAGGAAGGATGGAATGTTTGGCCCGGTCGCGTTTCATCTCATCGCGCAATGTCTCAAAGAGTCTCCGGCGGTTCAATCCCTGGGTCATATCTATGAAATCGATCACGATAATACCTCCCATATCGCGAAGGCGTAGTTGCCTTGCCACTTCAGTAGCGGCTTCAAGATTTACCTCGATGGCATTGGTTTCCTGGTTCTGGTCCTGGTTAACGCGGTGTCCGCTGTTGATGTCAATTACATGAAGCGCTTCGGTATGCTCAATAACGAGATAGGTTCCGCTTTTGATCGTAACAATCTTCCCGAATGAGTTCTTTATCTGTTTGTCGATACCGTATTGCTCAAATATTGGGACTTTTCCGGTGTGTAATTTGACGATACTGACTTTGTCGGGGGATATTTTCTGGATGTAATTCCGGATATCTTCATAAATAACCGGGTCGTTCACCACGATACTGTGAAACGATTCATTGAGGGCATCGCGAAGGATGGCTGAAGTACGGTCGATCTCCCCGATGATTTTTTGAGGAGGTTTGGCCGTCGCTAATTTCAGGGTAATGGTTTCCCACCTTTTATACAAGGCCCTCAGGTCCGCATCCAGATCCGCGACCAGTTTGTTTTCAGCCACAGTACGGATGATGACCCCACAATTTTTCGGTTTAATGCTGGTCAGCAGCCTTTTCAACCGGTTTCTTTCCTCGGCGCTCTTGATTTTTTGGGAAACAGAGATCTTGTCGGAAAAAGGCATCAGGACAAGGTATCTCCCCGCGAATGCAATTTCGGAGGTGACCCTTGGCCCCTTTGTCGAGATCGGTTCTTTGGCAATCTGAACCAGAATATTGGCATTTGGCTTCAGTACCTGGTTGATCTTCCCGGTTTTCTGGATATCGCTTTCAAGTTCGAAATCACTGATGGATACGCTGGCCCCATTACCACTTTGGACCGCTTTCATATATTTCAGCAATGACTGGACTTGCGGGCCCAGATCAAGATAATGCAAAAAGGCGTCCTTTTCATAACCAACATCCACGAAAGCAGCATTTAAACCGGGCATGATCTTCTTGATTTTGCCCAAATAAATATCGCCAACGGAATATTCGTTGTTGGATTTTTCTTTGTTTAACTCTACGAGAAGTTTGTCTTCAAGTAAGGCAATTTCAACTTCGGAAGAAGTCGAATTGATGATTAATTCCTTATTCACGTTTTTCCATATTTTTTAAGCTACATCGGAATTTCCGGTAGCGGTGGAGATGACCTAAGGAATTGTAGCAGCAGGATGGTTATTTCTTCTTGTGTCTATTCTTGCGCAAGCGTTTTTTCCGCTTGTGCGTTGCCATCTTATGTCTCTTTCTTTTCTTACCACTTGGCATAATATATTCAGCTTAGAAGGTGTTATTTCACTTTTACGTGAGACTTAACTTTATTTACAAATGTTTTGGCTGGCTTGAAAGCAGGGATATTGTGGGCGGGAATAATAAGGGTAGTGTTTTTCGAAATATTTCTCCCGGTTTTTTCAGCTCTTTTTTTAATGATGAAGCTCCCAAATCCTCTCAGGTAAACATTTTGACCAGTGGACATGGAGTTTTTAATCGAGTCCATAAAAGCTTCGACAGTGGCCTGGACGGCTACTTTCTCAATGCCAGTTTTATTAGCAATTTCTGCTACAATTTCTGCTTTTGTCATTTTTGATAATTTAATAGTTATATATATTGTTAATACTGAATATCTTTTGTTTCCGGGAAACGGGTTGCAAATATATGAATTTTTTGAACCACAATGAAATAAATGAAAATTTTCTTCTGGTATTGAATTCAGAATGATGTAAATATATCCGGTACCCGGTATCCGCTATCCAGCAACCGTCTTAACTGTATATTTGCATCCGGAAAATCGGAGAAAAATGGACTTTACTTCACAGATGCTGGAATGGTATGAACATAACAAGAGGGATTTGCCCTGGAGGAGGATCCGTGACCCTTACCTGATCTGGGTTTCGGAAATTATTTTGCAGCAAACAAGGATCGATCAGGGATTGCCGTACTACCAGAGATTTATAACTGCTTTTCCCGATATCAGATCGCTGGCGACTGCCGATGAAAAAGACATTATGAAAATCTGGCAGGGCCTTGGATATTATTCCCGCGCAGTAAATATGCACAAGGCTTCGTTGATAATCATGAACGATTTCAATGGCCAATTCCCCGGTTCCTATGAGGCAATCCGCGGCTTACCCGGGATTGGCGATTATACCGCTGCTGCCATTGCTTCTATTGCATTTCATCTCCCTTTCCCGGTTGTTGATGGTAATGTGATCCGGTTTTTCTCCCGTCACTTTGGGGTGAAGGAGCCTGTGAATTCGGCAAAGGCAAAGCAAATTATCCGGGAGATAGCGACTGGGCTTATAGACCATCAGCATCCGGGTTCGTTTAACCAGGCAATTATGGAATATGGCGCCAGGACATGCATTCCGGGCATCCCCATGTGTGATTCATGCTGTTTTGAACAATCCTGCTTTGCTTATAGCCATAATTCAGTCGGCCTATTACCGGTTAAAAATAAAAAAGTAAGACAGCGTACCCGGTATTTTAACTATCTCGTGATCACATCTGATAATGAAAACGCCTGGATCATGAGAAAAAGAGTTGCACAGGATATATGGAAAGGATTATATGACTTCCCACTGATTGAAACGGCCAAACTACTTTCCCTGAAGTCACTGAAAGCAACGCGGGATTGGTCCCTGATCGAAAAAATGAACCCCGGCCCACTGATCCGATGTTCAGGTCAGTTTCGCCATATCCTTACCCATCAGGTGATCGTTGCCCGTTTTTTCAGGATATCGGTCAGTAAAGTTAATGTCGTCCCGGAGGGTTGTATTCAGGTCAGGGACCTGACAAAAATTCCCGTACCCAGGTTGATTGAAAAATACCTTCAAAATTTGGTGTAGAAACCAGCCTTTTAATTATTTTAATTATTTTTGCGGCGCTCAATAATATTTATATCCATAATGGACGACGGACCTGCGGGACAGATTCAATATAAACCACCCCGTCACTGACCGGTGTTTAGCCTGATTTATATCAGGCTTCTGCATCCTTCATTGACGCGGAAAACAGGAAGGAGGCTGAAATGACATCGCAAATTACCTTCTATTTAAGTCAGATCTTAGGTAAAAATTTCGTTTCTGACGATGGCATTGTTTTAGGCAAGATCACCGATTTTTTAATTGATCAATCCCCATTGCCGGGTCAGGAATCTGAGCCTGTACGACCACGGTTGGTAGCTGTTAAAGTAAAAAAAGCAAACCAGACGATCATTCTTGACTTTTCTTCTTTTGAAATTAAAAAGTTTAAAAGAAAGCTCCGGATCGTTTGTCTGGAGATGCACAGTGTATCGGATGAATCTTATTCCAATTGCCTGTGGCTTGCTAAAAACATATTGGACAAGCAGATTGTGGATATCAATGGCAGGAAACTGGTACGGGTCAATGATGTCCGCCTGGTGATGATCCCGTCCGGCACATATGTCATAGCCGTAGATGTCGGACTTGAAGGTCTCCTCCGCCGGATCGGGATCGAAAAGCCCATCCAGGCTATTCTGGACACGATCCATTTTTCCATTCCCGGAAAATTCATTTTATGGGATGATATTGAAGCAGTTGATTTTGCCAATGCCAGTATTAAATTGTCAAAATCTTCTTCCAAACTGAATACCCTCCACCCATCCGATCTGGCCGATATTATTGAAGATCTGGACAAGGCGTCGCGGACGGTCGTTTTTGCTTCTTTAGACGAAGAAACGGCGGCCGATGTCCTTGAAGAGCTGGAACCCCATGCCCAGATACACATTGTTGAAAGTTTGCCCATTGAGAAGGTCGCGGATGTTCTTGAAAAAATGCCGGCCGATGAAGTTGCTGACTTGCTCGATGCCCTGAACGATGACAAAGCCGAAGAATTGTTGGAGGAAATGGAAAAAGAATCTTCGGAAGAAGTCAGGGAGTTGCTTGAATATCCTGATAAATACGTGGGGTCACTGATGACCACCGATTTTCTTACATTCAATGAACGGCTTTCCGTGGCTGAGATACTTGAAGAAATACGAAAATTGAAACCCGATCCGGAACAGATTTCTACTATTCTTGTCACTGATAAAAATGACCATTTCCTTTCTTCCATTTCCCTGGGAGAGATTGTGATAGCAGAGCCTACAAAATTGCTCAAAGAGATCATGAATAAGAATCCGGTAACCGTGTTTGATGACGATAAAGTAGATACTTTGGCCGAATTGATCTCAAAATATCATCTGCCTGCTATTCCTGTAATCAATAAGGAAAAGCATGTCGAAGGGGTTGTTGTGATGGAGGATATTGTTGATGACCTTCTGAGCCGTAGAAAAACGAAATAGATCTGGGGGGATTTTACATGGCTTTTGTGTCCCGGCGAAAAACAATCTGGAAAAACATTGCGCTTTTCCTTGCCATTCTGGGGCCTGGGATCATCACTGGCAGTGTTGATAATGATGCCGGTGGGATTACGACATACTCTGTGGCAGGCGCCATTTACGGGTATAAATTACTCTGGACTTTGATCCCCTCGTTCATTGTTCTGGTGATTATTCAGGAGATGAATGCCCGGATGGGAATCGTTACAGGCAAAGGCCTTGCCGATCTTATCCGGGAAAACGCTGGGGTAAAAGTCACTTTTTTCATTTTCATCGGACTTTTATTGGCTGATATTGGGAACACTACAACTGAATTTGCTGGTGTGGCCGGAAGCATGAAGGTTTTTAGCATAAGCAAATATATTTCTGTCCCTATTGTTGCTTTCATGGTTTGGTACCTTGTGGTGAAAGGGAATTATGTAATAACCGAACGCATTTTTTTAATATTCAGCGTTTCCTTACTGATGTATGTTGTTTCAGCCCTTATGGGTAATCCCGACTGGAAAGCGATCGGGCAATCTATTGTAAAACCCAAAATGGATTTTGACGAGAAATCGCTGGCAGTCGTCATCGGTATTATCGGGACTACTATTGCCCCCTGGATGCAGTTTTACATGCAGTCATCGGTGATTGAAAAAGGGCTCAAAATGGGACAGTATAAATATACCCTGCTTGATATCATAGTGGGTTGCATCGCGACGGTTGTCGTGGCCTTTTTTATCATCGTGGCCTGTGCCTCCACCCTTCATGTCAAAGGGATCAGGATCAATGAAGCAAAGGATGCCGCAATGGCGCTGGAACCTTTGGCTGGTGCGTTGTCGGCGCACGTTTTTGCGTTTGGCCTTTTTATTGCTTCTGTTTTTTCTGCAACCATTCTCCCACTGGCAACTGCATTTTACGTGTGTGAAGCGTTTGGTTTCGAGGCCGGGATTGATAAAAAATGGAATGAGGCCAGGGAGTTCTATTTCCTTTACACCGGGATTATGGTATTGGGAGCGATTATTATCCTGATCCCCAACGCTCCATTGATAACCATTACTATATGGTCGCAGATCATCAATGGTATGCTCTTACCGGTTGTATTAGTTTGTATGATCCTGCTTGTCAACAATAAAAAGATCATGGGAAAATACGTCAACAGGCCCATCCAGAATTTCATTGGCTGGGGAACGGTAGCCATTCTGATCGGATTGTCGGTAACCCTTTTACTTTTGCCCTTGATAAAAATATAGACGATTATTACTTCATACCTGAAAAAAGTTCTCTTCCGCGTATTACCTTTGCCCCATGACTCCGATTAAGCATTAAATATTGTATTTTTGTTCACGGAGTTTTAACATTTAAATTCAACAAAGATGGCAACCGGAGTTAACAAAGTGATTTTGATCGGGAATCTGGGGAAGGACCCGGAGGTTCAAAATTTCGAAAACGGAGTAAAAAAAGCAGCCTTTACCCTGGCAACGACTGAATCGTATAAGGGTAAAGACGGCGAAAAAGCCCAGCATACCGAATGGCACAATATTGTCATGTGGCGGGGACTGGCCGATGTGGCAGAACGGTTTCTTAAAAAGGGTAATACGATTTATGTCGAAGGCCGTATTCGCAGACGGGAATATGAAGACAAAGAAGGGCAGAAAAAATTCATTTATGAAATCTTAGGCGATTCCATGCAAATGTTGGGTGGCGGCCCCCGGCGCGATGAGGGCGGTCCCATTTCCCCTGTCAATGAAATCGCAAAAGAGGATGCCCCGATAGTGAGTACGCCCGAAGATGATTTACCCTTTTGATAAATGAAGTGAGGTGGCCAAATCTTAAAAGTTTGCCGCCTCACTCCATTTTATAAGAGATTATGAAGTTTTTTTATTTTGGTTTGATTGTCATTGCTTTTTTAGTCAGTTCGTGTGGCGCTGATTATACTCCCAAACCCAGGGGCTATTTTCGTATTGATTTACCACAGAGGGAATACCGGGTCTTTGACACGACCGCGCCTTATACCTTTGAATATCCAAAATATGCTTCGATTGTTTATGACAGCAGTAAAATGGCAGAGCCATACTGGATCAATATCTATTATAGCAGGTTCCATGCCACGCTTCATGTGAGTTATAAAGTTATCCATAATAATCTTGCCAACTATCTTGAAGATGCCAGGACATTGGTTAATAAACATATACCAAAAGCGAATTCCATCACTCAAAAGGAATACGATGACCCCGGGCGCCGGGTTTACGGGTTGGTTTACGAAATCAAGGGCTCTGATGCTGCTTCCTCTTACCAGTTTTATTTAACCGACAGCATCTCGGAATTTGTACGCGGGGCCCTTTATTTCAATCTGGTTCCCAATAACGATTCCCTGGCTCCGGTAATCGATTTTTTAAAGGGTGATATCGATCACATGATCAATACTTTCAGATGGAAAAAAGCAAAGTATGATTGAAACTATCAAATTCGGTACCCTGCGCTGGTCACACATTGTGAAACCTACCGAGGAGGAACTTCAGGTACTTGGGGAACATTATCATTTTCATCCCCTCGACCTGGAAGATTGCCGGTCGGAAGTCAATTTACGGCCTAAAATTGATATTTATGACGATTATCATTTTGTTATTCTCCACTTTCCTGCATTCAGTGTTACCCAACAATTCATCGAGATCCGGGAAATAAAATTCTTTTGGGGCAAGGATTTCCTGATCAGCATTGGCAGGTCCCATTGGATGATCAAAGAAATTTTTAACCGGGAAAAGGCTAAAACACAGGGGAATGGCAGAATGGAAGTCGGCAGCAGTGATGCCTTGCTATATCAGATCCTCGATCAGGTGATGAAAGAAACACAGAAAGTGGTCGAAAGGGTCGATAAAGATGTGGATGAATGCGGAAAAGCGCTTTTCAGACAAAAAGCCGAACCCGCCATTGAAAAAATTTCCATCACCCGGAAAAATGTTATCCTGCTGAACACCATGTTCAAACCCCAGATGGTCTTATTCAATAAACTTCAAAGCGGCGCTATTACCGGATTTGCTGAAAACATGGAGGATTACTGGGGCAATATCATGGACTATTTTCAGAAGATATGGGATATAGTTGAAGATGACGGGGAATTGATCAAGGGATATTCCATGACTTTTGATTCCCTGCAGGTTAACAGGACCAATGAGGTGATGAAAATCCTGACCCTGGTTTCATCGATTTTACTCCCTCTTACCTTTATTGCTAGTTTATATGGAATGAACATCAAATTGCCCATACAGGACCACCCGTTCTCCTTTATCATTGTAGCCGGGGTCATGATGATGATCGCGGGAGGGATGTTTATTTATTTCAAGATGCGGAAATGGTTATAGCGGATCATCCTGGTTCATCACGTTAATCTGGCGCTGTATCCCTTCTTCATGGAGCGATTCGAGCAATTTTAGAATAAACTCCCTGCTGAGCCCCATTTTTACTCCGGTTTCAATGCGTTCGTGCATCAGTTGGCTCCATCTTTTCAGCTGCAGGATGGTGATCTTGTTTGCCTTTTTATATTTACCGATCTCTTCCACAACCATCATCCGGCGGGCTAAAATTTCCATTAACTCTTCATCGAGTTTATCGATTTCGGTCCGAAGTCCTTCCAGTTTCTGCTCAAACTCAAATCCCCCTGATTCGCGGCGGAGGACCAGCTTTCCTAACATCTCTTTTAGCTGGGCAGGGGTGATTTGCTGATTTTTGTCAGTCAGCGCTTTCGAAGGATTGATATGGGTTTCGATCATCAATCCATTCATTTCAAGATCCAGCGCTTTTTGGGTCGTTGGGAGGATCAGTTCGCGGTTACCGCAGATATGGCTTGGATCGACAAAGAGCGGTAACCCTGGGTATAACCGTTTGAGTTCAATGGGAATTTCCCACATAGGCGCGTTGCGGTAAGGTGAGCGGTTGAAAAAAGAAAAACCACGATGAATGGCAACCAGCTTTTTTAACCCCATTTGATTCAACCGTTCTATGGCGCCCAACCAGGTTTTCAGATCGGGATTAAGCGGGTTTTTCACCAGGACAGGAATATCCGCGTTCCCTATTGCTTCACCGATTTCTTGTATTGAAAAGGGATTCACGACTGTACGGGCCCCAATCCAAAGGATGTCTATATCATGGTCGAGGGCCTCTCTGACATGTTCAGGATTGGCTACTTCGGTTGTTAGAAGCAAGCCGGTTTCCTGTTTCACTTTCTGCATCCATTTCAATCCCTTTTTCCCGACTCCTTCAAATGTTCCGGGCCGGGTCCTCGGTTTCCAGATACCCGCCCTGAATATTTTAACCTGTGGGATTTTTACTAATTCAACCGCGGTTTCCAGCATCTGGCGTTCCGTTTCAGCGCTACAAGGCCCTGAGATAATCACCGGCAGATCGGAAAAGGCCAGCCAATCCTCTAATGGCAATATATCGATTGGCGCCACGAAATTAGCCCTTTCCATGTTTTTCAAAGTCGTCGGCCCGTTGTGCCCAGTTGGGCATGTGTTTTGATTTTTCTTCCTGCACGAAGGATATGGTTTATTAATGAAGTAAAAGTAACAAAAAATCAATTTGTAAGGTAACGGCAATTAACGTAATTTTGCAATGGTTGACGGATATTCCGTTGGCTGAATTTACTGAAGTTAAACTGTTATTCCTTCGTATCAAGGAAGGAGAGAGTTACTGGTTATGGAACACAAAAGAAGGTCAAAGATCATTGATGTATTAAAATCAAAAAGCTTTGGAAGTGAAATATTGATCAAAGGATGGGTGCGGACAAAACGGGGGAATAAGAATATCAACTTTATTGCCCTGAATGATGGATCGGTCATTCATAACCTTCAGGTTGTTGTTGAAGTTGCCCGGTTCGATGAAAATCTACTGAAACAAGTTACTACCGGAAGCTGCATTTCCGTTAAAGGGACTTTGGTGGAGTCGATGGGGCAGGGGCAGCATGTTGAGGTTCAGGCCAAAGAGATTGAGGTTTATGGGACAGCCGACCCTGAGACCTATCCGTTACAAAAGAAGGGGCATTCCCTGGAATTTTTAAGGGAGATTGCCCATTTACGGCCACGCACCAATACTTTTGGCGCCGTTCTCCGCATCCGTCATGCCATGGCGTATGGCATTCATAAATACTTTAACGACCATGGATTTTGTTATATCCATACCCCGATTATTACCGGGTCGGATGCCGAAGGAGCCGGCGAAATGTTCAGGGTCACAACACTGGATGGCGACAATCCACCCAGGCTTCCGGATGGTCATTTGGATTATACCCAGGATTTTTTCGGGAAGGAAACCAACCTTACGGTCAGTGGCCAACTGGAAGCAGAATTGGGGGCCATGGCTTTATCCCTGGTATATACTTTCGGGCCGACATTTCGCGCTGAGAATTCAAACACCCCACGGCATCTTGCTGAGTTCTGGATGATTGAACCCGAAATGGCTTTTTATGATATCAACGACAATATGGATCTGGCGGAAGATTTCCTGAAATTTCTGATGCAGTATGCCCTGGATCATTGTATGGACGATCTGGAGTTTCTCAATAAAATGTACGATAATGAATTGATCGACCGTTTGAAAAGCGTCATCAACAGCCGTTTTGAACGCCTCACTTATACGCGGGCAGTTGAAATCCTGATGGCTTCCGGACAATCCTGGGAATTCCCCGTTTCCTGGGGAGCCGACCTGCAGGCTGAACATGAACGTTATCTGGTGGAGAAACATTTTGGTAAACCGGTCATCCTGACTGATTATCCGCGTGATATCAAGGCTTTTTACATGAAACAAAATGAGGATGGGAAAACAGTCCGCGGCATGGATGTTTTGTTCCCAAAAATTGGGGAGATCATTGGCGGGTCGCAGCGCGAAGAGAACCTTGATGCTTTAATGAGAAGAATTCAGGAGTTGCATATTCCGGAAAAAGATGTATGGTGGTATCTGGATACCCGGAAATTCGGAACCGCTCCCCACGCGG
The DNA here is from genome assembly GCA_023231065.1 of Bacteroidales bacterium. Classification (GTDB taxonomy): domain Bacteria; phylum Bacteroidota; class Bacteroidia; order Bacteroidales; family FEN-979; genus CAIVAT01. The sequence continues at coordinate 32,877 of JALNWE010000024.1, forward strand.
GATTTGGCCTTGGATTTGAACGATTGATCCTTTTCGTTACAGGAATGGCCAATATCCGCGATGTTATTCCTTTCCCGAGAGCTCCGAAAAATGCTGAGTTTTAAAAGGATATAGAAAAAGAAAATTTTCTTTCGGTTCAAACCCGGACAGGAAGATTTTATAGTACCTTTACAGGTAGGAAAAAAAATATGCAAAAACGTTGGGTACTTAAGCCTCAGGGTGAACCTGGGGTAGTTGGGGATTTATCTAAAGCTTTGGGAGTTGATAGGTACCTTTCGTGCTTATTAGTCCAGCGCGGCGTCACCACCATTGATGAAGCAAAAACTTTTTTCCATCCATCCCTTGATGATCTTTTCGATCCTTTCCTGATGAAAGATATGGATCTGGCCATTCAACGTATTGAACAAGCCATTATTCAAAAGGAAAGCATTCTTGTTTACGGTGACTACGATGTTGACGGCACCTCTGCCGTGGCCCTTGTATATACTTTTCTTCGAAGTTTTCACGAATCCATTGATTTTTATATTCCTGACCGGTATAACGAAGGGTATGGCATCTCTTTCAAGGGGATTGATTATGCTTCTCAGACGGGTGTTAAACTTGTTATTGCCCTTGATTGTGGAATAAAAGCGGTGGAAAAAGTAGCTTATGCCAAAGACAAAGGGATCGATTTCATCATCTGCGACCATCACCGTCCCGGCCCCCGGCTTCCTGAGGCTGTTGCCATCCTGGACCCCAAGCGGAACGATTGTCCTTATCCGTATAAAGAGTTGTCGGGATGTGGGATTGGGTTCAAACTCATCCAGGCTTATGCTCAGAAGAACAATATTCCATTTGAAAAACTGATCCGTTATCTTGATCTTGTTGTAATCAGTATCGCCTCTGATATCGTAGATATTACCGGAGAAAACCGCATCCTGGCTTACTTTGGGCTCCGGCTGATCAATACCCGGCCGCGCCCCGGGCTGGAAGCCCTCCTGCGATATGCCAGTATGCTACGAAAAGAAGAAGGGAATGGGGGATGCGTATTTAACCGCGAATTGACCATTACCGATCTTGTTTTCATGATTGGTCCCAGGATCAATGCCGCCGGGCGTATTGAGAGTGGTAAGAACTCGGTCAGATTGCTTATTACGCAGAATCTGAATGAGGCCCTCCTGATAGGGGACCAGATCAATTCGAATAACATCGAACGGAAAAATCTGGACACTTTAGCTACCCAGCAGGCCATTGGGATGATCAATGCAAATGAAGAATTAAAATCATCGCGGTCCACCGTTATTTTTCATCCCGAATGGCATAAGGGTGTGATAGGTATTGTAGCTTCGCGCCTCACCGAAACGTTTTACCGCCCGACGATTGTACTTACCTTGTCGAACGGCTTGATCACAGGGTCGGCCCGTTCAGTAAAAGACTTTGACATTTATGAGGCGGTGGATGCCTGTAGCGACCTGCTGGAACATTTCGGGGGTCATAAATTCGCGGCCGGGTTATCCCTCAAACCCGAGAACCTCAGCGCTTTCAGTGAACGGTTCGAATCTATTGTCCGGCAGCGGCTTGAAGGAATTGAGCTGGTCCCCGTGGTAGATATCGATATCAAACTTCCGCTGAACGCCATTAATTCAAGGTTTTACAGTGTATTGAAAAAATTTGCGCCTTTTGGTCCTGGGAATATGGCCCCTTTATTTATGACAGAGGGTGTGGTGGATGCCGGTGGATCCAGGGTTGTTGGGAAAAATCATTTGAAACTGGGAGTCGTTCATCCGGAAATACCCGGAGGCCCCTTTTCTGCCATTGCTTTTCAGCAGGGAGAACATTTCAATCTCATCGAAAAACAAATTCCATTCAACATCTGTTATCATGTTGAAGAAAATGAATGGAACGGTTCAGTGAACCTTCAATTAAATATCAAGGATATTAAATTCTCGGATTAACACAATTTCTGTCCGAAGCAAACACCCATTCCCTGGGCTTTTTCAATCAAAGTATGATCAATGGGAACGGGTTTTAATTTCCCGCCCACTTCGGATAGCGGAACTGATATAACCGTATTTCCACGAAGCGCAACCATCTGGCCAAATTGTTTTTTGGCGATCAGCTCAACAGCGCATGCGCCATAACGGGTAGCCAGAATACGGTCCATAGGGGATGGACTTCCGCCTCGCTGTACATAGCCCAGGATGGTATCGCGGGTTTCGAGGCCGGTCAGTTCCTTAATATTATTTGAAACATAATAACCAGCCGATTCACCTTTCGGAGTTGGAATGCCTTCTGCAACAACCACAATGGAATAGGGTTTCTTGCTGATTGCTCTTTTTTTCAGACACTGGGCAACCGAATTGATATCAAACGGTATTTCGGGGACCAGGATCACATCTCCTCCGCCTGCCAGCCCTGAATACAAGGCAAGCCAACCCGTATGATGCCCCATTACCTCAATGACCATGATCCTTTTATGGCTGTTGGCCGTGGTATGGAGCCGGTCAATGGCTTCAGTGGCGATGCATACGGCAGAATCAAAACCAAACGTAACATCAGTTCCCCAAACGTCATTATCGATCGTTTTCGGGACGCCAACTACATTAAGGCCTATTTCAGCCAATTGCGCAGCAGTACGCTGAGTGCCATTGCCACCAATGCACACGAGGGCGTCCAGCCCCATTTCGGTATAATGTTTTTTAATGAGTTTTGGTTTATCAATGGCGTTAAAAGGATTTCCTTTTTTAAAAGGATTTTCCCTTGAAGTACCAAGAATCGTCCCACCAAGAGTCAGAATTCCCGAGAGCAAATTTTCATCCAGCTGGGTATATTCTTCATTGATCAGCCCCAGGAAGCCGGAAGAAATACCAATAACCTCCATTCCATATTCAAGAATGGCGGTTTTGCCAACACCCCTGATAGCTGCGTTGATGCCTGGGCAATCGCCACCAGCGGTCAGAATGCCTATCCGCATGGGTAAAAATTATTTCAGTTCAAAAGATCCTTCGCCAATTGCGGTATTATCTGAGAAAACACTAATAAGATATCTCCCTTTCATGGCGGGTTTGTCGTTGTCCTTCTTGGTCCAGTCGAGACAAAGGTTCATCGCTTTCCCCTTATAAGCGATGTCTTCACGAAGAGAATAAGGGAGTGTTTGACCATTGAAGACAAAAGTATCGTATTTGCTTTTAATGACCACAACATTGTCGGGACGCTGGATACGGACATATATTGTTTTGTTACCGGATGGCACCAAAGGGTTTTCGCCAATGGTAAAACATACCCGGATAAGGTCAGTACGGTTGGCTTTATCGGTGATTTGTTCTTTGCTGCCCCTTAATTTATAAGCCTTGGCCGAAACATTATAGGCTTTAACATAGGCTGCCTGGCTGATTTTCTCCCTCAACTCCTCCTTGTCTTTCATGAGCGATTGGTTGCGGTTTTGCTCGGTTTTAACCTCTTGCCTGATCCGATCGTTTTCGGCTGAGAGTTCCCGGTTGACGGTATATAAAGAGTCCATCTGGCGGACATATCCCTGGGCAACCTTTTGTAACCGCTCCAGCTTTTTTCTGATTTTATTGAATTCCCATTCCGTATCAAGGAGTTTTCTGATCTCGACGGCATTGTTTTGAATGATGCTGTCTTTAACCTTCAGGGAGTCGGAAAGTGCACCGTAAGAAAGTTTAATGTTATTATGTTCAGTCATCAATGAATCCAGTTCATGCTGTAATTCCGTTTTTTCAACCTCTTTGCCTTTCACCAGTTTCATTAATTGTGAACGCTGGATAAACAGCCAGAAAATTAGAATCAGGATTAAAATGGCCAGGACAGATAAGATGATCTTGTAATTTCTGGAAGCAGAATTGTATTCTTCCATAACAAATTGAATTTTCCGGTTTAGTTATGCAAAGATAAAACAAAAACAGGATAGACCGAATTTCTATCCTGTTTTTATTCAACAGTGGGTTTAAAATAACCCAAATCAGCAAATTTTTATCAATGCCCGGCCGGACCGGTTTCTCTGATCACATCACCATGATCTTTCACGATTTCCTTCAGCCACCAGTTTGAATACCCCGGTTGTGAAGGCATGACAGGGACACCATACGGATTGGTTTCGAATTTTCCATCTTTTTCTTTTTTAATATTTCCGTCGATGTATTTGACCACTAAATACTGGAACAATTCCTGCCATCTTTTCACCGTGGCCTGTCCCGTTTTTACGGAATAATCGGTAATAAATTTGATGGCTGCTTTTTTATCTGTTTTGTAAAGTTCGGCAGCCTTTTTATCGATCTCCTGGGAGGTTTGCTTGATATAATTGTTTTCCATCTCCTGCTGAAGTGGCTGTATGTCTTTAATCATGTAATCATATTTGGTATAAGCCCAGTTGGCTACCAGGTTAAAAGTCCAGAATGCTGAAGTCGGAGAGTAGTGCAGCATATCTCCGTTGCCTACTTTATAAGCTTCCGGAATTTTGGTCATTCCGCAATACATAGGTGAAAATACCATTGTGTAGGTGTCGTCAACCCCAAACCAGAAGATCCCGCCAACCGGATCGGGAAGCCAGTTACGCGATTGGGCTACAAAAATAAACCCGGTTTGTTGTGTGGAGATAGCCCGTTCATGGACATAATCAACGCTGTCAATTTTCCAGGTCATGGGGCGCCAGCGGTAAGGGGCATGGAATGGACCAGCGCCCAGATCTTTGTTCATATCCATCTTGGTCCCTTCGAAATGGTCGCGCATCAGGTTCATAACATCATGCACTGACACTTTTTTATCGGGTTTAATCCATAATGGCATACGGTTGGTAGTATAGCCCCATTTTCCCCTGGCAAGATGGCCCATGGCATAATCTTCATATTGGCCCATATTTGAATTGACCCGGTTGAACATGGCCCACACACGGGCTTCACAGGCGCGGGCCCCGCTGAAAGTGACCGGTGCATAAGTGTCTGAAAAGCTGAACTCTTCATCTTTACCGTCAAACCATCCTTTGGAACGGGCAAAAGTGATAACATCTTTGGAATAGATACAGTTTTCGGGATCATTTAACGGGAAGGTTGTGATACGGGCCTGGTTGGCATGCCCGCAGATATATCCATCAGGGACCCGCATGGCAACCCATACAGCGCCTAACTGGCCTTCGCCTTTCCCTATCATTTCAAGGATCCAGGCTTCATTGGCATCAGAAATGGAAAAAGATTCCCCTTCACTGGCATATCCGTATTTTTCAGTCAGTTCACCGAAATTCTTAACAACCTCCCTGGCTGTTTTACAGCGTTGCAGGGAGATGTAGATTAAACTGCCATAATCCATGATCGCCCCTTTTTGGGTAAAAAGTTCTTCCCGGCCGCCATAAGTGGTTTCACCAATGGCCACCTGGTGTTCATTCATGTTTCCGACCACGTTGTAAGTGTGTTTGACCTGGGGGATCTTCCCCATGGGTTTGCCGCTATCCCAATCCGTGACATCCAGCATCGAACCGGCAGGCCAGTCCCTGGCAGGCCAGTAAAAAAGTTCACCGTAGAGCACATGGGAATCGGCCGAATAGGTGATCATGACGGATCCATCTGCCGAAGCGCCCTTTGTGATTATAAAGTTGGTACAAGCCAAAGACTGGTACGAAAAGCCAGCAACAAGCAGGATAAAGAGCAAGCTAAAGAATGATTTTCTCATAAAAAACTATTTTAATTCACGGTTTACAATTTCACGGTTTACAATTGAAAACAGACTCATGACAAGGAATTAATGGCAATTATCCATCATCAACGCATTGACATTAATAGCGTTTACAAAGCTAAAAAAAATCCGCGAATCTGAAGCCATCAAAATCCATGTCAGAAGAAAAAGTCTTTCGACGATTAGCTGTGAAGAAAATAGGACTAACTTTGTCGTTCTAAACAACTCAGATGAAACGAACAGTACCGGTCCTTTGCCTGTTCTTTTTGTTACCATCCTTTCTGATGGCTCAAAACAACAAAAAAAAGAATTCTATATTGGAGTTTTATGCCGGATACTCCATTGCTACCGGTGAATACAGCAGTACTGATATCGCCAGTGAAAAATCAGGATATGCCGGCTATGGATGGTTAGCCCAACTTACGTATGATTGGATGGGAAGCCATGATTTTGGCCTCGCCATCCAATATACCTTTCAAAAAAATCCTTTTAAAGAAGAGGCAGAAAGTGTACATCCTGAAGGGATTCATGACTCCTTGTATTTTTTAGGGCCCGGATCATGGAACAACAATTATTTGATGATCGGGCCCGCGTATATGAAGACATTCAATAAAATTTTGGTCGATGTGAAAATTTTAGCCGGCGCCGTGATTTCTTCAGGAAGGACTTTCTCGACGACCAACCCATCCAATCATGAAAACAGCTCCAATACTGCTACTGGTTTTGCTTTCCAGCTTTCGGCCGGGGTGGGGTATTTACTGACAGGGCACCTTGCCTTGAAAATTAATTTTAACTACCTGGCCGGATGGCCGTCCAAAAAAAAACAATATGATGCCCAATTTATCGGTTATGATTCATACAAAGATCCGGTTTCGGGCCACGTGATACTAAAACCCGTTTATTCTGCGCCGGCGGAATACACGATAAATAGGATCATTTCGACCCTGAATCCCGGGATCGGACTGGTTTATAAATTTTAAATTCAGCTTATGGATATGTTTCGGAAAACAACAATTTCCCTGATTTTAACTTGTTTATGTGTCCCCCTTTTGCAGGCACAGGTCAACATCCGCGATTCAGCCATATTTACCCCCCTGATCTACGCTACTTACGGTTATCAGTTCCCGGGCGGCGACCTGGCCAGGCAGTTTGGCAGCAATAGCAGCATTGGCGGCGGATTTATGCTGAAAACAAAAAGCAATTGGATTATCGGCGTAGAAGGAAACTTTATGTTCGGCCAATCGGTAAAAAACAGCGACTCCCTTTTATTGAATATCTCCACCCGGGATGGATTCCTTATCGATGCCAACGGGATGTATGCCGAAATTATTTATTATGAAAGGGGTTTTAATTTTTTGGCGAAATTTGGTAAACTGATCCCGGTCCTTTCCCCCAATCCCAACAGTGGGTTTGTTATTTTAGCCGGGGCTGGATACCTTCAAGATAAAATACGGATTCATAATCCGGGAAATACGGCGCCCGAGATACAGGGAGATTATAAAAAGGGATATGATCGCCTGAACGGAGGATTCGCCTTGAACGGATCGCTGGGATACCTTTATCTCAGCAATACCCGGCTTCTCAATTTTTACCTTGGTTTTGATTTCATGCAGACTTGGACCAAACCATACAGGCTGCGTGATTTCGACACCGGGGAACAAGATGCCAGTACCTTTAACTCCCAGTTTTACAGTATCAAAGTATGTTGGTTTATCCCATTGTACAGAAGGGTCCCTAAGGAGTTCTACCTTTACTAAGATTAACAATCACTTTACCGTAAAGACACAAATAATCAGCACATCAGCACATCAACACATCAACACATCAGCACATCAACACATCAGCACATCAGCACATCAACACATCAGCACATCAGCACATCAGCACATCAACACATCAGCACATCAACACATCAGCACATCAGCAAAGGTTTTATGAGGCTTCTGTATTCGCTTGGGATTTGTGTATTTGGTTTGGCTTTGAGAATTGCG
>JALNWE010000025.1 GCA_023231065.1 Bacteroidales bacterium
CGTTTATCTCCGCCACCTTCCCTTGGGGATAAACCTCTCCCGGTTTTACCTTCAACGCCCCCTGGTACGACAACAACGCCGCCTCATAAACTTTGGCCGTCAGCAGGCTGTCCCCCTTCCTGATCAATCCTAAATATTGGTCTTCCAGTAATCTCTCGTTGACCTCAGTAATTTTTTCTTTAGGATATTGCTCTAACGGTTTCAGATTTGAAGCTTTAAGATATTCTGCACGAGATAACAAGTAAGATTTTTCAGAAAATAATTTATCACCGGAGGCTATTGCATTGGTATATTGTTCATTGAGGGAACGAGCCAGGGCTGCATCATGACCCGTAATCATTTGTTCGACCTTGCTAACCATTTCCTTGGGATAATTCTCTTTAGGCTTTACTGATGAAGCCAGAAGATAATTTTCCTTTGCTTTCTGATAGTTCTTATCTATATATAAACTATCGGCAAAAGCAATGTATTGATCATAGGACTCCTGTTGTTGTTTTGCTTTAGATAGTAAACCGTCAATCTCAAGAATTTTATCCTTAGGATAAATTTCCTCGGGTTTTATTGTCAGGGCCTGCTGGTATCCTTTTTTAGCATTGGCAAACTGGATTTCCCGGAACAATTGATCTGCATTTGCTATTGCTTTTTTATACGCTTCATCTTTAGCCATTTGGGCTGTTATCAGCGCTGTCAATTCTGCAATACGATCCTGTGGATATTTTTCATCAGGTTTAATCGCATTGGCTTTCTTATAATCTTTCAGCGCTGGTTGGTAGGCCTTTGCTGCATAAAATTTATCCGCAGAGGTAATCGATCGGGTGTATTCTTCATCTTTCACCTGCCGGTCAACCTGAATTTTAATGATTTCGTTAATCTTTGTTTTTGGATATTGTTCTCCCGGTATTATTTTACTTGCATTCTCGTATTCAATCCGGGCTTTCTCGAAATCTTGCGCCTGGAACAGTCTATCGGCGCTGGCAACAGCAACATCGTAAAGGATATTTCGGGCCTTGGATGACCGGAGCAAATCCATGGTTTTTCTGAGTTTTATCTTGGCAACGGAATCGCCTGGCATCTGGCCAATTGCCAATTGGTATGAAGCTTTGGCATTTAAATAATCTTTCGCTTCGAAGTACTGGTCCCCCAAACTTATGTCTTTTTGATATTCTGTTGTTTGGGTCTTCTGATCGTTGAGGAGGGATTTTGTCTTCAATATCCTGTCCTTGAGCATAGGATCATAAGGCCTTATTTTTTGTGCTTTCTCCAATTCAATGAGGCATTGTTCAAATTTTTTATCCTTCAGAAATTTATCGGCAACATTGATCAGGGAATTGTATATAGAGTCTCCGGAGCTTTGTTTGCGTTGAGTAATGGAATCCGGTGAATGGGTTAATGTGGTCAGGATTGGGTGTGAAAAATCCTGATCAGCGAAATAATAATTCATTGCCCCAAAGGCTGCAAGCACGGATAATAGAACAAGGATTACCGAAGCAGGTTTGGAAGTGGTAGTGATTTTCATGCGTTCGTATTGGGTCAGGTTCCGATGGTACGACAATAATCAATAACGATTTTAATCAAGAATAAGTATTCATATAGTTATTGTACAATCACACCATCCCGGATGGTCAACTTACGATCTGCCATATTTGCAAGATCCGTATTGTGTGTTGCAATGATATAGGTTTGGGAAAAAGTATCGCGTAAACGGAAAAACAACTTGTGTAATTCAACGGCAGAATTAGAATCAAGGTTACCTGAGGGTTCATCAGCAAGTATTACATCCGGATTGTTTACCAGCGCACGCGCAACCGCAACACGTTGTTGCTCACCTCCTGACAATTCAGAAGGCTTATGATTGGACCGGTCTTTCAGGTTCATGAATTCCAGCAGCTCCATGGCTCGATTTTCTGCTTCCTTTTTCGGTCTTTTTGCAATAAATGCCGGAATACAGATATTTTCGAGGGCTGTAAATTCAGGTAGCAAATGATGAAACTGAAAGACAAATCCTATATGGCGGTTCCGGAAATCGGAAATTTTTCTCTCAGACAAGTAATTTACCTTAATCCCGTTTAATTCAATAAAACCGGAATCTGCTTTATCCAACGTCCCTAGAATATGAAGAAGCGTCGATTTCCCCGCTCCTGAAGCGCCAACAATGGAAACGATCTCCCCTTTATTTATTGATAAAGTTATGCCTTTTAGAACAGTAAGGGGGCCGAATGATTTTTCGATATTCCGAGCAACAATCATATAAAATCAATGACCGGCAAAGATAATAAAACTCATCCAGAATTTTTTTGAGGTTCGGGGCGAATACACTATTTTTGGTTCTCCCTAAATAGTTTGAGTATGAATTTACATGAATATCAAAGCAAATCGATATTAAAGCATTACGGAGTAGCAGTCCCAGAAGGTGTTCTTGCCAATACAGAAGAAGAAGCTGTCAGGGCAGCAGAGTATATTCAGGAAGCAACCGGAACCGATAAATTTGTAATAAAAGCCCAGATCCATGCTGGCGGACGAGGGAAAGGCGGTGGCGTGAAGGTGGCTAAATCAATTGACGAAGTCAGGTTGCTTGCTGGTCAGATCCTTGGGATGAAACTGGTTACGCCACAAACGCCCAAAGAAGGAAAATTAGTTCGGAAAATATATGTGGAACAAAATATATATTATCCGGGTCCCACTGAACCCTTAGAAATATATCTGAGCATTCTCTTAAACAGACAGAAAGGCCATACGGTATTAATGTACTCACCCAGGGGAGGGATGGATATTGAAAAAGTAGCTGAGGAGACGCCGGAACTCATTTTTGTCGAAGACATTGATCCTAAAATAGGATTGCAGGCATTTCAGGCAAGGAAAGTTGCATTTAACCTGAAAATGAAAGGGGATGCTTACAAAAATATGGTTCGATTTGTTTTTGCTATCTACAAGGCCTATGATGCAAGTGACGCCTCACTCATTGAGATCAATCCGGTAATTAAAACTTCCGACAATAAAATTCTCGCTGCCGATGCCAAAATAGTCATCGATAACAATGCCCTGTTCAGACATCCGGATATAGCTATCATGCGTGATTACGAGGAAGAAAACCCGATTGAAGTAGAAGCCTCCCGTCATGACCTGAATTATGTAAAGCTCAACGGTAATGTTGGCTGTATGGTGAACGGCGCCGGCCTCGCCATGGCCACGATGGACATCATTAAATTGTCGGGAGGCGATCCTGCCAATTTTCTTGATGTCGGAGGTTCTGCCAGTACTAAAAAAGTTGAAGAAGGATTTCGCATCATTTTAAAGGATCCGGCTGTAAAAACCATACTTGTTAACATTTTCGGAGGGATTGTGCGGTGCGATCGCGTAGCCCAGGGCATCGTTGATGCCTGTAAGAATATTGGCAAGATCAATATTCCCATTATTGTCAGGCTTCAGGGGACAAACGCCACAGAGGGGAAGAAAATAATTGACGAATCGGGATTACAAGTCCATTCAGCGGTTACATTGGAGGAAGCGGCACGACTTGTTACGGGAATACTGAATTAAAACGGAATTCCATTTCCTTCTCAAACAGGAATGACCTGATTTTTTCCAAATCCAGAAGTGTTGCGTTTTGAAAAGAGAAATGATCCCAGCTGATACTCAATCTGGCTTCAGCTTCAGGATAGTAAGTCATGAAAAAGTGTCGTAGATTCACTTCATCCGTTATCCCTGTATCAGAATTCATTGTTTTAAGAAACTGTAAAATTCTTAATCCATCCAATTTTTCATGAAAGGCACGGGTAAAGTGCTCCAGATCCTTGTGATTTTCACGAAGTAATTGAAAAGGATCTTTCTCCTTCGTCACCTCTTTAAGAAACCTTACCACATTGTTTTCCAATGTTTCAAAATAGAAAAGCGGAAGAAGAAGATAAGTTTCCAAAAGGTCGTTAAAAAGAGATATCGGGTAAACGGGATAGCTCGACCAGTCGCCTGCTCCTCCTTTGATCATAGCAGGGCCAGTCCCAAAGAAGACCCGATCGGAAAAGCGAGCCTCAGGATAAACAATAACATCATTCCAGAGTAGTAGGTTCCCGAATTTCCGTAGTTTTTGTAAAAAGTAAAAATCCTCGCCACTTAATTTCGGCGCCATCCCACCTGTTGCGCGGTAAGCCCACACCGGAAATGCCATTGCAGAGCCAAGCGCCGTAAAGGCAAATGGGGATCCAATCCTGCCAAGGTTCAGAAAATAATGGCGCATGTATATCTCATATCTTAAAATAGCTCTTGTAGCCTTCTCATCCTCAACCCGCAAATGAAAATATGGAACGCTCAATGCCACCGCTTCCGGATGTTCATTAAAATTATTGGCAATGGATAAAAAATAGTCTTCTGTAAAGGTAGTATCAGCATCCATACTGATGATATAATCTTCCGGCCCGGCCAATTTGGTGATCTCATCCATCAGTACCTTCCTGGCTTGCCCGATTCCATGTCTTTTTCCCTTCCAGCCTTTCCCTATGGATGAATAGTCGAGTACTTCCATGTCAAATCCTTTAACACTTCGCAGCATATCAAGGGTCTGATGGTTATTATCACAAACTGGTTTTTTGGAAGGGTCTTTCCACCATCCTTCCGGCTGGTTAACGCAAATATATACCTTGAACCTCCGGTATGTTTGTGCGCCAATACAAACAAGTGTCCGGGTAAGCAATTCCGGTTCATTCATCACCGGAAGGGCGATATATAAAAAAGGTAAAGGATGAGAATCCCTGCTTTTATTACCGGTCGATATTGAGTTTCTCAAATAGGGCATCGTCTTCAATCACTTCAACTGCTTTTAGTACCTCCTCATCGAATTGATTGATTACCGTATACATTTCTGTCATATCCCAAAGTTTCTGGGCAATCAAACCTTTTAGTTGCGACTTTATCAGGTTTTCAGAAGCGCTATATCCCTTTTCATCCTTTTTTACTCCCTCTTTTTCGGCATAAGCAAAAAAGTCATTCATGAAGGCATCGTCAGTCTGAAAACCCTTATCGAATGTTGTAAAAAGAGGAAAAGATTTCTGAAATAATTTCCGGTTTTTATCAACATATTGACCCACGAAGGAATTGATCACGTTTTTCCGGCGAAGATCCAGATAATAATCAGAAATGATGGTCGAATCCCAGGGGACGAATACATCGGGCATTATTCCACCGCCACCATAAACTACCCTTTTCCGCGAGGTATAATATTTCAGTGAATCCGGAAATTTAATGCTGTCGGGATGGATCAGCTCACCATGTTTCACGCGGTTTTTAAAATCATCATAATATTTATCTACTCCCTCCGCATAAGATTTTTGGATACATTTACCCGAGGGGTTGTAATATCTTGCCGTAGTCAGCCTCATCTGGGAACTGTCGGGCAACTGAAAAGGCCGTTGGACCAATCCTTTTCCGAAAGATCTCCGTCCCACGATCAATCCCCTATCCCAATCCTGAATGGCGCCGGAAACAATTTCACTGGCAGAGGCTGAATTTTCATTGATCATGATCACCAATTTTCCGGTCTCAAAAAGTCCTTTTGAAGTAGACAGGTAATCTTCCCTTTGACTTCTCACACCCTCGGTATAAACGATCAGTTTCCCGGCGTTAAGGAATTCATCTGACAATTCAATTGCTGTACCCATATACCCCCCAGAGTTGTTTCTCAGGTCAAGGATCAGACTTTTCATCCCTTCCGACCTGAGCTTTTTCACTCCATCAGTAAACTCCTGAATGGAATTCTGCGCAAATTTATTGAGGTTGATATAACCCACCCCCGGTTTTATCATGTATACTGCATCTACACTATTGATGGGAATTTTATCGCGAACGATGGTGAAATCCATCAGATCCTTCTTCCCTTTCCTGTATATGGAAACAGTTACTTTAGTTCCTCTTTTTCCTCGAAGGTGATCAAGAACAAACTGGCTCGTTATTTTTTTCCCAGTGACTATTTCTCCTTCAATTTTAATGATTTTATCTCCCGACATGATACCCAATTTGTCGGATGGCCCTCCGGGTACAGGGTGGACGACCGTTATGGTGTCCTGCAAAATCTCAAATTGGACCCCGATACCATCAAAATTACCCTCCAGGGGTTCATTCGCTTTCTGTACATCTTTTTTCGAAATATACATAGAGTGAGGATCAAGCTCCTTCAGGGTTTCAATAATGGCGTTTTCAACAAGTTTACCTTCATTAATAGTATCAACATAAGCGAATTTGATGATCTGCATCGCCGTATTATATTTTTTTATTCCGGCATTGGGATCAGTATGGGAGGTTTGAGCCAGGAGCAAACCGGGAGAAAACAAGAGGATAAGGATGAATGTCAGCCTTCTTTTCATTGAATTACAAATATTGATATCCATTTGAAATTGCTTATTAAACAATGGTTTTGGGGTTCAAAAGTACCTTTTTTTCCTATTGCATCCATGAGCCGTTTCAATTTTAACTAATTTTAACGGGAATTTAACAGGATGGTTGAACCAGAAAAAAAAAGAATTTACCAGAGTCTTGTCTATCCGGTTTTGTTTGTGATCCTGCTTTGGATCATCAAAGCCATAGATAATATTTTTACTCTGAATTTGAACGATTATGGACTAATCCCACTGAAAGCCAGGGGGTTGATTGGTATTGTGACGGCCCCTTTGCTCCATGCTGACTGGGCTCACTTGTTTGCCAATTCAATTCCGCTGCTTATCCTTGGCGCATTTCTTTTTTATTTTTATAAAGAAATAGCCTGGCTCATCTTAGGTCTCTTATATGTAATAACCGGTATATGGGTATGGACTTTTGCACGGGGAAACGGTATTCATATTGGCGCCAGTGGTATCATTTACGGGTTGGTCTCATTTCTTTTTTTCAGCGGGATCATCCGGCGCGAGAAGAGCCTGATGGTGATCACTATGCTCGTTGCTTTCCTTTATGGGGGGCTTATCTGGGGATTATTTCCGCAGCTTTTTCCCCATCAGCCGATCTCGTGGGAATCACATCTGATGGGCTTATTGGCAGGACTAGTCCTGGCTATTTATTACAGAAATTACGGCCCCCAGAAAAAAGAATATGATTGGGGAGATGAACCTGATGATGACGATCCTGAAGATGCTTACTGGAAGAAGGGAGAAATACCAGATGAACAGACCACTTCAAATAAATCCGGGCAGCAAAAAGACTCTCCTACTGATAAGACGCCGGATACGCCTCCTGAGATCATATACCACATCAAGAAATAATTCTTTCAGGGATTGATCATCAAATACACTGTGATCTTCTTATAGATTGAATCATTGATCCCCTCAATTCCTTTCAATTCCTCCAATTGCTTGAACTTTTTATTTTTCTGCCGGTAAATCATAATGGCTTTGGTTATTTCAAAGGGGAAATACGGGTGTCGCAAAAGCTCTTTGAATGTAATATAGTTAAGGTTGATCGGGTGAACTGAATCAGGCTCCACCCAAACATTTTCGGCAATTTCATCATAACGTACATGATCCATCCCGAATACTTCCAGGAGTTGCTTTTTATCGTTAAAACCGCCTAACCTTTTACGGTAATTGACAATTCGTCGCGCAAAAGAAGAACCAATTCCTTTTAACCGTTGTAAGTCAAACGTGTCGGCAGCATTCAATTCCAAAAAAACTTCAGATTTCTTAACCGGTTTGCCGGTAAGGCCTGTATCATAATTATAAAAACCCTGGCGGTTTGAATAGGTTTGGAATTTCTTTAACCGCGCAGATGCGATAGAATCTTCAGCTTTTTGCCAGGCAATTTCAAATGCCCTGACTTCTTGTTCAAAAGCAGTATAGTCAGCAGGAGGATTTACCAGCTCACGCGGGATCACACTGTTGGCCAAGACCACAAGGAACAAAATGATACCAAGAACAAATATCCCTTTTTGTTCTGCTTTATTGAACGAAAAATAATCGCTGAACAGTCGGAAAAGGTCCATGTTTTTCATATTTCTTTTTCTTTCGCGGCAAGTAATGCATTTCCAATCCTGCAATGCAGGCATATTTTCTTTTCACAGTAAGAATGTTTTAATTCAATCAAGGCCTGCGTTTGAAGTGCATTTTCACTATTTATTCCGGTTTTTTCCCATTTGCTGATCAGGCTATTTTCTTCAGCAGGGAGTTGTTCGAGTATCCGGATGGCTTTTTCCTTTATTAACGGCTGGGATTGTTTTTCCCCATAATTAAACATGAAGGGCACGATACCATTTATAATTAACAAGTTAACGCTCTGATCCCCAAGGAGTTTAACCTGATATACCGATGTTTTATCAAAGGTGTAATGATCATTCCAATATTTCGATGAGTTTACGTTCAACATTGTTTTCATAGCCATCAGGGAATCAGCTGCCATCAGGGGGAAAAAGAAGCCCTTATTCCTGTGAAGGATCTCAGCCCATTGGCTGATCCTCAGGGTTGGGAAATTGGAGGGTCTGAGCCTTAGAAATTTCCAGTATTGAACCGGGATTGGGTTTAGTCCGTATTTCTGTCGGAGAAATGAATATTCCGACGCTAATTTTGTAGGATAATCACCGGGGGATTTCCTTTCAAGCATACCCGCCTGGCCGTACAACAATGCTTCAAGCTGAAAATAATGATGGACATGTTGGCGAATAATTCTCAAGGGCAATGATTTAGCTAACAATTCGAAAGGGAGGGAATTGATTTTAAATCCGAAGTTCATAGAAAGGTACCGGTAAAAAGTTTCTTCCCAGTCTTTCTGGCAACTTTCCCAGATTTGGTCGATAACTTCGGATTTAGACCTCAGACGGTCTATGGTCAGGCCCGGTGACCATAGAAGAAAAACCGGGTCCTTAAGGTTTATTATCTGATTATAACACGGAATCCATTGTTTGTTTAGCATCAATGACTGATAATTATCGCTGATCCGGTGAGGGAACTGATTTTTCACTACCAGGGTCGGAAAATTAAATTTGTTTTCATGCTTTATACATAAGTCATTTTCATATACAACATGAAGGATTATGTTGTTATAAGCAGGATCGTCCTGGTGGCGATGTTTAAACCAATCCGAGGCATGAATATGGATTTCGACGTTACCAGCCCAGACCGTTTTCCCTATTCGAAGACGAGCATTGAGAAAGTCGGGTCCGCTGTCAGTATTCCTTTCTCCCGGATGGAGGATTACCAGGGATTCACCTTGTACTGTTATCAGTTCGGGATACAACAACCGAAATTTCCATAGGTAATAAAGAAATTCTTCATTCATGGCGTAAGGATATCAAATTGATTTTCCTTTAATCCGGTTCAGTGATAAAAGGTAATAGGGTTTGTTGAAAAAAAAGAAAAAAAAGAATTATCTTTGCATAAATTCTAAGTACGAGAGAACATCCATAGCACCATGAGTGAAGTTTTAACTCTTGTCACCGGAATTCAATACAAGTTGAAGAAATTAATCGGGAGGTATGAGGTACTGAAAGCAGAAAATAAACAATATATCACTGAGATTCAAGAGTTAAAAACAATAAACAACCATCAAAAAGAAACCATTAAACAACTTGAAGAAAGGATTAAACTTCTAAAAATAGCTAAAACACTGGAACAAAAAGAAGGGAACGTTGAGGCAAAATTAAAAATCAACGAACTTGTGCGGGAAATCGATAAATGTATAGGGCTTCTAAATACTTAATAAAAGACCAGCAATCAATCAATGGACGAACTCTCCATATCCATACCTGTCGCTGAACGGATTTACCGTTTGGCTATAGAAAAAGAACATGAGGAGCTTTTTCGCAAAGCAGCGAAGTTAATCGATAACAGGATAAAAGATTATTCAGCAAGTTATGCGTATAAAGATAAGCAGGATCTATTGGCCATGGTTGCACTTGAATATGCTACCAGTTTCTTACAAAACGAGCAGTTGCTATCGGAAAACGAGACTCAATGGGAATTAAAGCTGCTGGAAATGGACCAGATTCTGGATGAACAACTTAAGGATTAAGCCTAGCCTGTTCTTTGAAAATATCTGAAGATTTACCCGCATTCGTTCAGACAGTTTGTAAACCTAACATTACAAATATTAGGGAAAGCTCATTTACTCGTAGGACAGGCCTCGCCATTCCGATCCGTTGGAATGTTCGGGGTGGAAATCCCGACAGTGGACGTTCGAAAAGTTTGGCTGCCCTATTCGTGTCAATTGAGGTTTATCAATACCTCGCTGGAGAATGCGGGTTTTTTATTTCCCTCAACTTCCTCCATAGTATTAACCATCGCCGGAAACTCGTTTTAAGGATCCGGGAAAAATAAAGTTACCATGGGAGAAACATTTATATTAATCATTTTTGCTGTAAGCGGGATCATCATCGGGGGTATCTTAACCGGTACCATCATGAACCGCTCATTAGAGCGCAAGCGTGACAGCCTGCTCAAGGAAGCAATGGAAAAGGCTGAAGTTGTAAGAAAAGAAAAGATTCTCCAGGCTAAAGAAAAATTTTTGCAATTAAAAGGTGAACACGAGAAGTATATTCATGAAAAAAATGAAGAACTTGCCCGTAATGAAAACCGCTTAAAGCAAAAAGAAGGTTCCCTGAATCAGAAAATGGAAGAACTTGCCAAGAAGCAAAAAGAGAATGTTACCATCAAGCAAAATCTTTCGCAGCAACTTGAAATTATCAATAAAAAACAATCGGATCTGGATAAAGCTTTAAAAATCCAGGTAGATAAGCTTGAGGCTATATCCAGTCTTTCGGCTGTTGAGGCAAAAGGTCAACTGATTGAAACCCTGAAGGAAGAAGCCAAATCAGAAGCCATTGTCCAGGTAAAAGATATTATTGATGAAGCGCGACTGACTGCCAATACAGAAGCCAAGAAGATCATCATCGAGACCATCCAACGAACGGCATCGGAACATGCCATTGAAAATACAGTTTCAGTATTCAATATTGAAAGTGAAGAGATCAAAGGACGAATTATTGGTCGCGAAGGCCGTAACATCCGTACTTTGGAATCACTTACCGGCGTTGAAATCATCATTGACGATTCTCCGGATGCCATTATCCTTTCTGGATTTGACCCGGTCAGACGTGAAATCGCCCGGTTATCATTGCATAAACTGGTGACCGACGGAAGGATACACCCCGCCAGGATTGAAGAGGTAGTTGCCAAAACACGGAAACAGTTAGAACAGGAAATTATTGAAACCGGAAAACGGATCACCATCGACTTAGGGATTCACAACATGCATCATGAGTTGGTCAGGATGATCGGAAAAATGAAATACCGTTCCTCATACGGTCAAAACCTTTTACAGCACTCCATCGAAGTAGCTAAATTATCAGCGACCATGGCTGCTGAATTGGGATTGAACCCCAAACTAGCAAAACGCGCAGGTCTGTTGCATGATATTGGAAAAGTGCCGGATAATGAGCCAGACCTTCCTCATGCTATTCTGGGGATGAAGACAGCTGAAAAATTCAAGGAAAAACCAGAAATTATCAATGCCATCGGCGCACACCATGATGAGATGGAAATGAACAATCTGATCTCCCCCATTGTACAGGTATGCGACGCGATTTCAGGCGCACGGCCCGGTGCGCGGCGTGAAGTTGTTGAAGCTTATATTGAACGGTTGAAACATCTTGAAGAACTGGCGCTCAGTTACCCGGGTGTGGTAAAAACATTTGCTATTCAAGCCGGGCGTGAGTTACGTGTCATTGTCGGAGCCGATAAAGTTACCGATGTGGAAGCCAATCAGCTTTCCTTTGATCTTTCCAAAAAAATCCAGAGCGAAATGACCTATCCGGGTCAGATCAAGATCACCGTTATCCGTGAAACCCGCGCTGTAAGTTACGCTAAATAGCCTCTGTAAAAGACAACAAAAAAGCCCTCATTTTCATGTGGGCTTTTTTGTTTGCGGACCGGACGGGACTCGAACCCGCGACCTCCGCCGTGACAGGGCGGCATTCTAACCAGCTGAACTACCGATCCTCTTTAAGAGGTGCAAAAGTAAGGAAACTTTTATAATTAACAAATACTTTTTTATTTTATTAAAATTCTATTTCGAAAGCGCCATTCTTATTGACAGAGTGACATGGGATTTTCATTGTTTTTGCTGTGTCAAGCCACTGGTTTATCCGAAAGCCTGAATTCCTTCCATCCAGAATGACCATGCCGGGCCGGAAGATCTTTTGTACATCTCTCAGGTTGACAACCGGATTGCCAGATATAATCAGATAATCCAATGGCATTGACGCTGTAAATCCT
This sequence comes from Bacteroidales bacterium, assembly GCA_023231065.1. Classification (GTDB taxonomy): domain Bacteria; phylum Bacteroidota; class Bacteroidia; order Bacteroidales; family FEN-979; genus CAIVAT01. The sequence goes on from JALNWE010000025.1 coordinate 12,237, forward strand.
TTGGGGATCTTTTTATTCAATATCCCAATCCGTTTTCCACAGAACTTAAAAAAATGGCCTGATTTCGATAAAACAGTAAAAGTATTAGGAATACCGGCTTTAGGGATTTTCGACTCCAACCAGTTAAATCTTTTGATCCTGATACCATGCGCATCATGATCGCCCTGAACGGTTTGCCGGAGCTTTACGAAGTAATTTTCGTCCGCAAAAGTATAAATATCATAAAAGACGACAGCATGATCACGGGAACTGAACTGGAACAAAGAACTGTTCCGGGAATTATAGACAATAAAGCGCGTAGAATTAAGCCGCTGTATTTTAGTATGTAAGATGGAAATATTTACCATGAGAAGCGTGATCATAAAAATAAAAAGCCATGTTGACCTTCGCGTGGTGAGTAAGAGAAAACCGGTTACAAGTAAAAAGTATAACAGCATCATCTCAAGTATGCCAGGATAAATCCCACGGATTGTTGAAAAAGGAAGCTGTTCAATAAAATGGATAACGGTATTTAAAAACCAAATCAGGAAGTCCAGTATCCTGGCTAAAACATGGCAGATGAAAGGAATTGATCCTGTGGCAAGGACCAGTATCCCATCGTAAATTATCAGACTTGATAAGGGAATCACAAAAATATTGGTCAACATAAAATAGTTGGGAAACTGATGAAAGGTATATAACGTGATCGGTAAGGTTGAGAGTTGAGCAGCGATGGATACGGCAAGAATGGACCAGATTTTATCCGGGATCCTGCTGGTGAATGTAAAAAGATCATAGATGGGCTTATACAGCCAGACGATCCCGATCACGGCAAGATAGGATAACTGAAAGCCAACATCCAAGACAAGAAAGGGATCAATCATCAGAATAAAAATGATTGAAGCGGAAAGGATATTCAGAATATCTGAAGGACGGCCCAACAATTTTGCAATAATTGGGAGACTTAACATTGCTGCTGCCCGCATTACACATGGGGACAATCCGGTAAGAAAAGCATAAAACCAAATAAAAACGAGGAGAATTATGGTTTTTAAAATCCTCCCTGTTTTATGCCGGCTGAGAAAAGCAAGTAAAAATTCCAGAAAGACATATATGATCCCAACATGCATGCCCGAGACCGACAGGATGTGCATGGCGCCGGTTGCAGCATAATCCTTTCGAAGCTCATCATCCAGATCTTCCACATATCCAAGTAATAATGCTGAAGCAACTGCAAATTCCTTCCCGGTAATATCATTGCTTCGTAAAATATTCAGTAACCGGTCCCTCAATTGAAAGGCAAATCGTTTGAAAAAATCGGGTGATGGAATAGGGATTTTTTTCCAGTTCGATGCAAAAACATAGGATTGATGACTGATCCCTTTCATATTAAGGTAAGTGGCATACCGGAATGAATGAGGATTTGACTGGTCGGCAATTTTTTTAAAACCGGTATGAAAAAGGATGACATCCCCGTACTGTATAAGGTCGTTATTTCTCTTTGTATAAAAATAAGTGAGGGCTTTACCCCGGACCGGGTCCCATTTGCCAGCGTCTCTTCGTTGAATAACCTTAAGTACTGTTTTAATATAATTCGATCTGGTAGATGGTGGTTCACTAACAATTCCAAGGAATGTTCCTTCGGGTTTATTCCCAAAATGGTCCTTCCAGGCCAAAGGTTTGTGCAAAATCGTCAACTGAAATGCGATCAGAAAGAGAAATCCGTATATGAAAAGACCCGGCATCCATCTGGTACGGTAACTCATGAGGGTACGGGACATCCGGGGGGAAAAGTACAAGAGGACCAGCAATATTACTGCAGGCCAAACCGGAAGTAAAATGAGGGCGCCAAGGGACAATGCAGTAATGATCCCTGCCAGAAATGGGAATACCAGCCGGAGCATGGGAAAGGGACGCCATGGGTTCATGATGTATTACAATAGTACTATTCGCTTAATCCGGATAAATACTAAAAAGTAATACAACATTTATTCACAAAATTTCAGCAAATATGATTTGGATTTTTCTGAGCCTAATTGTGAAGCTAATTTCCAATCTTCACAAGCCCCGGGTTTATTCCCAAGATTATTCCGGGCTACGCCTCTGTTTGCCAGTATTTCAGGTTCATCAGGATTGTTTTGGAGAATGCGCGTATATAATGCTTCTGCCTCTTTGAATTGTTTGAGATAGAGATAAGCCAATGCCAGGTTTTTTTCTGTATCTGTATCATCAGGATTGATACTTAAAGAAATTTTAAAATCAGTAACGGCTTCATCATAGGATAAAGAGGCTGCTTTAGCTGCTCCGCGGCTGGAATAATATTCATACTGAGATGAATCAAGACGAATAGCTTCATTGAAATCCTGGACAGCTCCTGAAAAATCATCATTATTAAAGCGACTAAGCCCTCGGTTATAATAGGCTTCGGGGAACAAAGGTTTGTACTGCAGCGCCCGCGTAAAATCGTCAATTGATTCCTGATAATTTCCCAGGTCAAACCAGGCAAGTCCCCTGTTGTGAAAAGCTTCCGGAAAATCAGCTTTAAGCGCTATAGCCTTCGAATAATCCTGAATGGCGCCCCTGTAATCTTTCAGATAATCTTTTGCCAGACCCCGGTTATAATAAGGTTCCGGGTAAGCCGGGCGGATCCGGATCACCCTTGTAAAATCGCTTAAAGCGCCTTGATAATCCATTAGCTCACTTTTAACGACCCCCCTGTTATACCAGGGTTCAGCTTCGGTTGAATCGATCAGGATGGCCTCATTGAAATCAGCCAATGCGGCTTTATAATCTGATAACTTAGCTTTCATGATTCCTGAATCGATCAGCTCTTTCTGTCTGGTTTGCTGCGATAATCCCGTTAATGAAAACAGGAGCAAAAGGACAGGAAGCAGTAAATATTTTCTGATGAGTTTTGCTGCGCGGGAAGAGGCGCCCACGCCACCCAGTTTCGTCTTCAGGTCATCATACCCCATAATCATAGATTGACGGATAGTTCCTTCATTCAGGATATTCTTTAATTCCTCCGCCAGACGAACCGTATTCATTTCTTTTTGGATCAGCTCCACCACCAAAGGCCGACCCGCAATCAAGTTGACCAGTGAAATATAATTAACATGGATCAATTGCCGTGCAATGAGATAGGAAAAATAATTCCCTTTATAACAGACTATCTGCGGGACCCGCATCAACGCGGTCTCAAGTGTGGCCGTCCCCGAAGTCACCAATGCAGCCCGTGAATATCTGAGGAGGTCATAAGTTTGATGACAGATAATCCGGGCTCCTGTACCCCTGATCAATTCCTGATAAAAAGTAATGGGTTCGGCAGGAGCCGCTGCGATAACAAACTGATAATCCGGAAAATAATTCTGAACTTTCAGCATTTCTCTCAGCATTTTTTTTATTTCCATCCGTCTGCTGCCCGGAAGTAATGCGATGATAGGTCGTTCGTCAAGTTGATTGGAGGCAAGAAACTGTGACCGGGGAACTGCATCGGATCGTTCATTGATAACATCCAGGAGTGGGTGCCCAATAAAGTCAACCGAATAATGATGCAGGTTGTAGAAATCTTTTTCAAAAGGAAGAATGACGAACATTTTATTGACCCACTTTTTAACTTTCCTGACCCTTGAAGAGCGCCAGGCCCAGAATTGGGGGGAGATATAGTAAAAGACCCGTATTCTATGTTGCGATGCAAATTTCGCCATTCGCAGGTTAAAACCCGGGTAATCTACAAGGAGCAAAACATCGGGTTTGTACCGGAGCAGATCACGCCCACAAAACCGAAAATTTTTAAGAATTTCCGGAAGGTGCTCAATGACCTCCAGGAATCCCATAAAAGCCAGGTTGCGGTAATGTTTAACCAATTCACCACCTTGTTGTTGCATCAAATCACCGCCCCAGCAACGGAAATGTGCATCCGGATCCTCAACCTTCAGCTCTTTCATCAGGTTGGAAGCATGCAGGTCACCCGAAGCCTCACCGGCAATGATATAATACCGCATTAAAACCAGCTTTTTAATGGATCAATGGCCTGTGTTGCAGTAAGATCAAACTGAACTGGAACGACTGAAACATAGTTATTATCCAGGGCCCATTGATCTGTATCCTGACCGTCTCCTATATTGACAAAAACACCTTTCATCCAGTAATATTTTCTTCCATTCGGATCTTCCCGTTCGTCAAAATCTTCCTTCCATGTGCCTTCAGATTGGCGGCAAACCTTGATTCCCTTGATTAAATTACCAGGCACATCCGGAATGTTGACGTTCAGGCAAACACCTTGTGGTAACCCGTTGGCAATTACTTTTTCAGCAATGTTCCGAACAAACTTTTTTGATGGGTTAAAATCAGCATTAAGGCTATAGTTGTTAAGGGAAAAACCGACCGAAGGTATTCCAGCAAGGGCGCCTTCGAGAACAGCTGCCATGGTGCCCGAATAAATGATATTAATAGAGGTGTTAGTTCCATGATTGATTCCAGAGAAAATAAAATCAGGACGACGATTAAGTACTATTTTGAATGCCAGTTTAACGCAATCGGCCGGAGTTCCGTTACAACAATATTCTTCATAATCTGTTGACTTGGAAACCAAATCCAGCCTTAACATGTGGGAAATGGTGACAGCATGTGCAGTACCCGATTGGGGACGATCGGGGGCTACAGTTACGATCCTGCCAAGTGGTCTAATAGTTTCGATGAGCGCCCGGATACCAGGCGCTTTCAAACTGTCATCATTGGTAATAAGAATTAAGGGTTTTTCCATCTCAGTATGAAATTTAGCGGGGTTCAATACAATAAAAGTTTTCAAAATTAGCAAGAAATCCTGTAGATTTGAGGTTCTTTTTTAATTACCCGTCATGTACCGCTTTGTTTTCATCCTTAATCTTCTGCTGCCGGCCATATTGTTTTCCCAAAATCTGATCATGAACCCGGATTTCGAAAAATATGCCCGATGTCCTGATCAACCTGGCCAGATCTATCTGGCAAGCCATTGGTTCAGCCCAAACATAGCTACTCCGGATTATTTCAACGATTGCAGCCCGGATCTGGAATATGGAACTGAGTTTAATAAAAAAGGAGGGCAGGTCGCACATTCTGGTCATGCATACGCCGGTCTGCAGTTTTATTACCTGAACCGGAACGAATTTTTCGAATATATTGAGACATTATTGGATTCTGCACTTATCGCGGGACAACTTTATTGCATCAGCGCATTTGTTAGTCTGGGCGAATGTTCTTATGCGGCGCGGGAGATCGGGGCGGTTCTGTCAGTTAATGAGTTGAAAATACAGCAAGCGCGAAAAGCCAGTCTTGATCACGTTCCGCTCACCTGTGGCCAGCGCCTTGATGATCAAAATGAATGGATGTATATCTCTGGGATATACAGAGCAAAGGGGAAGGAACGATTTTTGACTTTGGGCAATTTCTCAAAAGGAGATGATTTCTGGCACATTCATATGCAATCGTTAACTGATTCACTATTTAAATCAAGCTTCTATTTTATCGATGACGTTTCCCTGATCGCTATTGGCGATTCAACTGAATGCAACTGCCATCTGATTAAATAGTTCTTCAGAACGCCAACAGTTCTTCATACAGTTCTCTCACGGGTAAGCCCATCACATTAAAAAACGAACCATCGATGTTGGTGATACCGATATAACCGATCCACTCCTGAACGCCATAGCCACCGGCTTTGTCAAAAGGCCTGAAATTTTCAATATAATAATTGATCTCCTCGTTGGTCAATTCCTTAAATGTCACTGAAGTAAGAACGTAGAAAATTCTGGTTTTTTGCTTTGATTTCAAACAAACGGCCGTTATCACTTCATGCCTGCATCCTGATAACTTTTTCAACATATCAACCGCTTCCGAATGATTCCGAGGTTTACCAAGGATCTCATCCCCTATCGAAACAATGGTATCGGCTGTCAATATAATCGAGTTTTTATCCAGACGGGCAGTATCAAAACTATTCGCCTTCATTTCAGCAAGATAACAGGCAATTTGAACCGGGGTAAGACCGGCCGGATAGGTTTCTTCCAGATGCATGGCACAGATCTCAAAATCGAAACCAAGTTCTTTTAAAAGATACTGGCGCCGGGGCGATTCTGATGCTAAAATGATATGCCTTCCTTTCAATCGGACGTCAATCATGGTCTTTTAGCTTGTGATTAAAATAATCTCCAGGGATAGGATACCAGCAACCATGATCAGTTTTGATAACAGGCTCAGATAATGGAAATCGGTTTTCTCTTTTGCTTTGAAGATATTTATCAGGAGGGAAAGAGCAGGGAATTGGACTGCGATCAGAAAATACCAGAAAAGCAGTTTTAAACCCGAACGGAAGAGGAGAAATTGTCCATATGCCAATAATACCATGGTGACAAAAACAAGGGAAGCTACAATGAATGATGAAAATTTCATCCCTGCAACGACCGGAATCGTACGACAATCGTTTGGCTCATCCCCTTTGCAATCCTCCATATCTTTAATGATTTCCCTGAAAAGAGAAACCAGGAATGCAAAAAGGGCATAGGCAAGAAATACCCTGGTAACCCACCCCAGGTCAGAAATGACCGTGGCAAACAATCCGGAATCCATCCGTATCCAGAAAAATTCAAATAACCAAACAATGAGAATTACAAATGCTGAAAGGACAGAAACGATTATATTGCCCCAAACCAATACCCTTTTGTATTTAGCCGAATAAAGCCATAAAAGGCCTGAAAGGAAAGGGAAAATGATCGCAAGACTAAACGCCCGGACGCGATAAGCCAGATAAAACCCAATCAAAACAGCGATGGCATTGAGGATCATGTGAAGTTTTATAGCTCCCCGTGGTGAAATGATCCGGTTTACTGCAAGTTTATCAGGACGATTGATCTGATCAATCTTTACATCAAAATAATCATTGATCACATAGCCACCCACGGCTATCAAGACCGTTACCAGGACCATCAGGGAAAAGTCCATCAGGGTACTGTGTGAGGTTGGAGCGCCCGAATACAGAAAAGGAATAAGGACACAGTACCTGAGCAAATATTGAGTAAGAATTATAATCAGCAGGTCAGGCAACCGGACCAATCGGCAGAGAGCCTTCAATTTATCCAAACCGGAGAGTGATTTTCCATCCATGTTTATATTTTTTTCACTTCATTTACCAGTGATAAGCATCGTTGTTCATCCATTTACCCTGAAGCTTAAGAACCTGTTCGATCACATCACGCACACAACCTTTGCCCCCATCGAGGTGAGAAATATATTTAGCCACCTTCTTGATTTCTTCAGCTGCATCAGCAGGACAGGTTGGCACTCCGGCCTCAAGCATCACTTCATAATCAGGGATATCATCCCCCATAAATAAAACCTGTGAAGCTTTGAGATTGTGGTTCTTCAGGTATTCAAGGAATACATCACGTTTTTTTTCAATCCCAAGATACATATCAGAAATTTGAAGAGCTTTCATCCTATGGGCCATGGATTGTGAATGTGCCCCGGATATCACAGCGACGTTGTAACCTTTCTTTTTTGCAAGTTGGAGCGCGTATCCGTCTTTCACGTTGGATACCCGGTATGCCTCACCTTCGTTTGTCATCATAACACTTCCATCGGTCAACACTCCGTCGTAATCAAAAATGAATGTATTGATGTCTTTGAGCAGTTCTTTATAATTTCCCATGTTCTTTTTTATAGTGTATAATGTTATTGCTGATGAGCTGATAAATCTCCAGGTACCGGGGATAGACCGATAATAAAATCCGGTGCTGATCAAGTACATTGGAATCTTCCCTTACTGCAGGTCCGGTCTGAAGCGAGAATAAATCGTCATGTTGTGCATTCAGCGCTACCTGTTTTATCAATGGTTTTACAAGATCGAACGGTAATTTCTTTTCTCTCAACAGATTGGCAGCAATGGTGTACATAAAATTGGAAAAATTACCGGCAAAAACGGCGGTCATGTGGAGCCATTTCCGTTTTTCGCTATTAATAACATATACCTGGTCTGTAAGAAGCCGCGCCATTCGGTCGAGTAAATCCACGTCGGAGGTTGTGGCCGCTTCAATACAAATCGGAATATTTCGGAAAGGGATAGCCTTCTTCCCTGTAAAAGTCTGCAAAGGATAAAATACTCCTTGCCTGGAGGAGACGGATTCAAGGATTTTCATATCCAGTGATCCGGAGGTATGAACGACAAGTTTGTCCTTTAAACGGATCTTTTGAGTAAGTTCGGGCAGGACTGAATCGGTAACCGCGAACACATACAGATCCGCCTTTGGAGTGATTTTTGCGAGATCGGAGATATATTCCGCACCAATACGTTTTGCAAGTTTTTTACCTCTTTCAGGTGTCCAGTTGTAAACCTGGATGACTGCAACATTCCGTTTTGTCAATGCGACAGCCAGATGGGTAGCCAGTCTCCCGGCACCAATAAAAACAACATTCCGTATCACATAAGAAGGCACTCCAGGAAAATTTTGATAAAAGTACAAATTAAGGCATTTCGTCTATACCTTTTTCGTCATTTGAAATATTAATGAACGAATTTAAAACCTAAGAATGCAATCATCACCCCTGAACCATGAAAGTTCAGGGGAATTTTGTCAGCCCTGGGGTATTCTCAGGCCTGCGCAGTAGGAACAGGAAGGTTGTAGGCCATCTCTCCGCCTGGATCCTTAATTTCGCCATGTGCGGATTCATACTTTGATAAATTTTCCTTTAACGCTTTGAACAAGCGTTTTGCATGTTGAGGCGTAAGAATGATACGGGATTTAACCTTGGGCTTTGGAACGCCTGGCATCATCTTTAAAAAATCGATAATAAATTCAGTGGGGGAATGGGTTATGATAGCAAGATTAGAATAGATGCCTTCACCTACTTCCTCTGAAATTTCGATGTTGATCTGGTTGACCGGATTGCTTTTTTCTTGCATAATACGAATATTATTATTCTTCTTCCTTGGAGGCAAGAAGCATTTCATAATCTTCTTTACTACCTACGATCAGGTTCTCATATTCACGCAGGCCAGTGCCTGCCGGGATAAGGTGGCCCACAATGACGTTTTCTTTCAGCCCCATGAGATCGTCCTGACGGGCATTAATAGCAGCCTGGGTAAGAACTTTCGTTGTTTCCTGGAATGATGCTGCAGAGAGCCAACTTTTAGTTTGCAATGAAGCGCGGGTGATTCCCTGAAGGATTTGGAAAGCAGTGGCCGGTTTTGCATCACGGGCTACCACCAGATTTTTATCTTTCCGTTTCAGCATCGAAATTTCATCGCGCAGTTTCCTGGCGCTGATAATCTGCCCCGCTTTGAGCGTAGTTGAATCGCCCGGGTCTTCCACAACCTTTTTCCCGTAGATCCAATCATTTTCGTCCTGGAAATCAATCTTATTGATCAGTTCTCCTTCCAGAAAACGCGAATCGCCAGGATCTTCCACTTCAACTTTACGCATCATCTGGCGGACGATGGTTTCGAAGTGTTTATCGTTAATTTTTACTCCCTGTAACCGGTAAACTTCCTGGATTTCATTGACGATATATTCCTGAACTTTCATAGGCCCTTTGATGGCGAGGATATCGCTGGGGGTAAGGGCGCCGTCTGATAATGCTGTCCCGGCTTTTACATAGTCATTTTCCTGAGCGAGGATCTGTTTGGTTGTTGGGACCAAGTATCGTTTTTCTTCTCCTGTTTTTGATGTGATGATAACTTCGCGGTTACCCCGTTTCAGTTTTTTTGCGAAGGAAACAACTCCATCAATTTCAGAAACAACAGCAGGATCCGAAGGATTACGTGCTTCAAACAGTTCGGTGACGCGTGGCAGCCCTCCCGTAATATCGCCTGCTTTACCAATGGCACGGGGGATTTTCACAAGGACCTCTCCTGCTTTGATGCTGGTACCGTCTTCAATATTGATGTGGGCGCCAACAGGAATATCATACACCTTGATCACTTCACCGATGGCAGAAAGGATATTAATGGCAGGATTTTTTGCTTTCTGTCGCGTTTCGATTACTACCTTCTCATGATAACCGGTCTGCTCATCAGATTCGATACGGAAGGTGACATTTTCGATAATATTTTCAAAACTAACTTTACCAGTCACTTCAGAAAGAATAACGGCATTATATGGATCCCAGTCACTGATCAGTTGCCCTTTTTTCACGGCATCATCGTGATGGAAAAACAACCGTGCGCCGTAGGGAATGTGGGCAGATGTGAGTGCAATGCGTGTATTTTTATCGACAATACGCATTTCGGCGGAACGGCCGATCACAATGTCATATTTTTCACCGGATTCGCCGCTATAGGGTACAGACCTCAGCTCTTCGATCTCAAGGACACCATCATATTTTGCTTCGATACGGGAAGCGCTTGCGATATTAACACCAGCTACGCCACCTACGTGGAAAGTACGGAGTGTCAGCTGGGTACCAGGTTCCCCGATGGATTGTGCAGCAATTACTCCAACAGCTTCCCCTTTCTCTACCATACTACCGGTAGCAAGGTTACGTCCATAGCATTTAGCGCATACACCTTTTTTGGATTCACAGGTAAGAACTGATCTGATTTCAACGCCTTCAAGTGGTGATTCATCAATGATACGAGCCAATTCCTCTGTTATTTCATTACCGGCAGCAATGATCAGTTCACCCGTTTGAGGATGATGGATATCGTGCAATGAAACCCGGCCTAAAATACGGTCATACAAAGATTCAACCACTTCTTCGGCTTTTTTCAATGAAGTGATCGTCAATCCACGCAATGTCCCGCAATCCTCTTCGGAAATGATCACATCCTGCGAAACATCCACCAGACGGCGGGTAAGATAACCGGCATCCGCGGTTTTCAAAGCGGTATCAGCCAATCCTTTACGTGCACCGTGAGTGGAAATAAAATATTCCAGGACAGATAATCCCTCTTTAAAGTTTGAGAGGATAGGGTTTTCGATAATTTCACCTCCTGCCGCACCTGATTTCTGGGGTTTTGCCATTAATCCACGCATTCCACTAAGCTGACGGATTTGCTCTTTCGAACCACGGGCGCCAGAATCAAGCATCATGTAAACCGGGTTAAAACCCTGCTTGTCTTTGGTGAGCTGATTCATCAGGGAAACTGTTAACTGAGAGTTAGCATGGGTCCATATATCAATGATCTGGTTGTACCTTTCATTATTTGTGATGAAGCCCATGTTGTAATTGCTCACAACTTCATCAACTTCAGCAGCAGCATCTGAAACCAGTTTTCCTTTGATTTCGGGGACGATCACATCATCCAGGTTAAAAGACAAACCTCCTTTAAATGCCATCCGGAACCCCAGGTCTTTAATATCATCAAGAAATTTGGCCGTTTTTGCCGTACCGGTTTTTTTCAGGATCTGGCCGATGATGTCACGCAATGATTTCTTGGTCAACAATTGGTTGATATATCCATATTCAGGAGGGACAACCTGGTTAAAAATTACTCTTCCGACAGTGGTTTCAATAATCCCGGTCACTATCTGCCCGTTGTCAAAGTATGTATGCCTTACTTTAATGATTGCATGTAAGTCAACTTTATGCTCATTAAAGGCGATGATTACTTCTTCCGGTGCATAAAAAGTCATACCCTCTCCCCTTACCGGATGTTCGGGTTCGCTTTTACGCGCTTTGGTCATATAATATAGTCCAAGGACCATATCCTGTGAAGGAACTGTAATGGGGGCGCCATTGGCAGGGTTCAAAATATTATGGGAAGCCAGCATCAGAAGCTGGGCTTCAAGAATGGCTGCATTTCCCAGGGGAACATGAACAGCCATCTGGTCACCGTCGAAGTCCGCGTTAAAAGCGGTACAAACCAAGGGGTGAAGTTGAATGGCCTTACCTTCAATAAGTTTTGGCTGGAATGCCTGGATCCCCAAACGGTGCAGTGTAGGGGCCCGGTTCAACATGACTGGATGCCCTTTCAGGATATTTTCCAGGATATCCCATACGACCGGATCTTTACGGTCAACAATTTTCTTGGCCGATTTCACGGTTTTAACAATTCCGCGCTCCAGCATCTTTCTGATAATGAATGGCTTGAATAGTTCAGAAGCCATATCTTTTGGAAGGCCGCATTCATTTAGTTTCAATTCCGGTCCAACTACAATGACCGAACGGCCGGAATAATCAACACGTTTACCCAGAAGGTTCTGGCGGAAACGTCCCTGCTTGCCTTTTAAGCTATCGGAGAGTGATTTTAAAGCCCTGTTCGATTCTGTTTTAACCGCGCTGGCTTTACGGGAATTGTCGAATAATGAATCGACTGCTTCCTGCAACATTCTTTTTTCGTTACGAAGGATAACATCGGGAGCTTTAATTTCAATCAGTCTTTTCAACCGATTGTTCCGGATAATAACGCGGCGATAAAGATCGTTCAGGTCGGATGTTGCAAAACGTCCACCATCCAATGGCACCAATGGCCTGAGTTCAGGAGGAATAACCGGGACAACTTTAACGATCATCCATTCGGGACGATTTTCAAGGCGTTTCTGGGCATCGCGGAAAGATTCAAAAACCTGTAGCCGTTTCAGCGCTTCCGCCTTACGTTGTTGGGAGGTCTCAGTATTTGCTTTATATCTCAGATCATAAGATTCCTTATCCAGGTCAAGACGGGACAGTAGATCAGAAAGCGCTTCAGCTCCCATTTTGGCAACAAATTTGTTGGGATCTGCATCATCGAGATATTGATTGTCCTGAGGTAGTTTATCAATGATTTCGAAGTATTCTTCTTCCGAAAGGAAATCAAGATAATTGATGCCATCAGCCTTTTTGATACCAGGATTGATGACAACAAATTTTTCATAATAAATGATTGATTCCAGTTTCTTGGTTGGTAACCCAAGAAGGGAACCAATTTTATTAGGCAGTGAACGGAAAAACCAAATATGGGCAACCGGAACTACCAGCTGGATATGGCCAACCCTTTCTCTTCTGACCTTTTTTTCAGTCACTTCAACGCCACATCGGTCGCAAACGATCCCTTTATACCGGATCCTCTTGTATTTACCGCAATGGCATTCCCAATCCTTTACCGGGCCAAATATCCGTTCGCAGAACAGACCGTCCCGTTCAGGTTTATAGGTTCTGTAATTGATCGTTTCAGGTTTCAGAACTTCACCACTGGACATTTCAAGGATTTTTTCCGGTGAAGCAAGGCTAATAGTGATCCTTGAAAAGCTGCTGTTTACCTGACCGTCTTTTCTGTAAGCCATATTATTTTATTTGTCGGTTGAAAAACAAAAAACTGAAATTCACATTTATAAATGCAGGCATTATCTTGCCCGGATTTTTAATCAAACGTGAGATTCAATCCCAAGCCACGCAATTCATGGATCAGGACATTGAATGATTCCGGAATGCCCGGAACCGGCATATTTTCACCTTTAACAATCGTTTCGTAGGCTTTGGCACGACCAATCACATCGTCGGATTTGACAGTCTGAATTTCCAGTAAAATATTGGCAGCGCCGAAAGCTTCCAGCGCCCAGATTTCCATTTCACCAAAACGCTGACCTCCGAACTGGGCTTTCCCTCCTAAAGGTTGTTGAGTGATCAGGGAATAAGGCCCAATGGAACGGGCATGCATTTTATCATCCACCATGTGATGCAGTTTCATCATATAGATGAACCCAACCGTAGTCGGTTGATCAAACCGTTCTCCCGACAAACCATCATAGAGATAAATCTTCCCGTTTCTGGGTAATTCCGCTTTTTCGAGATAATCGTTGATCTGGTTGATCGTAGCTCCGTCAAAGATGGGAGTACTAAAACGAAGTCCCAGCTTTTGACCGGCCCAGCCAAGGATAGTCTCATAAATCTGACCCAGGTTCATACGTGAAGGTACACCCAGCGGATTTAAAACTACATCAACAGGTGTCCCATCGGCCAGGAAAGGCATATCTTCTTCGCGCTGGATGCGGGCGACAATCCCTTTATTTCCATGACGGCCTGCCATTTTATCACCAACCTTCAACTTGCGTTTCTTGGCGATATAAACCTTTGCCATTTGGACTATGCCGGCAGGAAGGTCATCACCAACGACCGCAACGAATTTTTTGCGGTTATGAACGCCCATGATCTCTTTAAACTTGATGATATAATTGTTGATCAAAATTTTGATCAGGTCATTTTTATCTTTGTCGGTAGTCCATTTATTCGGATTAACATTAAGATAATCAATTTCGTTCAGGTTTTTGGGGGAAAATTTTGAACCCTTGGCAATTACTTCCTGTTTGAAATTGTTATAAACCCCCTGAGAAACTTTCCCATTGACCAGTATGCCTAATTTTTCAATCATTTTAGCCTTTAATTTGGCCATATCTTTCTGGTACTCGTCATCCAGTTTCTTCAGGTCGTCTTTTTCTTTTGTCTTTGCCTTCCGGTCTTTGATTATCCTTGAAAACAATTTTTTCTCGATTACAACCCCTTTCATGGAAGGAGGCGCCTTGAGTGAAGCATCTTTGACATCGCCGGCTTTATCACCGAAAATAGCGCGTAACAATTTTTCCTCCGGAGTAGGGTCACTTTCGCCCTTAGGGGTGATTTTTCCAATCAGGATGTCCCCTTCATTAACTTCAGCGCCAATCCGGATCAATCCGTTCTCATCAAGATCTTTGGTTGCTTCAGCGCTGACATTGGGGATGTCATTGGTCAGCTCTTCAACTCCCCTTTTAGTATCGCGGACCTCTAATGTAAACTCCTCAATATGGATGGAAGTGAAAATATCTTCCTTTAATACCTTTTCAGAAATAACAACAGCATCCTCGAAATTGTAACCTTTCCAGGGCATGAAAGCAACCATTAAATTCCGTCCCAATGCCAGAGAGCCATCCTTGGTCGCATATCCCTCACATAGCACCTGACCCAGCGCTACTTTATCTCCTTTTCGAACGATCGGACGAAGGTTTACACAAGTATTTTGGTTGGTACGGGCGAATTTCGTCAGAAAGTAATGTTTGGTATCATCTTCAAAACTGACCAGGCGCTCTTTATCATCCCGGTCATACCGGATCACAATTTCATCAGCGTCAACATATTCAACCACACCAGCGCCTTCAGCATTGATCAATACCCGTGAGTCCCTGGCCACTCTGTCCTCTACTCCCGTCCCTACCAGCGCTACTTCGGGATTCAGCAGGGGAACAGCCTGACGCATCATGTTTGATCCCATAAGGGCACGGTTCGCATCGTCGTGTTCCAAAAATGGAATGAGCGATGCGGCGATGGATGCGATCTGGTTGGGTGCAATATCTATCAGGTCAACCTTGGTTTTATCAATAATAGGATAGTCGGCCAGATATCTAACCTTTACTTTTTCTTCCTCAAAATTGCCGGAATCATCCATTGGTGTGGTAGCCTGGGCAATAATCTTATGTTCTTCTTCTTCTGCCGTCAGGTAATTGGGTTGTTCTTCTAAATTAACCTTCCCTTCAATAACTTTGTGATAGGGTGTTTCTATGAAGCCCAGCTTATCAATCTTGGCATAAACACATAGAGAAGAAATAAGGCCAATATTGGGCCCTTCAGGAGTTTCAATCGTACAAAGCCTTCCATAGTGCGTATAATGGACATCACGGACTTCGAATCCGGCCCGTTCACGAGACAAACCACCAGGCCCTAATGCGGAGATCCTCCGTTTGTGGGTAAGTTCCGACAAGGGGTTGGTCTGGTCCATGAATTGAGAAAGCTGGTTGGTCCCGAAAAATGTATTGATAACCGACGACAACGTCTTGGCATTGATCAGGTCCATGGGAGTAAAAACCTCATTGTCACGGACATTCATCCTTTCGCGGATAGTCCGTGCCATTCTGGATAATCCAACTCCAAACTGATTGTATAGTTGTTCACCGACTGTACGTACGCGCCGGTTACTCAAATGGTCGATATCATCAACTTCAGCTTTCGCGTTGACCAATTCGATCAAATATTTGATTATGGAAATAATATCTTCCCTGGTCAGGACCTTTGTTTCCACCGGTGTTGCCAGGTTCAGTTTGCGGTTGATGCGATAACGGCCAACATCGCCCAGGTCATATCTTTTATCGGAGAAAAACAGTTTTTCGATGATTCCCCTGGCTGTTTCTTCATCCGGAGGTTCAGCATTGCGGAGCTGACGATATATAAATTCGACAGCCTCTTTTTCAGAGTTTGCAGGATCCTTTTGTAAAGTATTGAATATGATGGAATAATCTGTTGCCAGAGCCTCTTCGCGATGGATCAGAATAGCTTTAATACCGGCATCAATGATTTGATCGATGTGATCATTTTCAAGGATTGTTTCTCTTTCTATGATGACTTCAGTACGTTCGATAGAAACTACTTCTCCGGTATCTTCATCAACAAAATCCTCGATCCACGATCTTACCACACGGGCTGCCAGCTTTGATCCTACGATTCTTTTAAGGGCTGCTTTGCTAACTTTAATTTCCTGTGCAAGTCCGAAAATTTCAAGGATATCTTTATCTGTCTCATACCCGATAGCACGAAGTAATGTAGTGACCGGTAATTTCTTTTTCCGGTCGATATAAGCATACATTACGTTGTTGATATCGGTTGTGAATTCAATCCAGGATCCCTTAAAGGGAATTATCCTTGCTGAATAAAGCTGAGCGCCGTTGGCATGGAAACTGGTGCTGAAGAACACGCCCGGTGAACGGTGAAGCTGTGAAACGACGACCCGTTCAGCGCCATTGATCACAAAGGTACCACGGGGAGTCATATAGGGAATCATACCCAGATAGACATCCTGGATAATGGTCTCGAAATCCTCGTGTTCCGGATCCGTACAATAAAGCTTCAGCTTTGCTTTTAACGGGACGCTGTATGTCAATCCGCGCTCAATACATTCTTCGATGGAATATCTAGGAGGATCGATGAAATAATCCAGAAACTCAAGCACAAAGTTATTGCGTGCATCAGAGATCGGAAAATTTTCCGCAAATACCTTGTATAATCCTTCATTTACCCTGTTTTCAGGATTGGTTTCCAATTGGAAAAAATCCTGAAAGGATTTTACTTGTATGTCAAGAAAATCGGGATACTCAGCTTTTATCTTTGTAGATCCAAAGCGTATTCTTTCGGTTTTTTTTGAAGCCAAGGTCGATATGTTTTAATCCCGCGATAACGGGAAGGTTTGAAATTAATTTTAATAAATAACACATAGACCTCTTCACAAAGGAAGAGATCTATGAATTTATTCAGATATAAGATACGTTCGTCTTATTTAATTTCAACCTCTGCACCTGCCTCCTTTAATTGTGCAAATAAAGCATTAGCTTCGTCCTTCGAAACACCTTCTTTAATAGCTTTGGGAGCAGCATCGACTAATTCCTTTGCTTCTTTTAATCCCAAGCTGGTGAGCTCCTTAACTAATTTAACAACGGCTAACTTGGCCTGTCCCGGCGCTTTCAGAATTACATCAAAAGTGCTCTTTTCTTCAACAACAGGAGCGGCTGCGGCAGGGCCTGCTGCAACTGCCACTGCGGCAGCAGCGGGTTCAATACCATATTCATCCTTCAGAATCTTTGCTAATTCGTTAACCTCTTTTACTGTTAAATTAACCAATTGTTCTGCGAAAGCTTTTAAATCTGCCATTTTTGTTACTTTTTATGATTATTAATAATTGATTTTACTTTTATAATTCCTGGTTATTCTGGTTTTTCTGATAAGGTTTTCACAATACCTGAGAGGTTATTGGCGCCCGATTGGAGCGCTGAAATAACATTTTTGGCAGGTGATTGTAAAAGTCCAATCAGATCACCAATCAATTCCAATCTCGATTTTACATTAACAAGAGCATCCAACTGATCATCGCCAAGATAGATTGTTTCTTCAACGAAAGCGCCTTTCAGAATGGGTTTAGGGGAATTTCTGCGGAATTCCTTGATAAGTTTTGCCGGATCATTGGATGTTTCGGCAAACATAATAGAAGTAGCGCCATTCAGGATTGGAAGGAATTCGTCGAATGATTTTCCGCTCTTTTCAAACGCTTTTTTCAGCAAGGTATTCTTAACCACCATCAATTGAACATTCCTTTTGAAACAACTTCTTCTAAGCCGGCTGGTAGTTTCGGCATTAAGTTGCGAAATATCAGTCAGGTAAAAGTTGTTGGCGACTTTCAATTGTTCAGTCAGGGAATCAATAAATTGGGTTTTTTCTGATTTTTTCATGATACTTTTCTATCGAATTTCTGTAATTAAGCCGTTACCGATTTGGGATCCACCTGGACGCTTGGGCTCATGGTACTTGACATGTAGATACTCTTCACATAAGTACCTTTTGCTGAAGCGGGCTTCAGTTTCACGATGGTGTTGATCAGCTCTCTTGCATTTTCCACAATCTTCACGGGATCAAAAGACACCTTTGCAACTGAAGCATGGATAATACCAAACTTATCAACTTTAAAATCGATTTTCCCGGCTTTTACTTCTTTGACGGCCTTTCCAACTTCCATGGTAACAGTCCCGGTCTTGGGGTTGGGCATCAATCCTCGTGGTCCGAGAATCTTTCCGAGGGCGCCAACCTTGGCCATTACACTGGGCATGGTAATAATCACATCGACATCTGTCCAGCCACCTTTGATTTTTTCAACAAACTCCTCTAATCCCGCATAGTCAGCTCCAGCCTGTTTTGCTTCTTCTTCCTTATCGGGAGTACAAAGGACCAAAACACGTACGGTTTTTCCGGTACCATGTGGAAGCGTCACGATACCTCTGACCATTTGATTGGCTTTACGGGGGTCAACCCCCAAACGAACATCAATGTCAACGGATGAATCAAACTTGGTATTGGATATTTGTTTTACAATACCAGCAGCATCCGCTAACGAATAAACGGCATTCTTATCAAATTTTGATAAGGCAACCTTCCTCTTTTTTGTCAGCTTTGTCATTTTTTCTTTTTTAAGCGTTAAGATCCACCATTGTGCATCTGTAAATATGTAACTATGAGGTATATAGTTTACTTCGAGCTGAAAAATTAGCGTTTAAAGGGAGTATCACCGGTAACCGTTATGCCCATGCTGCGCGCAGTTCCCGCGACCATTTTAACGGCTGACTCAATTGTAAAGGCATTCAGGTCAGTCATTTTATCTTCAGCAATTTTCTGAACCTGATCCCAGGTAACAGAAGCAACTTTATTGCGGTTAGGCTCCGGGGAACCTTTCTGGAGTTTTGAAATCTCCAGTAACTGGACAGCCACCGGTGGCGTTTTGATTATAAAATCAAACGATTTATCCCTATATACCGTGATAATCACAGGAATCAGTTTTCCTGCCTTGTCCTGGGTCCGGGAGTTAAATTGTTTGCAAAACTCCATGATATTCACTCCTTTTGCTCCTAATGCAGGGCCTACCGGAGGGGATGGGTTTGCTGCTCCACCTTTGATCTGCAACTTGATGATCCCACTAACTTCTTTTGCCATAATGGTAATTCTTGTTAAAATGTTGACGCTGTTCAGCGTCATAAAATGATACTATTCTTTTTGAACTTGCATAAAACTTAACTCCAATGGGGTCTTCCGGCCAAAGATCTTAACCATGACCTTGAGTTTTTTCTTTTCGTCATTTATTTCTTCAATAACGCCGCTAAAACTGTTAAACGGACCGTCAATAACCGTGACGGTTTCACCGATTATGAAGGGGATATTGACTTCTTCGCCCTGTTCTGATAATTCATCAAATTTCCCAAGGATCCGTTTCACTTCAGAAGGGCGTAGCGGGTGGGCTTCCCCTTTTGCGCCCAGAAATCCGAGTACGCCAGGGATATTTCTGATAATGTGGGGAACTTCGCCTACCAGGGATGCTTCGACCAGTACATAGCCCGGAAAATAATTTCGTTCTTTACTGACTTTTTTTCCGTTTCGGATAAGATAAATTTTCTCAGTCGGAATAAGCACTTGTGAAATATACTCCTGGAGATTCTGGTTAACAATTTCGCTTTCAAGATATTGTTTGACCTTCTTCTCATTACCGGAGATAGCCCTCACCACATACCATTTTTTGGATTCTTCACTCATGCTTAAATGAGATTGATTCTTGATTAATTCGGAAAATGCCCGATAAATCCTGCGTATTAATGTTAGAAAAGCTTATAATATTGAAGAAGGACGTTCCTAAAAACTTCGTCCATTGCAAAAACAACAATCGCTATTAAAAGCGATGCGATGGAAACCACGATGGCGCTGCCTTGAAGTTCTGACCATGTTGGCCAGGATACTTTATGCATCAGCTCATCATAACTTTCCTTTACGTAGTTGACAACTTTGCTCTTTGCCATTTATCCAGTGTTTTGCACGGGTGGTAGGAATCGAACCCACAGCCTACGGTTTTGGAGACCGCCACTCTACCAGTTGAGCTACACCCGTGTGTAATTAAACTTAATTTTAACAAACGAAGCAGCAATTCCGCTTCTCACATATTATTAGTCAAGAATTTCAGTTACCTGACCTGCGCCTACAGTACGGCCACCTTCCCGAATAGCAAACCGAAGGCCTTTGCTCATGGCGATTTCAGCAATCAGGTCAACTAAAATTGTGATATTGTCACCAGGCATACACATTTCAACGCCTTCCGGGAGATGAATTTCACCGGTAACGTCAGTGGTACGGAAGTAGAACTGAGGACGATATTTATTATGGAACGGGGTATGACGGCCACCTTCCTGTGTTTTTAAAACGTAAATTTCAGCTTTAAATTTTTTGTGTGGCGTAATTGAACCAGGTTTGGCAACGACCATTCCACGACGGATTTCATCTTTGTCAATACCACGGAGTAACAGACCGGCGTTATCACCAGCTTCACCGCGGTCGAGGATCTTACGGAACATTTCCACACCTGTTACAACTGATTTCAGTTTTTCAGCGCCCATACCAATGATATCGACAGGATCGCCGGTATTGATAACACCGGTTTCGATCCTACCGGTAGCAACAGTGCCACGGCCAGTGATCGAGAAGACATCTTCGACCGGCATCAGGAATGGTTTATCAATATCACGGACAGGCAGAGGGATCCAGCTATCAACAGCATCCATCAATTCCATGATTTTATCCACCCATTTAGGTTCTTTATTTAAACCGCCCAGGGCAGATCCCTGAATAACCGGAGTGTTTGCGCCATCAAAGCCATAGAAAGTCAGCAGCTCGCGTATTTCCATTTCCACGATTTCCAGCAGTTCAGGATCATCGACCTGATCGCATTTGTTCATGAATACAACCAGCTTGGGAACACCTACCTGACGCGCAAGCAGGATGTGCTCACGGGTTTGGGGCATGGGCCCGTCAGTTGCAGCAACAACAATGATAGCGCCATCCATCTGGGCAGCGCCGGTGACCATATTCTTTATATAGTCGGCGTGGCCTGGACAGTCAACGTGGGCATAGTGACGGGAGGCAGTCTGATACTCAATATGAGCTGTATTGATCGTAATACCACGGGCTTTTTCTTCAGGGGCATTGTCGATCGAATCAAACGACCTGAATTCTGATAATCCTTTATCGGCTAAAACCAAAGTAATAGCAGCTGTTAACGTTGTTTTTCCATGGTCAATATGGCCAATAGTACCTATATTGACATGTGGTTTTGTGCGGGAGAATTTTTCTTTTGCCATTTTATTTAAGTTTAATTACATGTTTATAAGTCAATCAATGGTTAAAAAGTCACAATGCGATATGGCTTTTATAAACTTGAGCCTTTGAGCAGACTTGAACTGCTGACCCCTTCCTTACCAAGGAAGTGCTCTACCAACTGAGCTACAAAGGCAAAGAGTGTCAATCCAACCGGATTTATGTTCAGAGCGGAAGACGGGGCTCGAACCCGCCACCTGAAGCTTGGAAGGCTTCCGCTCTACCAAATGAGCTACTTCCGCATTTCAATTCGGAACTACGAATGAGGAATGAACTCCTCATCCCTCATTTTTCATTCCTCATTAATTTGTGGGGAGAGAAGGATTCGAACCTCCGAAGGCTGCGCCAACAGATTTACAGTCTGCCCCATTTGACCGCTCTGGTATCTCCCCTGTTTTACAAATTTACCGGCAACCCATCCGATATAGGATAATGTATGTTGGTGTAACATCACCTGATCAGGATTGTCGGCTTTATAACGGGTTTCAAACTTTCAAAGAACCTTATGATTTAATCTATATCCGGACCACTTTCCGGGAATTCAGAGCCGATGGACGGGATCGAACCGCCGACCCGCTGATTACAAATCAGCTGCTCTACCAGCTGAGCTACATCGGCAATCGTTATCCTTTTTTGAAAAGGACTGCAAAATTATAAACAAATTGGATACGAAACAAGATTTTTTTTTAAATTCTATCCCCGGAAAGTGATTTTTTTTAACAAACTCTGTACCGAATTTCAAAAAGACTGTCAATAAAGGGCTTTGAAAACAGCGGAGGCAACTTTGCCTGGTTGCCTCCGCTGTCGTTATATGAATAAGGACTAACTTCCACGGACTTTTTCCTTATGTTTGACCAGTTGTTTACGCAGGGCATCAGTTGCCAGGTCAATGGCAGCTTCAAAAGTCAAAGCCTCTTTCTTTGCAAAAAGGTCATACCCTCTAATCAGTAACCGGATCTCGGCGATCTTATTTTCCCTGGTTTCGCCATTATCCAACTTTAAAACCACTTCACTTCCAATCACTCCGTCAAAAAAAGTTTGAAGTTTTTCCATTCTGTCTGTGACAAAAGCTTCCAATTTCTTGTCAGCCTTGAAATGAACAGAGTTAATTTTAACATTCATTCCGACCTCCTTTTTTATGCCTTGGGATGGGCTTGTTTGTAAATTCGTTTTAGTTTTTCTATTGTAATATGAGTATAAACCTGTGTGGCTGAAAGGCTTGCATGCCCCAACAAATCTTTCACCGCGTTCAGTTCAGCTCCATTGTTTAGCATGTGGGTCGCAAAAGTATGACGCAGGACATGCGGACTTTTTTTATCCATGGTGGTAACGGTAGACAAATATCTGTGTACCTTCAAATAGACCATCTTTGGATAAATTTTCCGTCCCTTATCTGTCAGAAAAAGCGCTTGGGTGTCTCCAAAGACTTTGATTTTTTCCGCCAAGTAAGATTTCAGCATGACCTCCATTTTTTTACTGAACGGAATCAGCCGTTCTTTATTACGTTTTCCCAGAACCTTTATCGTATCCTGGTGAAAATCAATATCAGATTCTTTCAGGTTTACCAATTCTGATAACCTTATTCCAGTTGAATAAAAAAGCTCAATGATCAGTTTGTCCCTGATCCCGGGAAACCCTTCGTCAAACTCAGTCTCATCGAGGAGGATATTCATTTTGTCCTTTTCAACAAACACAGGTAATCGTTTGGGATTTTTGGGGGATACGACACGCAACATCGGGTTCTGTTCAACAGCTCCCTCCCTAAGTAAAAACCTGTAAAAAGATTTGAGGGTTGTCAATTTCCGGTTGATGCTCCTGGTTGACATTTTATCTTCCATCAGCCTTACCAGCCAGGAACGGATCATGGAATGGTCAATTTCTGCTATATCGCGTATTCCAAAATATACATCCAGGAAGGAGAAAAATTGTTCCAGATCATTCCGGTAAGCAGTAACGGTGTGTGGGGAATACCGTTTTTCGAACTGAATATATGCAAGAAAGCGCTCCTTCACCGGTCAACAAAAAAGTAAGAAGAAATCCTGTTAGTTTCTAAATAGGCGATAAATATACAAAAATATCACCCAAAAAACAAAATTTCTTCTTACAAATAAAAGCCGTTACATGGCAGCCTCTTTGTCCTGTATCTGCTGTATGTAGATGGCGCGATTTACTTCGTCGCGGTGTTTCACTGAGGGTTTTGTAAATTTCTGACGTTCCCGGAGTTCTTTGACAACACCCGTTTTTTCAAATTTACGTTTCAGCTTCTTCAACGCTCTGTCAATACTTTCGCCTTCTTTAACAGGTACGATAATCATGCTATTCGCTCGCTTTCTTGTTAATGGTTTATACTATTTTTACTATGGGGTTGCAAAAGTATAACTTTCTTACTAAATTTCCAAAAATAAAAATATCAGGATAAAAGATAGGGAATGATTTGCTTATCTCCTGTCCTATTCCTCTGTCATAGATTTTTCATAATGAAGTCGGTCATCAGGTTGTAGAGATGGAAAGTAGTGTTCTTTCCGGTATAAATACCATGGTTGCTGTTTGGATAAAATTGTGAATTGAAAGATTTGTTGGCAGCCACAAGCGCGGTAACCATATCGTAAGAGTTCTGTGGGTGTACATTATCATCCGCCATTCCGCAAATCATTAATAGTTTGCCTTTTAATTCTGCAGCATGGTTTACCGGAGAGTTATCCTCATATCCCCCCGGGTTTTCCTTTGGGGTCCGCATAAACCGTTCTGTATAAATATTGTCATAATACTTCCAGTTAGTGACCGGGGCGACAGCAATACCGAAAGAGAAATAATCCGCTCCGCGGGTCAGACAGGATAAGGTGAGATAACCCCCAAAGCTCCAGCCCCACATTCCGATCCGGTTCTTATCCACATAAGGAAGTGTTGCAAGATATTTCGCTGCCTCGACCTGGTCCAGGGTTTCATATTTACCTAACTGAAGGTAGGTGCATTTTTTAAACGCTTCTCCCCTTCCACCGGTTCCCCGGTTATCGACTGAAATGACAATAATACCATGCTGGGCCCAAAGTTGATTCCACGAAGATACAGATCCCCAGGAGTTGAGTACGGATTGCGATCCGGGCCCTCCGTAAATAGTAAACAACACAGGGTACTTTTTAGCCGGATCAAAATCCGGAGGTTTCACCATCAATCCATTTAATTCCATTCCATCGGAAGTTTGAAAAGTAAAAAAAACTGCTTTACTAAACTGGAATTCCTGGATGGTCCCACGAAGTTTGGCATTATCCTGTAACAGCCTGATTTCTTTTCCTGCGGCGTTATAAACAGCAATATAAGGTGGGGTATTAACATTGGACCAACGTCCGATATACCAGGCATAATTTCCACTGAATTCGGCGCTGTTGTTGCCGGTTTTGGTGTTGAGCTTAACTTTTTTCTTTCCGTCAACCATTATGGAATACAAATCCCGGTCAAGCGGGGAGGTTTCTGTGGAGGCATAATAAATAAGCCCGTTTTTTTCATCCACGCCCATTATATCCGTCACTTCCCAGTTCCCGTTTGTCAACTGCCGGACCGGGTTTCCGTCCATGTCGAACAGATAAATGTGACGGAACCCGTCTTTTTCACTGGTCAACAGGAATTGTTTGTTATCGCTGAAGAAATGCCAGTTATCATTGACCTCGATATAATATTTGTTTTCTTCCGAATAGATCACCCTCGTTTTTCCAGAGACAGCATTTGCCAGCAAAAGCTCCAGCTTGTTTTGGTGACGGTTCATTCTGTAAAGGGCTAAGGTTTCCGGACTGGATGTCCATTTGATCCGTGGGATATAGATATCCGTTTCCTTCCCGATATCAACCCTGGCAATCATTTTTGAGTTCAGGTCATAGCAGAAAATATCCACAATTGAATTGTCTTCACCTGGTTTGGGATATTTATATTTGTATTGTTCAGGGTACAGGTCACCATAATAGGTTAACTGATACTCCCTGACCTTGCTTTCATTAAAACGGTAGAAAGCAAGTTTATTTCCATCGGGTGACCAGCAAAAAGCTTTCGAAAACTCGAATTCTTCTTCATAAACCCAATCCGTAGCGCCATTGATTATTTCGTTAGCCTTTCCGTCGAAAGTTATTTGTGTCTCATTGACAGAAGAACCAGGATTGATAACTGACGGGATATCGGTTATAAACAGGTTATTGTCCCGTACGAAAGCTATTTTTGTTCCATCGGGCGAAAAAGTAGCCAGGCGTTGTTTCCCGTTTTTCGACAATGGGAATAGTTGTTCTGTAGCGACATTATATACATAATAATTTGCCTTGGAAGACCTCCGGTAAATCGGCTCTTCATCTGTTGCAAATAAAATCCTGGTTTCATCTTCGCTGAATTCAAATTCATTCATCGGAATGGCGGCTGTATCACCAGCCGGAACCAATTGCTTTGCTATAACGATCGTTCTGATGAGCTTGCCGGTCTCGTAAGCATAAACGTTCAAACTATCCTTTTTCAACTGGCAATAATAATTTCCTTCCTTCATTGATTGGATGCCGGCAATCCCTTTTGATGAGAATTTACGGTCCTTAAAAATATCCTCAAGGCTGATGTTCTTTTTTTCGGTTTGCGCAATTGCCACGGAGGAAATGCAGAAAAAGAGGATAATCGTGAAAAAATTAATGATCCGGGTCTTCATAAACAGTTTCTTTTTTAATCTTTGCATCAAAAATAGGAAATTATGCAAAAGGAAATCGGAATTTTTGACGAGATGAAGAAAACACTCGATGAATTGAACGGGAAAGGGATCCTTCTGGTTGCCGGAGATCCTCCCAATGTCATGACCATCGGTTGGGGGACCCTGGGCGTTATCTGGCACCGTTCCATTTTTACCATTATGGTCAGGCCTACGCGATATACCTTCGGAAAGATTGAAAAGAGCGCTACGTTTTCTGTTTGCATTCTGCCAAAAGGGTATGAAAAACAACTGGCATTTTGCGGCTCAAAATCGGGAAAAGATGTGGACAAGATACAGCATTGCGGGTTTACAATGGAACCGGGAATAAAAACCGACACTCCTTACATAGGTGAATCCATGATCCATTATGAGTGCCGTATCGTTCACAAACACCGGCTGGATCCGCAGAGCCTGGACGGCCCTATTGATAAGCAATTCTATCCCAAGAAGGATTATCATATAGTATATTACGGTGAAATCCTCGGTGTGTACCGGAAAGAAGGGTAATTATTGTAATAATACATTTTTTTGCAGTGAGGCATCGCGGTATATCCGTACAAAAAAAATTATATCTTTGCATCCCTATCACGGGATGTTAGCTCAGTTGGTTTAGAGCGCTTGCTTGACAGGCAAGAGGTCATCAGTTCGAATCTGTTACATCCCAC
>JALNWE010000026.1 GCA_023231065.1 Bacteroidales bacterium
CACTCCGAAAACCACTTTTTACCGCCAAGTCGCTAAGGCGCAAAATTTTAAATAATTGGATATGATATATTTGTGTCTTTGCGTCTTCGCGGTAAAATGAAAGATTTGACTTTTCGGAGCCGGCTCATCCATAAAAACCAAAATAATTGGATTTTAATATAACTTCGGAGTTCAAACCAACCGGCGATCAACCGGAAGCAATCCGTCAGCTGATCGAGGGTTTAAAACGAGGCGATCATGGCCAGGTGTTGTTAGGGGTTACAGGTTCAGGAAAAACATTCACCATCGCGAATGTTATCCATCAGGTACAAAGGCCTACTTTGATCTTAAGCCATAATAAAACCTTAGCGGCACAATTATATGGGGAATTTAAACAATTTTTTCCTGATAATGCCGTCGAATTCTTTGTTTCCTATTACGACTATTACCAACCGGAAGCCTATATCCCGACAACAAATACCTATATAGAAAAAGACCTTTCCATCAACGATGAAATAGAAAAACTGAGATTGAGCGCTTCTTCATCCCTGCTTTCCGGCCGAAGGGATATCATTGTCGTCGCATCTGTTTCCTGTATTTATGGGATTGGAAACCCCGACGACTTTTACCAGAATGTAATAAAGATGAAGACAGGCGAAAAAGTGAACCGGAATAAATTCCTGTTAACCCTTGTGAATAGCCTGTATTCCAGAACTGAAACTGAATTCATCAGGGGAAAATTCAGGGTGAAAGGCGATGCCATTGATGTCTTTCCTGCATACCTGGATTACGCTTACAGGATAATTTTCTTTGGCGATGAAGTGGAAACCCTTGAATCTTTTGATCCGGTTACCGGTAGAAGAATGGAAACCATGGATTTCCTAACTTTATATCCAGCCAATCTTTTTGTGACCTCCCAGGATAAAATGAAAGAAGCCCTGCTTGAGATCCAGAAAGATATGATCAGGCAGATCAGCTATTTTAAAGAAAACGGAAAAGACCTGGAAGCCAAAAGATTGGAGGATAGGGTCAATTATGACATCGAAATGATGAGGGAACTGGGTTACTGCTCAGGGATAGAAAATTATTCAAGATACTTTGATGGAAGGGTCCCTGGATCCCGCCCGTTTTGCCTATTAGATTATTTTCCAAATGATTACTTACTGGTGATTGATGAAAGTCATGCAACCATACCTCAGATCAGGGCCATGTATGGAGGTGACCGGTCAAGAAAGCAAACATTAGTGGACTATGGCTTCCGTTTACCATCAGCCATGGATAACCGTCCCCTGAAATTTGATGAATTCCAGGCCATGGTCGATCAGATAATTTTTGTAAGTGCAACCCCTGCGGATTTTGAATTGCAGCAGAGTGAAGGAGTTATCGTTGAACAGATCATCCGTCCTACCGGTCTGCTTGATCCTTTTGTTGAGGTAAAACCCAGCCAGAACCAGATCGACGACCTGTTGAATGAAATTGACCAGCGGGTTAAAAAACGGGAAAGGGTCCTGGTCACGACACTGACTAAAAGAATGGCCGAGGAATTGACCAGCTATTTTACAAAACTGAATATCCGTTGCCGTTATATCCATTCAGATGTTATAACCCTGGAAAGGGTGGAAATCCTCAGGGACCTACGACTTGGCGCTTTCGATGTTTTGATTGGCGTAAACCTGCTCCGTGAAGGGCTGGACCTTCCGGAAGTTTCCCTCGTGGCTATTCTTGATGCGGATAAAGAGGGATTCCTGCGGTCAGAACGCTCCCTGACACAAACAGCAGGCAGGGCTGCCAGGAACATTAACAGCCGTGTTATCATGTATGCTGATAAATTGACCGAGTCCATGAAACGGATGATGGCTGAAACCAACCGTCGTAGGGAAAGGCAGATCGAATATAATACCATGCACCATATCACCCCCACCCCTATTGTAAAAACGACTTCAGATATCCTGGGCCAAACCGCAATAGCTAACGGAAAAACATTACACCCCGGTGCATATATCGAAAATGAAAATATAGATGTAGCGGCAGATCCCATAATACCTTATCTTCCCATGGATAAACTTCAAAAACTGATTGTTAAGGCGCGGAAAGACATGGAAGAAGCCGTTAAAAGCTTAGACTTTCTTGAAGCTGCCAGGATCCGCGATTTGCTGAAAGCGCTTCAGGACAGACTTAATTCCGATGCAGGCCCTTACAACCAAAAGGCATCCAGATAGTCAATAACTTTTTTTGTTTGTTAATATCTATTTAGGGCTTGTCCTGCAAAAAAGAATATATTTGCTTGAAAAAACTAAGCTTATGAAGAAAAAGATACTCGCGATAGACGACGAAAAGAGTATCCGGTTTATTATTGAAAACACATTTAGAAAAGATTTCGATGTCACTACATTCGGTAATGGGATGGATGCCATGTTCTATCTCCAGTCAGGAAATTTACCTGATGTCATTATTTGTGATGTGGAAATGCCGGTTTTAAATGGATTTGAATTTATCCGCCGGATCCGGGAAAGCGGTTACTTCGAGGAAATTCCATTGATCATGCTCTCCGGGAAAGAAGAAAGTGCAGATAAAATTCAATGTTTTGAAATGGGGGCAGATGACTATGTTCTGAAACCGTTTAATCCTAAGGAGTTGATCGCCAGGATAAAAAGAAGACTTGAATCGAAAGAACTTTATTCACGAAAAGGAGAAGGATAACTCATCTATGGATGTGAATACTGTTGAACCGATGAAAATATTATACATAGGTAATGATCCTCATACCATTGCCATGTTCGGGGACAACCCCGCATACCAAGTCACATTCAAAAAAAACTGCCTTGAAGCCATGTTCTGGCTGACTAATAATGACTTTATCCTGTTTGATCCAGATCTGGAATCTAAACTCAATACGGTTTACAAAGAAACCCAAATCATCGATGCCATTATCTGTGAACTTGTACTGCCTGGAATCAATGGATTGACATTTTACAAAAAGCTTAAATTAAACAAATTCCATCAAAAAACTCCATTCATAATACTTTCCTTTTTCAGAAATAACGATATTAAATCCGAGGCATTTAACGTCGGTGTCGATGATTTTTTTCAAAAAGAGATCAACCTTGAAAATATATATAACCGGATTCTTTTCCTGAAAAAATTCAAATCCGAATATATTGCAAAGCCCTTGGCTATTCTGGATAAAGATCTGACTCCCTTTAAATGCCCCCTGCCTAAACGTATTTTTGATCTCTTTATAACCATCATCGCCCTGATTATCCTCTCCCCTGTCATGCTGATTTCGGTTCTTGCAATCCTTCTGGAATCAAAAGGAAAACCATATTATATTTCGAAAAGAGTTGGCGCCAACTATAAAATATTCGATTTTTATAAATTCCGTTCAATGTATCCTGATGCTGATAAACGGATAAAAGACGTTGCACACCTCAACCAATACATTAGCGAATCAGTTGAGGAATCTTGTTCTGAATGTGCCAAACTTCCTGTAGGTCAGACATGCTCCCCCAGGGTTTACTACGACGGAGAAGAAATCTGTGAAAGACTGGCAACTAAAAGACGGAATGCCAAAAAAGCTTTCCTCAAGATTAAAGATGATCCAAGAATCACAAAAGTAGGGCGGTTCATACGTATGACCAGCATCGACGAACTTCCCCAGCTCTTTAATATCATTAAAGGGGATATGTCTATCGTGGGTAACCGCCCATTACCCTTAAATGAAGCAGAAGCACTTACAAAAAAGAAATGGAGCAGACGCTTTAGGGCCGCAGCTGGTCTGACAGGACTATGGCAGGTTGAAAAACGGGGTAGAAAAGGTATCATGTCTGAAGAAGAACGGTTTGCTCTTGATAACTATTATGCAGAAAATAATTCCTTTTGGGGCGATATAAAACTTATATTTAAAACGTTTAAAGTATTCATCCAAAAAGAAAATGTTTAAACTTCAACCCATCACCGTTACCTCATCAATTCCGGGATTTATCCTTGGAATCCTGATAATTTGTTTTGCTTTCATCCCTGTGCTTAGCCGCGGACAAACAGGATCAGACACCCAAAAACTTCCGGACAGCGACACCACTGCCCAATTCAATCCTCTTACCGAAGATATCATCCAGCGTATTCCATCACTTGAGGATTTAATCGATTCTGCCATAGTCCATTCCCCCTTATTAAAATCCCAGGATGCAGATATCGAAATCTGGAAATACAAAATTAAAACTGCGCGCAGGGAATGGATGCAAAATTTTTACATCGACGGAATGCTTCAAAGTGATGTTTGGGATGGATTGACTAATAACAAAACATCCTATGGCGATGAAAACTCAATTCTATCCTATCAAAATAATACCCGCGCCCTTGGAAGTGTCAGTCTCAGAATACCAATGGATGATTTTTGGGATCGTAGAAACCGCGTGAAAACAGTTATCAAGGAAGTCGAAAAATCCATGGCCATTAAAGACAATCTTATCCTTGAACTAAGAAAAACAATCATCCTGCTATATAATCAACTTATCGTTAACCAACGAAAATTAAAGATCTCAAATGAAAACGTTATTACGAATTCATTGCAAAAAGAAATGGCAGAAAAGGAATTTCTGAATGGCCAGACTACCCTTTATGAAGTTGCCCGTATTAATGAAATGTACCGAAGGGCCGTGTACGATTTCGAAGATGCCAGAATTGAATTATATAATTCATATTCATTACTTCAGGAGATTTCAGGGATTAAATTTAATGTCATAAATAAAATTGACTAATGAAGATTATATACTTCATAAAATTACTCAATAGACACCTGCTATTATTAATATTTATCCCATTGTTAATAGCCTTGGTGGTTTTTCTCCTTACCCGGAAAAACCAATGGAGTTATTTATCCGAAACGACAATCTATACCGGAGTAAATTCAGGATACTCAGTCCAGCAGCAATCTTCTACCAACGCGATTATCAATATGGCAATTTATGATAATCTGATCAACCTGATACGCTCCAGACAGACCCTCGAAGAAGTTTCTGTCTCCCTTCTGGCACAGCACCTCCTACTGAATAACTACGACAGCCGTTATATTTCCAAAGAGAATTTTGATGACCTCCGCTCTAAAGTACCTCCCGAAATCATGGAGATAGTCCGAAAATATAAACGGGAAAACAAGCGCAGTTACAGACCAGGAGCAACTTCTCCCCCCCCTTCAGAAGAATATGAAGAACAAAACGATTTATCACAAAATCAATCACCGGAAACAGAACAACAGCAAACTGTATCAGGGGAAAAAAAATATCATGTTGTAAAACGTGGGGAAACTGTTTATTCAATTGCAAAATCAAACGGGCTATCTGTCAATCAGTTAATGAATTTAAACCTCCTCTCCTCTTACGATATAGAGATTGGACAAAAACTTGCATTAAATAATTCCCATGGCAAACCTAAAAACACATCGGGCCCATTCACTTCGGATAATCCGGAACCTTCACCGGTAACCGATACCTTAAAAATTGATACATCTTCCAACTATAGCAGTTATTTCGCTGGTTATGATACGTTAGGAATAGCCCCTAAAATCATCACCGATTCTACATCGTTCGAAAAACTGGTTAGACGTTTGTTGGTTTATGGAAGACAAAATGAATTTAATTTCATTTATAAGCTATGGAATTCTGTTTCCGACCGGTATTACTCCATATCGGCGCTCCAGGCTATCAGTGTCAAAAGGATTCAAAACTCTGACTTGATACAGCTTTCTTATAAAAATCCAGACCCTGGAATCTGTCAGCAAACCCTTGTTTTTTTAACAAAGATTTTTATCAGGAATTATAAGATCCTTAAACAAAACCAAACCGACGCTGTTATACAATATTTTAAACGGCAGGTTCAGGATGCAACCGAACGACTGAAAAAAGCAGAAAACGATCTTCTGGTTTTTAATGAAAGGAACCAAATCATTAACTATTATGAACAAACAAAAATAATTTCAGTTACCAAAGAAGAACTGGACGTTGCCTACCAGAATAAACAAATTACCCTGGCTTCTTCGGATGCGGCGTTGAAAATGATTGAACGGAAATTGGAAACCCATGCAAACCTCTCCCTGAATACAAGCGCTATCCTTCGGCTCAGAGGTGAGCTGGGCGATGCCACCATTCAAATATCAAACCTCGAAATTGACCAACAAAACGATTCCGGCGCCATCAATCAACTTGCTGCAGAAAAAATGCGGGTTGAAAGAATTAAACAGGAAATCAAAACAAACATTGACAAACTTTATATCGCTACCAATAGCGTCGAAGGTTTGCCCATCAAAGATGTTCTGAATGCCTGGTTGAATAATGTGATCATTTATGAAGAAAGTAAAGCTGCTCTCCGTGTCCTGACTGAACGTAGAAAACATTTTCAGAAACTATACGAAATCTTTGCACCGCTGGGCGCTGAAATGAAAAGAATTGAAAGGTTGATCGGAGTGACTGAAAATGAGTTTTTGCAACTACTGCACGATTTAAACCTGGCTAAACTCCGGCAACAGGATGACGAACTTTCCACCAATATTAAAGTAGTCGATCCACCCTATTACCCGCTTAACCCAATTCGATCCCGATCCTTGCTTCTGGTGCTCGTGTCAGGAATCTTTGGATTCTTTCTTATTGTGATCATCCTCCTTGCCCTGGAATTCTTTGATACCTCTATTAAAACACCCTCACGGGCTGAACAAATCATCAAACTTAAAATTGCCGGTATTTATCCGAAAATTTCTAAACAGATGTATTCGGTTGACGTAGGCTTCATTCTCCCACGTTTAATTGAAATCCTGACCCAGAATATCAAACTGGCTCTTTTTGAGAATCTTAAGATAAATGGGAATAGGCCCATTTTAATTCTCATTATGAGTACCAGGACTTCTGAAGGAAAAACAACCATGGCCCGGGAAATTTCAAGAAAACTAAAATCTTATGGAGATTCCGTCTTATATCTGAATCCAAGCCAGGACTTTAATAGTCCATACCAATCCCAACCATACAGCGAACTTATCCCTGCCTCAGAAGATGAAGTTTCTTATACGGTAAAAGAAAACTTTTTTGAAGCAAAAGGGTTACAAGATATTTTGTCCGATAGCGAATATCTTAATACCGAAGGTTATAACTATATAATTCTGGAAATACCATCACTGATCAATAGCAGCTATCCGCTTGAATTTATTCAACAATTTGATATTGCATTGATGGTTACCAGGGCTAACAGATCATGGACAGATGCCGATACCAGCGCTTTGCAACTTTTCAAATCTGTTTTCAAACAAAACACCCTGTTAATCCTAAATGGAATTGATGTTATTTATCTTGACGTGATTTTTGGTGAAATTCCAAAATTCCGATCAAAGTTTTACAGGACAATGAAACGTATCCTCTTATTTCAATTCAAAGATACAAACTCTGTATAGCAACCTTCAAAAGTCCTTCTGAAATTGATAATAACCAGGTATCTTAGAAAAATATTAAATGATCTCAATTTCCTATCCTTAGCTGCAAATTTCTCTACAGCTGTCATGGGCCTGCTTTCTTTTATGATCCTGATCCGGATGCTTTCAGTACCTGAATTCGGAAAATGGGTCCTCTTTACAGCCCCTGCCTCGTTAGTCGATATGTTCCGGTTCGGCCTTACCCGGGATGCATTGGTTAGATTCCTGACTACCCCAGATAAAAACAAACAAAAAGGCCTCCTGGGCTCCGGCTGGATGATCGGTTTCTTTTTACTGGTAATTATTACTATAATTCTTTGGATCGTCCTGATAGCAATTACCGGAAAAATTGTGGCCAGCGGCTATGATCTTTTTTTTTACTGGTACCCCTTATTAGCCCTTGCAAACCTGCCCTGGAATTATGCATGGTCAATCCTACAGGCAAAACTGGAATTTAAAAAAATATTTTGGATCCGTTTTTTTAACCTATGCTCCTTTATACTTATTATCTTTCTGTCTTACCTCACTAAAAAAATCCATGTCATTGATGTTGTCTATATCTATATTTTAACAAACCTTGCAACTTCCCTGTTTTGTATCTTTAAAAAATGGACAGGATTACAATATCTCAAATATCACAATAAAATATGCACCAATGAACTGCTATCATTTGGCAGGTACTCTGTATTTACAAGGATCGGAAGCAGCCTGCTTAAAGGAGCGGACAGTTTTATCATTTCTTTTAGCGCTTTTTGCGGACCTGTCGGAGTAGCTCTTTATGCTATACCACTCAAATTTATTGAAC
This sequence comes from Bacteroidales bacterium, assembly GCA_023231065.1. Lineage (GTDB taxonomy): Bacteria > Bacteroidota > Bacteroidia > Bacteroidales > FEN-979 > CAIVAT01. The sequence goes on from JALNWE010000026.1 coordinate 8,235, forward strand.
TTATCGAAATCCCCCTCGTTAGTTTTTCTACAACGGCCTTCCCAAAACTATCCAAGGCAAGCATCGAAAACAATATACCTGAATTCAAACGGATTTTTTATTCCTATACTGGCGCTATCATATACCTTTTTATTGGAATTGCCGTCGTTAGCTTCTTCCTTAGGGATTATTTTATCATTTTTCTGGGTGGTTCACACTATCTGACTTCCCTGAGTGCATTATCTATCATTATTATCCCCTTTATTGTCTATTCGGTTCTCTTACCCCTGGACCGGTTTACTGGAATATCATTAGACGCCTTGAATAAACCAGAGAAGAACCTGATAAAACTTATTTTTATGGCATCTTTCAATATCATTGGCGATATCATGGTGATATTTGGATTTCATTCCTTTTTCCCTTCAATGCCAGTCACTACCCTGCTGTTCTTTGTGGCAGTAGTGTCATGCCTTTTCGCATTACTGGGTATTATTATCGGATATTATTACTTATATAAGGAAGTAAAAATTTCTTTTTTTACGATATTTTCTGAAGGAATGGTTTTCTACCAAAATATCTATTCTAAATTTTTGGCTAATTACAAACACAAAAAGTTTCCGGTGTGAACGCTAATCCTTTTTATAAATATTCCGGTTCCGAAAACTTGAAAAACCCAACCCTCGTTGGGACCATTATTATTATAGCCATCGTCCTTGGCTACGCTTTATCAAAGGGTGGATTCACGCTTGCAGCAATCTTATTTGCCATTCCCGTTCTCTTATATTGTTTTTATCGACTCATTCTTAACCCGAAAATTGGCCTGACTTTCGCATTTATCATCAATTTCTTTATCATCGGTATATCCCGGTATATCCCGGTAAAAGTGGGTTATTTAATGGATATAACCCTGGTTTCAATTTATATAGCAATATTTTTTCATTATTTTGATAAAAAAATAAGCCTTGCCCCGGTTAAAAATGAGCTCACCTACCTTTCAATCATTTGGCTTTTATATATCATCTTAGGTTTCTTTAATCCTGAAGCCTATAGCAAAATGGCATGGTTCTCCTCCATGAGGGGTATCGGATTATATATGGCCCTGATCATTCCGCTCATTTTCTTAATTTATAACGAACCTAAAGATTTACAACAATTCCTAAGGATATGGGGAGTTATATCGATCCTGGCCGCTTTAAAAGCTGCTCAGCAAATCATCATCGGACCTGATCCATGGGAACAACGATGGCTGGATAGCGGCGGGAACCTGACCCACATCATTTTTGGAAGGTTCAGGGCTTTCTCATTTTATTCTGATGCCGGACAATTTGGGGCAGCATTAAGCCATATTGCAGTGGTTGCAACCATCATCCTTATCAATTCAAAGAAATGGAATTCCAGGATTTTCTGGACCATCGTAATGGTTGCTGGATATTACGGAATGGCCGTTTCCGGAACAAGAGGCGCCATGTTCGTCCCTATTGGCGGATTATTTTTATATATGATCCTGAATAAAAATGTAAAAGCCCTCATTGTTGGCTTAATTTTATTTACCGGTATATATGTTTTTTTTAGATATACGTATATCGGTAATTCCAACTATCAGATTTACAGGATGAGATCGGCCTTCACCCCGGAAGATGATGCATCTTACCGCGTTCGAATCCAAAACCAAAAATTGTTTGAGGACTACCTGAAAAATAAACCATTTGGCGTAGGCGTTGGCCACGCCGGATCACGGGCCAAAACTTATGCCTCCGAATCCTTTCTGGCCAATGTGGCAACCGATAGCTGGTTCGTCCTGATCTGGGCCGAAAACGGTATCGTGGGACTCTATCTCCATTTATTTATTTTGGGGTTCATTATAGGTAAAGGATCCTATATCGTTATGTTCGTCCTCAAAGATCCTGAATTCAGGGGGAAAATTGCCGCACTCCTGTGCGGGATCTTTGGCGTTATTGTCGCCAGCTATGGGAACGCCGTTTTAGGCCAGTTCCCAACAGGGATTATGGTTTATACCAGTATGGCCTTTGTTTTTATGTCGCCGGAAATGGAAAAGAAAATTCTGGCGCAGAGATTGTTGAAGCAAAATACTTAATGTAATTATTAAATATATGCAATTCGTAATTTTTCACATGATCATGGGATTGATTTTATTCGTTCCTTTGGGCTTCATAGCTGGGTATATTCAATATAAAAGCAATAACCCAAAAATCAAAAAATAGGACATTTCATGATCTTTTAGTCATGAAAAACAGTCTGGAAAAAGCATTTAATTGTGAATGAATTATACGATATTAACAACAGTTTACCGATAGTTTCAGTCGTTACAGTTAATTATAACCACTCCGATGTCACCTGTGACATGCTGGAATCCCTGTTCAAAATCACATACCCAAATATTGAAGTCTTCGTCATCGATAACGGCTCCCCGGATGATACCCCACGAAAAATAAAAGAACAGTTTCCTCAAATAATCTATATAGAAACCGGGAAAAATCTGGGTTTCGCTGGCGCTAATAACCTTGGCATTTCCAAAGCCCAGGGTAAATATATTCTGTTGCTTAACAATGATACTATCGTGACACCCGGATTTCTTGAACCGCTGGTTGAAAAAATGGAATCTGACCCCTCGATCGGCGCCGTGAGCCCTAAAATCCGCTTCTTCTATTCCCCTGATACTATTCAATATGCAGGCCTAACCCCTATTAACCCGTTCACTATCCGAAGCAGGGCTATCGGTTTTCGTGAAACAGACTCTGGCCAATACGAAAATGATACCATTACAGCATACGCCCATGGCGCAGCCATGATGACTTCATTGGAAATATTTAAAAAAGTCGGACTGATGTCCATGGCATTTTTCCTCTATTATGAAGAATTGGATTGGGGTTTTCGCATCCGGAAAGCCGGATATAAAATTTATTATGTTCACAATTCACTGGTTTTCCATAAGGAATCAATCTCAACTGGAAAACAAAGCCCACTTAAAACATACTATATCAATCGTAGCCGGCTCCTTTATATGCGAAGAAATGTCAGGGGATTCAAATTTATTATCAGTCTTTTTTTTCAACTTTTCGTTTCAATCCCTAAAAATTCATTCCTTTATCTGTTTACTGGAAGATTGGACTTGCTTCGTGCCTATTATAAAGCAATTGGATGGCATATCGCAAAAACCCTCAGCAATGAAATCCATACCCATCCATTTTTAGGGAACCAATAAAAAACATTTGTGATTCAATGTCAGAAACACTCAGGGTTTATAACCAGTCAAAAAATTCGAAGAAAGGTAAAACCTACCCACTTGTTTCCATCATCGCGGTGAATTATAACCACCCGGAGGTTACCTGCGACTTTATCGGATCACTCAATAACATCACTTACCCAAATTTCGAAGTCATCATTGTAGATAATAAATCACCGGAAGATGACCCATCCATTATAAAAAGAAGCTACCCCAATGTTATCCTTTATGAAAGCCCAGTTAACTGGGGATTCGCGGGAGGCAATAACCAAGGTATCATGCGGGCAAGGGGTGAATATATTCTTCTTTTAAATAATGATACTATTGTTGATAAAGGTTTTCTGGAACCCCTGGTCGAGAAAATGCAATCAGACAAATCCATTGGAGCAGTCAGCCCCAAAATCCGGTTTTACTATGACCCTGATATCATTCAATATGCCGGATTTTACCCGATTAATAAATATACAGTTCGTAATTCAGCTATCGGTTTCCGGGAAAAAGATACTGGTCAATACGACAGGGATTCCGAAACTGCTTATGCCCATGGCGCTGCTATGATGGTCCCCATGGAGGTAGTAAAAAAAGTTGGACTGATGTCATACACCTTCTTTTTATATTATGAAGAAGCAGACTGGAGTTATAGAATAAAACAGGCAGGATACAAAATATGGTATGTCCACAAATCGCTTGTATATCATAAAGAATCAGTTTCGACTGGTAAACTGAGTCCCATGAAAGTCTATTATCTGAACCGTAACAGACTCGTTTTTATGCGACGCAATATGACTGGTAAAGAGTTTATAATAGGAACTGTATATCAGGCATGTATCGCCATTCCTAAAAATACCCTCAAGTTTTTATTCAAAGGTGAATTTCAGTATTTTTATGCTTATTGCAAAGCCATCGGGTGGCATATTAAAAATATGGTGAATAGAAATATCCATAATAATCCATATTTGTAAAGAAAAAGAAGAGAAATTTTAAACACTGGAATATCTATATTTGTTTTACAAAATTTTTAATCGCGGATAATGACCGTTTTTCATTATATAACCATTGCCCTTTATGTGGTCCAGACAATTTTATGGATCTATCTGGCATTCGGTACCATCTATATATTTATTTTTTCTATCGGAGGCCTTTTCCGGCTTAGGCATAAGATTACAAGTTCGGAAAAAATAAATAAAATAGCAGTCCTTATCCCTGGATATAAGGAGGATTCCGTTATCCTGGAAGCGGCAAAAGATGCTTTAAAGCAACATTATCCCCATGAGAGTTTTAATGTCATTATAATAGCCGACTCCTTTCAAACAGGAACATTGTCAGAACTTAAAAAACTCCCGGTTAATGTAATCGAAGTTTCATTTGATATCAGCACAAAAACAAAAGCCCTGAACAAAGCAATGGAAAACCTTCCCGACCAATATTATGATGTAGCGCTTGTTCTGGATGCTGATAATTTGATGGAGCCCCAATTCCTTCAGAAAATAAATACAGCATTTAATGCCGGATATCAGGCAATCCAGGGTCATCGGATTGCAAAAAATACAAATACCTCTTTTGCTGTTCTTGATGCCGTCAGCGAAGAAATTAACAATCATATTTTTAGAAAAGGGCACCGGGTACTGGGACTTTCATCCAGCCTTATTGGATCTGGAATGGCATTTAATTACAACTATTTTAAGGATCTGATGAAAGGGATCAAAGCAGTAGGTGGTTTTGATAAAGAAATTGAACTTACCATGCTTGGGGAAGGAAAACGAATAGAATATCTTGAGAACGCTATGGTTTTTGATGAAAAAGTCCAGATCCCTGATGTCTTTGTCAAACAACGTCGCAGATGGTTATCAGCCCAAATTCATTATTCGAAATACTTTTTCAAGGCATTAAAAAGCTTGATATCAAAAGGGAATATTGATTTCTTTGATAAATCGGCGCAGATGTTACTCCCTCCTAGAATTTTACTCCTGGGGTTATTACCCCTTTTCACGCTTTTATCCCTACTTTTTAACCCATTGAATATTTCCATCCTTTGGGGAGGCCTTTTTCTGTTATGTATCCTGGCTTTGTTTTTTGCAATTCCAACAACTTTTTACAATAAATCAACATTGGCAGCCATTTCAACTTTACCGCGAGGTTTTTTTCTGATGTTGGTTTCGCTCTTCAGTACCAAGGGGGCAAACAAGCGTTTTATTCATACTCAACATACAACTGCGACTGATGAGGAGAAGAAAACATGACATTAAAACAAATAGTATGATAATCGGCATTGAAGGACAACGGCTATTCCGTGGCAATAAACATGGGATGGATTTCGTAGCGCTGGAATTGATAAAGAACCTTCAGCAAATTGATATTCATAACGAATATTATATATTCATAAAACCAGGCCCCGATAAATGCCTTCAATCCTCAGGAAATTTTCATGTTGTTGAACTGCCTGGCCCCTCTTATCCGCTTTGGGAACAAATCATTCTTCCACGGGCTGCCCGGAAATACAGATGTGATATGCTACATTGTACCAGCAATACAGGCCCCGTTTTTTGCCCTGTCCCACTGATCTTAACCCTCCACGACATCTTTTACCTTGAGAACGTCAGCTTGTTCACCAAAGGTTTCTCGGCTTATCAGAAATTTGGAAATATGTATCGACGATATATCGTCCCCGCTGTCGTGAAACATTCACGAAAAATCATTACAGTCTCCAATTCGGAAAAAAACAGAATTGCTTCATTTTTCAAGATCTTCGATTCCCGTCTAACCTTTATATATAATGGCGTTAGCACAAATTTTAAACCGGTAGAAGACCACCTGATCCAGGAAAAAGTCAGGAATATTTATCATTTACCGGAACATTTCATCCTCCTGATTGGCAATACAGATCCGAAAAAAAACACAAAAGGTGTAGTCAAAGCATACGCTGATTACTTCCACCAATGTAATTCGCCATTGCCTATCGTAATTGTTGATTACCCGGAATCCGGTTTGAACAAACTCCTTGAAGAAAACGGATTGTCGGAAATCGCTTCCCATATCGTTCGGCTTGATTATATCCGGAATACCGATCTTCCAGCCGTTTATTCCATGAGCTCATTGTTTTTATATCCGTCATTCTGGGAAAGTTTTGGGATTCCAATCCTGGAAGCCATGTCATGCAATACACCAGTTGTTACTTCCAACGTTTTTGCAATGCCTGAAATTGCAGGGGATGCAGCGCTTCTTGTTGATCCCGGAAAGACAGAAGATTTGACTACAGCCATGTGCAAATTGACCACGGATATCTGCCTAAGGGACCAACTGATTGAACGGGGAAAAATTCAGGTAAAAAAATTTTCCTGGCAGAAAATGGCAGAAAATTACCTGCATTTATATCAGACACTATATGATAGGAAAACATTATAAATGAATGGTTAACAATAATTCATTATGGAGAATCGCGATTTTATTGTTTTCGGATTACAACCCTGGGATATTACGATCGGAAGCACTTGTAAATATACAGCTATTGAAATTTCAAAGAAAAACAGAGTTCTGTTTGTGAATCCTCCACTTATCAGAAGCTCAATCATCAAATACAAAAACTCATCTCATGTACAAAAACGACTGAAAATCCTGAAAGGTCTTGAACCTGATTTAATTCAAGTCTCTCCCACCCTCTGGGTCCTGTATCCCAAAACCGTAATGGAATCAATCAACTGGATTCCCAACCATTCTTTATTCTCTTTTTTTAACAGGATCAATGAATCACGGTTTTCGTTGAAAATCATGGAGGCGGCAAAAAATCTGGGATTCCATGATTATGTTCTTCTTGATGATAACAGCATGATAATCGGATTTTACCTGAAAGAACTACTAAAGCCCAGACTTTTTATTTACCTGCTGAGAGATGCGGTTACCTTGGTTCCTTATCATAAAAAACATGGTACACTCCTGGAGCCATTGATTATTAAAAAATCCGACCTGACTGTAACCAATTCCAACTTCTTTTGCAATTTTGCCCTTCAGTACAATCCCCGATCATATATGATCGGACAGGGTTGTGACCTTAGTAGATATCAGGATCCGGATGGTAAACTTCCAATCCCTGATGAAATTCAATCAATTCCCCACCCGGTTATTGGATATACAGGTGCGCTTACTACAATAAGATTGAATATTGAGGTTCTGGTATATATAGCCCAAAATAAACCCGATTGGAACCTCGTATTGGTTGGCCCTGAAGATGACCAATTCAAACAAAGCGAATTACACCAGTTGAAAAACGTACACTTTCTTGGGTGTAAAAATCCGGAAGGACTCCCAGGCTATATCAAGGGATTTGATGTTGCCCTGAACCCGCAAATCATTAACCAGATCACCAACGTGAATTATCCACTGAAAATTGACGAATACCTCGCTATGGGAAAACCTGTTGTCGCCTCAAAAACAACATTCATGGATTATTTTAAAGATATAACCTATCTGGCAGCAAACAAAGAAGAATTCGTGCCCTGTATTGAAATAGCAATGAAGGAAAATTCACCTTCCCTGGAGATGAAACGAAAGACCATTGCAAAAGAACACAGCTGGGAAAATTTTGTCGAAAAAATTTATTCCCATGCATTGGAAATTGAACAATTAAAATTTAATTCCTGATCTTCTGGCATCTTTATATATGCTTCAGAATAAAGATATTATAATTACCGGATTACAACCCTGGAACTTTGCCCTGGGCAGTAACATCGCAAATTTAACACTGACCCTCTCAAACACCAACAGGGTCCTTTTTATTAACTATGCTTATGACCGGCTAACCTTATACAAACTGAGGAAAGAAAAAAAAATTCAGGATTTTTTACAAGCAGGAAAGCAAAAAAAAATTCAACTGGAGCAAATCTCTGAAAACCTTTGGATCTTTACACCAGGTACCATTCTCGAATCCATTAACCAAATTTCTTTTGGTTTTCTGTTTGATAAATTAAATAAAATAAACGGACAACGGTTTGCAGGTCAAATATTACAAGCCATCAACAAACTTGAATTCAAAGATTTCATTTTGTTCACCGACAGTGATTTCTATAGAAGTCAATATCTTAAAGAAAAATTGCATCCGGCTTTTTTCATTTATTATATCCGCGATAATATGATCGCTTCCTCATACTACAAAAAACACGGGGCGCGATACGAAGCAGATATCATCCGGAAGGCTGACCTTGTCGTTACTAATTCGGAATTTCTTGAAAGTTATGCCAAACAATATAACCTTCGATCTTTTTTTGTGGGTCAGGGCTGCGATACATCTTTATTCAATAGTTCCAGAATTCAAATCTTACCGGAATCTGTGCTAAAAATTAAAAAGCAATTCAAATCAGTTATCGGATATGTTGGAGCATTGAAAAATACACGGATTGATATTCACTTGATCCAATACCTGGCAACCAATCTTCCGGAATATGCTTTTGTGCTAGTAGGTCCAGAAGACGAAATTTTCAAAGACTCCGGTCTTCATAACATATCCAACGTGATTTTTCTCGGAACAAAACCGGAAAAGGAATTACCTTCGTATATTGATTTTTTCGATGTTGCCATAAACCCCCAAAGGATCAATGATGTAACGGTTGGCAATTATCCAAGGAAGATAGATGAATATCTTATCATGGGTAAACCGGTAGTTGCCACGAAAACTCCAGCCATGACTTATTTCACTGGGTATGTTTATTTGGCTTCGGATGAAAATGAATTCCTTTCATCAATTCATACAGCATTAACAGAAAATAACCCGGCTTTAAATAATCAACGTAAATTATTTGCGGGCAGCCATTCTTGGGAAAACAATATTATTGAAATGGATAAAGTTTTTCAAAAAGTAACCAGCGAAATAATGTGTATCAATGAAAATAGTTGAAACAATCAAATCCAGCCCTCGGTTAAAAAGGATCACACTCCGTTTTTTAATGCCTAAAAATCAAGCCAGGCCACGGAAATGGGTCATCTGGTTTGTCAATCCGTTTTACCACCACAAAGGGAAACATTCACTGATAAGGAAATCTACCCGGATGGATCTTCTTCCTTTTAATAATTTTCATTTGGGGGATGATTCAACCGTTGAGGATTTTACCGTAATCAACAATGGAGTTGGGGATATTTATATCGGCGACAGGACCCGGATAGGGATCGGATGCACCCTCATTGGGCCCGTTTCAGTTGGCAATGATGTCGGAGTGGCACAGGGTGTGGTTATGACCGCCCTGAACCATAATTACGAAGATATTTCCAAACCTACTTCAAAACAAGGTGTTTCAACAGCGCCTATCATTATTGAAGATGAAGTCTGGCTTGGGGCCAATTGTGTCATACTTCCCGGCATCACCGTTGGAAAACATAGTGTTATCGCCGCCGGAAGTGTTGTGACTAAAAACATTCCTCCCTATTCAGTAGCATTTGGAAACCCGGCAAGGGTTATCCGTCAATATAAACCAGATGCAAAAGCATGGCAACCCTGAGGTATCTTTTGTGTAAACCATGATGGGAATTGGATGTTCTATTGTTTCAGGGTTTCCTTGACAATTTCAACAACGAGCTTAAAGTTCAGCATCTGAGTGATTTGCTCATCATCGAATTTTATACTGAATTCTTCCTCTAACGACGAAATTAAATTCAAATGTCCGATTGAATCCCACTGGGGCAAATCCTCCGGTGAAGTATTATTGTTGATTTCACTGATATCCACAAGGAAAACATCCGACATTATTTTTTTTATTTTTTCTTCCATACAACTTTTATATAACTTATTGGAAATATTTCTGTTAAAAATTGTTGACTATCCGCCGCGTAATTCTTTTCAGTATCAGTAGCGTTAACGACGGTAAAACAATTCCGGTCATAAAAATCCTCAACCTGCACATTCTTGGCCGTTTTTTTGTAAGATGCACTGATTTTATTATATCCCCTTTCATGGATTGTCTTTACAACTTCACGAAGAAATACATTTTCAACGTTCCGGCCCAATATTCTGCAACTTAAAAGAAATGAATCAATTTCAGCAAGATTTTGTCGATAATGAATAATACATACTCCTGTAAGTCCCGAACTTCCATATTTATCACTAACGCTGAGATTGATTACATCGAAATCTTCAGCATTGTACATGTTCAATATTTCACCGGGTAAATATCTTTTTGTCGTGAGGTTGAACTGATTTGTTTTTTGAGTGAGCTGTGTCACCCTTTCCAATACCTCAATCTCCTTGTTCGCAAGCGCCACTTCAATATCCAGGGAAGCAAGATAATCATCAATGTTCTGAAAATTACTTTTCAATTCATCCCGCTGTATCTCCTCTCTATACATCCGCGCCCTTTGAAAATCTTCTTCTGTCGTTGCCCTTGTAAAAAACAATGAAAGATTATCCATTAATAAGGCTGGATAATCATATAGTTTTTGCGGAACTTTCAAGGTCTTGATCATGGGCAGACGCTCGTTGACAAGATTGATTTCAAAAGGTGAATCGTCAACAAACACCAGGCTGTCTATGCCAATATTAAGCTTTTTTGCTATGGTTTCCAGATTACTGGCTTTATCATTCCAGTTTACCACCTTGATAATGAAATCATCATAAGACAATACCATATCCTTTCGTTTCCTGAAAACTTCTTCCACATCCTGAGGATTATTTTTACTGCATAGCCCTAAAATAATCCCTCTTTTTCCCAGGGATTTTAAAATCAGATGAACTTGTTTATAAAAAATCCCATCCTTGTTCTTTTCCGATAATGCAATGTTCTCCCAACCGTCCTCACCTACAATACCCTTCCACAATGTATTATCACAATCGAGAATAATTGCTTTCTTTGATCTGGAAAAAGCAGAAAGGATGGCAGGTAATATGAAAAAACAATACTCCTTGAAAAAATCTATGGTATATAAAGACTTGGTACTGTAATAATTTCTGACATCAAAACATGGTAAAAATGATTTTATTTCAAATATTTTATCAGAATCGACCAGTATAAAGTTCGACGGAGCTTTTTTTTGCAGAAACTCATTCAGTGAATCTGTAAAAAGCTCATAAGCATTTGGAATCAGTGTAGAATGAGTGTAGAATCGGTGTGAGAATTTATTAAAAAACACCAAACTTGATGTTTTGAGGTTATCAAACAAAAGCAAAAGTTCATTTTGCGTTTTTTCAACAAACTGAGAAATTTGCGACTCAGAAAAGGTTTCTATTTCATACACGAAATTCTCCGTTAAATTGCATAATTCCCAGAAAATGATAGGAATTTCTTTATTATCCAAACTTGTACTTTCCTGGAGAATATTATCATAATCTGCAATTTCGACGGATGCATTCAGACCCTCACTCCGGAGTGAAAATTCCAGAACGGGTTTTAATTGGTTAACAGTGATGTTCGCCAAAACAGTTATACGAACCTTATCTTTACTTTGCAGGGATACGCCCAATTCATTGTTGGCACGGATCAACTCAGGGAATTTTAAATCTTTCATAACATTACTTGACCTCCGTTTACTCTGATGGTTTCACCAGTAATGAAATCTGCACTATGTGAAAATAAAAAGGCAATACAGTTTGCTACATCTTCAGGCATACATAGCCGTCTTAAAGGAGTTCGGGCTTCAGTAAGCATTTTTACTTTCTGTGGAATTTCCGAAAGCAAATCGGTATCGGTCATTCCGGGCGAAACCATATTAAACGTAATCCCCTTGGGGGCAAATTCAATGGCCAACGCTTTCGTAAAACCATTTAGCGCCGCCTTTGCCGTAATATATGGGAGCCACTCTGCATTCGGCGATTCGATGGCCTGCGTTGTGATAAACACAATTTTCCCCGATTTATTGGTTTCCATAATGGGAAGCACTTTCTGTAAAAGATAAAATGAACTCTTGATATTAATATCAAAATGATCCTGAAAATAATGCCATTCGAGATTCAGGAATTTGATAGCTGGAACTTTTACCGTTGAACAATTCACCAGCCCATAAATCGAAGAAAAAGACCTTCTGATTGCTTCCAGGAACACATCAATGGAAGATATATCCAGCAGGTCAGCCTGATGAATTATGGCTTTCCTCCCAATTTTTTGGACCTGCTTTTTAATCTCCTCGGCCACATCCTTATTGGTATGGTAATGTATAATAATATTAAAACCATCCTTCGCCAATTTTAAGGCTGTCGCTTTCCCAATCCCCCCGGTCGCCCCCAAAACAATGATAGCCTTTTCATCGTTTTCTTTGTTTTCTGCTTTTGTCGTTTTCAAAGATTTTTCCTGCTCTACCATTTTCACTTTGGCGATCCCGGTAGTAACCACCTGCTTATATTGATTAAGAATTTCTGTTTTTAACTCTATAATCTTGGTGTTTTCGTTTTTACTTAAAACTTCTCCTGTAACCGTAATGGTATCTCCGACCCTGGCAGGTCTCAGAAAATCAATGGTTTGGGAAAACCAAAGAGCGCCATCACCTGGTAATTTGGTCCCAATGACTGTCGAAATAAAAGAAACCCCTAACATACCATGAACCACCGGATGTTTAAATTCCGTATTCCGGGCAAATTCCTTGTTGACATGAAGCTTGTTGTCGTCTCCCGTCAAATCAACAAATTTTTCAATATCCTTGTCCGTAATGGTATGCTTGACTGTAGCTTTATCGCCAATTTTAATGTCTGCAAATTTCATAAACTCAAGATTTAAGATGCTAAAAATTGATCGAATGGTATTTTGATCGCAAATTAACCATTTATACAAAAGTATATTTTTTTCGGATCAAAAATTTATTTCACTTGGGAAAACAGTTTATCCATTTAACTCCATAAAAAAATCCCGGGAGATGCCCGGGATTTTTTGAAAGTTAAATATTAATATTCAACTTTAATGCTGTATGATCACCTTTTTGGAAATCCGATCCTCCCCTGAGGAAACTACAACCATATATACATCGCTTCTGAAATTGCCCGTCGATAAAGTAAGGTTATTTGTACTTTCTGAATCCATTGGCTTATAATAAACGCGGGTTCCATAACGGTCAAAAATTTCGACGGTATATGTATTGAAATTCAATTCTTCAAAATTCATATTCAGTACCGGTCCTGCAGGATTTGGATATACCATGAAGTCTTTGACTGCTGCGAAAATTGTGAATTCATTAGAAAGGGCATATATATCCGGGTCAAGCAAGCTGGTAATCTTAATTCTATAGTCCGAACGTGGTTCAGTGAGTTTGGGAATATACCAACTATAGGAAGCGCCCGGAGTGGAATTTTTAATGATCGTCGTTGTAACCGTCCCCCCTGTATTTGTCAATTCAATTTTAACATTTTCAGTGAGGTTGTCAGCCCATTCGATGAGGTGAGCCTGTCCCCTTACCCAACTATCTCCGTTTGGGGCAGTAATGGTTATGTATCCTTGGGGATTACTAAGACTAACATGGACAATTCCTTCGCCTTTGATAGTTGAATTTGCCAGACTTGTCACTCTTACCACATAGTCACCTTTAGCTTGATTTGAAGGAATATACCATGAACAGGAGTTCAATCCGGTCGAAGTTTTGATTGTATAAAGGAAAGTATAGCTAAGGTCATACAATTCAACTTTAACATTCTCAGAAAGGTTATCTGTCCATTGAACTAAATGAGTTTGGCCTCTTTGCCAGGTCTCTCCGTTGGGGTGATCAACCGTGATTGTACCTGTTAATGTACCGGCGTAAATGGTAAAGGGATTATTGCTTTCGTCTGTACAAGTAGGATCAGTCAGTTTGGTAACCCTTATTTTATAATTAGTCCCTAATGCAAAACCGTTTGGAATAGGCCATGTGAATGAACTTCCGGAAATCGAAGATTTGATAATCGTGGGAGTAGTAGTTCCGTCGAAACATTCAATTTTAACATTCGATGCAAAATTTTGGTCCCAGGTGATGGTGTATGCAGAACCTCTTTTCCAGCTTATTCCGGCATCTGAAGGGTATGTCACTGTAACTGTCGGGGTCACCGTAGCATCAAGAATAGTAAAGGGGTTATTACTTTGATCGGAAATGGCAGGATCGCTTACATCCGAGATCTTTATTTTGTAGTTTACGTCAGGATCTGTAGTCCCCGGGATCAGCCACGGATATGAAGTACCTGATACAGAAGCAGCAACGAGGGTTGGCGAGGCTGTGCCATGGATCAATTCAATTTTCACGTTGGAAGAAATGTTGTCATTCCAGCGTATGGTATAAGTCGAATTCCGGTTCCATTTCTCTCCCCCATTGGGTGAGCTCACGGTTATGGAAGGCGAAGTCCCATCATTGATGTTAAACGAATTACTTAAACCAACAATATTCTCATCCAGGGTACTTACCAATTTGATTTTGTAAAAACCACCAACAATCGCTTTTGAAATATACCAATTAAATGAATTTCCTGAAATAGAGGCTTTAATGATTGAAAGGGGGTTGCCACTCACATCACACAACAAAATTTTTAAATTTTCTGTAACATTATCCGTCCACGTAATCTGATGAGTAGTTCCTCTCAACCAAGTTTCACCACCGGCAGGTGAGGTTACATCGATGTGCCCGCCAGGAGTTCCGGCGCAAATGGTAAAAAAATCATCGCTTTCATCGTAAATACCAGGGTTATTAAGAGCGGAAATTCTTACTTTGTAATCATCACCAGGAACAGTATTGGGAGTGATATACCAACTAAACGAATTTTGTGAAGTATTAGCCTTTATAGTAGAGTATAGGCTTCCTCCTTTGTAGAGCTGGATTTTTACGTTAACAGTTAAATTATCGGTCCATGTTATAATATGGGTTTTCCCCCTTTGCCAAACTTCAGATCCATTGGGGGCCGTTACTGTGATTGTTGGATCCTGGGCAAAAATATTGTTAAATCCACCAAACAGACAGATTAAAAACAATGAAGAGTAAATTAATTTTTTCATAGGTTAATGTTTTATTTTTGGCATCATAAATTACTATTTTTTTCATTGACAAAGATAATGAATAAATTATCGAAAGCAAGATCGTGTTACCAACAATTTCGTAAACGTTGCAGTTTTTCGGGTAAGTGTCGCCATTCTTTGTTAATAAACAATAAAACGATCTTCCTGACGAAAAATCAGAACAATTTTCAAGATTTTTCCTGTTAGGTATATATTAGTTGTTATGGTTCCGTCATAATAGACAATTTTCATATATTTAAATACATATAATAATATTTTTCACTCTGAATCTACATTTCGTCATGCAGTGATTGTAAAAATCGTATTTTTGTTAAACATAACACCTTTAAAAAACGATCCGATTAATGATTGAAAAATTTACTACATATTGTCGCTACGTCAAGGACTATATAAAATTCAATGAATATTATTTCCTTTTCATCTCTTTTCAATATGTTGTATGTAAGAAGACCACAAAGAAGGACAGGATCTATAAAAGCACCTTGGGTACTTTCCTTTCCCGGAAAGGATCCCTGGATTTTCAGTTCGCGAATTACGGGTACGAATGGAACGTAAAAAGTTTTATATTAAATAATTATAACAGATACACCGTTTTTCTTGATATTGGCGCCAATATCGGGACTTATTCCTTTTTACTTGCATCCAAAGGATTGCGATGTTTTGCATTTGAACCGGTAGACGATAATTATCAGGCCATGAAGGTCAATATCAGCCTTAATAACATGGATGATAAAATAGTAGCTTTCCCTTATGGTCTGGGATCAGAAAACCGTAAAGAGCATTTTATATTTGATCCCCTGAATACGGGGGCCTCGCATCGGACTCTTTATGAGACTGAAGAATATTGCCGAAATCATCACTGGAAAATGATATTTGGCGAAATTAAACTACTGGATGATGTGTCAAGTGACCTGAAAATAAACAAGGATGACCGGATCTTGATAAAAATTGATACAGAGGGCATGGAGCTAAGCGTTGTTGGGGGAGCCCGGGATTTTTTGTCTCAACATACTGATTATTTAATAATTATGGAAACAATTCACTCAGATATCCATAAAATCAAAACTTTCTTTTCATCCATTGGCGATTTTGATTATCAGATGATTGATGAAAAAAATATTGCAATACAAAAAGTAATCGGATAAAACGTGGTGACCTCCATATTGTTCTGGTTCTTTATTATTATCATTTTTTATACCTATCTGGGATATGGCATATTATTGTTTATATTGGTAAAGGGGAAAAGGCGTTTTTGTAAAAAGCGCCCTGTTGAGGGATTCGAAAGAGAGCTTCCTGAAGTAACGCTGTTTGTTGCGGCATATAATGAAAGTGGTTTTATCGATGAAAAGATCAGGAATTCCCTGTCACTGGATTATCCTCCTGAAAAGGTCAAGCATGTGTGGGTGACGGATGGATCGGATGACGGTACACCGGAAAAACTTCGTAAATTTAAAGATGTTGAAGTGTATCACCAACCCGAACGGGCTGGAAAAATTGCCGCTATGAACCGAGGAATGGCATTTGTAAAAACTCCGATTATCATTTTTTCAGATGGCAATACCCTATTGGGGAAGGAATCAATCCGCAGAATCGTTCATTTATTTGCGGATCCTAAGGTTGGATGCGTTTCAGGGGAAAAGAGAATTTTTAATAAGGATACTGCTGCTGCCACTGAAGGTATTTACTGGAAATACGAGTCCACTTTAAAAAAATGGGATGCAGAACTTTATTCTGTTGTCGGAGCAGCCGGAGAACTCTTTGCAATAAGGACTGAACTTTATAAACCCGTTGAGAAAGATACGCTGTTGGACGATTTCATTATCTCCCTGAGAGTCGCAGAACAAGGTTATACTATACAATACGATCCGGAAGCTTATGCTATTGAAAATCCATCAGCCAATGTTAAAGAGGAATTAAAAAGAAAAATAAGAATCTCCGCGGGTGGAATTCAATCGATTTGTCGACTTAAGGAATTGCTCAACCCATTTAAATATGGCGTACTTTCTTTCCAATATGTTTCTCATCGTGTGCTGCGTTGGACATTAGCGCCACTGGGGCTTCCGGTCATTTTTATCTGCAACCTGGTTCTTGCTTTACAACGCGGTTTATTCTCTTTCACGAACATCTATTCATGGCTATTCTGGCTACAGGTCCTCTTTTATACCCTTGCCTTCGCTGGCTGGGTCCTTGAAGAAAAGAAGATCAGAATAAAAGCGTTATATGTCCCCTATTATTTCTTTATTATGAATTTTGCTGTTTTTCTGGGATTTTTCCGATATTTAAAGAAACAGCAATCCGTCAATTGGGAAAGAGCAAAAAGAGGATAAATTGGATGAATTCAAAAACACTGATGATGAGAACCATCCGAAAAAGAATGTTCCCGATATTATTTCTCTGCCTCGTTCACGGCTATGGCTTTCCCCAACATGAAAATTGCAGGATTTCCTTTGACCCTGCGACATTGATGATCAATGGAAGAGGGAATGCCTCGATGATCAAACCCGGTGATACAATCTGTTTATTGGGAGGAAACAGGTTGTATTTGTGGTTTTCTTATTTACACGGGACCAGAGAGACTCCCATCGTAATTCAAAACATTGACGGTCAGGTATCCGTTTCAGAATGGTATTATGGTATAAAAATAGATTCCTGTTCCTTTATTAAATTTGCAGGTAGTGGCGATCCTGCTATTACTTATGGATTTTATCTTCATGATATTGATGGAGCTGGGCTTTCAATAGAGGGATTGAGTACTGATATTGAAATTGAACGGGTTGAAGTCAACAATGCAACCCTTACCGGAATCTTTGCCAAAACAGATCCATCCTGTTCTTTTACATCAACAAGAGATAAATATATGATGCGGAACTTATCCGTACATGACAATTTTTTCCATAATACCGGAATGGAAGGTATGTATATCGGACATACTTCCTATACCGGTGTCACAATAAATTGTAATGGAAAAGACACGCTCGTCTATCCTCACTTGATCCGGGGATTAAAAGTCTATAACAACCGGATTGAAAACACTGCCTGGGATGGCATACAGATATCATCTGCGGATTCAGGTTGTTTCATTAACAATAATTTGGTCCTTAATTATGCAGATGCGGTTTATTGGAACCAGATGACCGGCATTATGAACGGCGGAGGTTCACGATGTGATTGCTTTAATAACATCGTGAAAGATGGTAAAGGAGACGGAATAGACATTTTTAGCTTGGGGAACCAACATTTTTATAATAACCTGATTGTCAATGCAGGACGATCCAACCCTGATATCAGGGAAAAACATGGATTCTATGTCGGGGACGGATCGACCATATCGGGGTCTTCTTTTGAAATTTTTTACAATACCATCATTTCTCCCAGGACTGATGGAGTGAAATTCAATAACTATCTTAGCGAAAATAATTTAATCAGTAATAATATCATCATTGACCCCGGGGATAAATATATTGTAATAACCGATCAATCCATGCCGGTTGTAATTGAAAACAACTATTTTAATCAGGGATTTGATGAAATTGCTTTTATGGATTATTCTCACGGAAATTTTGATTTGAAACCAGCTTCTCCAGCCGTCAATACCGGTACAAATATTCCTGATTTTCAATTGAATTATGATGTCCTTCTCAGAAGCCGTCCATTTGCTGCTTACAATGACCGTGGGGCCTATGAATGCCATGATTCTTCCTTACTGTCTGTCCC
The DNA here is from genome assembly GCA_023231065.1 of Bacteroidales bacterium. Classification (GTDB taxonomy): domain Bacteria; phylum Bacteroidota; class Bacteroidia; order Bacteroidales; family FEN-979; genus CAIVAT01. Next base: position 27,105 of record JALNWE010000026.1, read on the forward strand.
TGAGACAGGATCAAAGAGCTTTGCAATTATTTCATTCTATCCAAACCCTGCGTACAATCAGTTTACAATAGAATATTTTTTAGCCCAGCCAGGAGATGTTACCTTGGTAATACGATCTATCATGGGGGAAGAAATGATTAAAAAATCAACCGGGATGCAGCTATCGGGCAGGTTTTCAATGCAAGTGGATGTAAGCGGGATAGTTGACGGGTTATATTTTTGCACCTTTGAAACTAAAACCATTACTATAACACAAAAATTAGTAGTATTAAAGTAAAAATAAAAGCCTTTTCAATTACTTTAGTATTAAATTTACCAAACATTTTTCAAAAAATCCATGACCTGTGAAATTTGTACTTAAAAAATATATTCCTTTCTGGCTTGGAAGGAAAATAAGAGGTAGTTATCAAAAGATCAATGGTTTCCTTTATACAGGAAATTCATGTTTTTGTCCATTTTGTAACAAATCGTTTCGAAAATTTTTACCTGGAGGCATTGATTTACCGGTTCTTTATGAGAAACAGATCGTTGGTGCAGGATACCGGCTTAATGATGTCTGTCCCCGTTGCTATTCGCTTGACAGGGACCGCCTTGTTTACATTTTCCTGAAAGAAAAAACAACTGTTTTTACTTCACCGATAAAACTTTTTCATGTGGCGCCTGAAGGATGTATCAGGGCTTTATTGTCGTCAAGGCATAATATAACTTATGTCCCCGGAGTGAAATACCTGGAGGGCTACTACTATTCACGCCAAACCAACCTGCTTGATATCACCAATATACCATATAGTGACAATGCTTTTGACGTGATCATCTGTAACCATGTTTTGGAACACATCCCGGATGATCTTTTGGCGATTAAAGAATTGTACAGGATTTTAAAACCAGGAGGATGGGCTATTTTGCAGGTTCCTATATCAAAGGTCCTTCAGACTACTTTCGAAGATGATACCCAGATCACCAAACAGGACCGTGAACGGGCCTTTGGACAATTTGACCATGTAAGGATCTATGGCCAGGACTACAAAGCCAGACTTGAAAGCGCAGGTTTTGTGGTTAAACCGTTCAATCCCGGAAAAGAAAACATACAGGGTAAGTACCGGAATTACGCCATCAATCCTGACGAGGATCTGTTTGTGGCCTATAAATAAAACTTTTATGCAGACTTCCCTGATGATATTTATTCTGATCACGATCATTTTAATAGTGACTGGAGTGATGATTATCACCAATCTTGGACGAAAGTTCAGAAACCTTAAAATACAACTGAAAACAAAAGAAGAAGAAATAATTACTAACAGGAAAGAGTTAACTGAAATTCTGGAATCAGTTGACAAACTGGTTGAAGAGAAAGTAAAATTAGTGGCGGAGCAAATCAAAGAGTCGCAGAAAAAGGATATTACACTGAAAAAGGCATTAAAACGCTCAGAGGAATCTAATTTCATGAAAAATGCTTTTTTATCAAATATTAGCGCTGAAATAAGAACTCCTTTAAATAATATAATCGGATTTGCAAGCCTACTCGAAGCGGAAATTTCTTTACTCGAAAACAAAGAATTATTTGATTATGCTCATTCCATATCGGAAAGTGGTGACAGACTGCTTCATCTTCTTAATAATATCATTGATATCAGCAAACTGGAAGCTAATGATATGCAGATCAATCTCCGGCCATGCAATATCAATAATGTTGTTGCCAACACCACGCAACTATTTGTTTTTAAAGCGAATGAACAAAAGCTAAAGCTAAACCTTACGACCAATGAAATTCCTTTTGCCCTGATTGATGAAACATGGCTCACAAAAGTTATCAACGCAATTTTAGAAAATGCAATAAAGTACACTGAAAGGGGTTTCATCAATATTTCAACTGATTTTTCCGAAGAAAAAAATGAAATTCTGATCCGGATTAAAGATACAGGAACTGGTATCGATCCTTCTTATATACCAATGATATTCGATCCATTCCGGCAGGAAAGCCTGGGATTTACAAAAGAATTGCAGGGAGCCGGATTGGGGTTACCATTGGCAAAAAGCCTGGTTGAAATGATGAGGGGAAGGATTGAAATCGAATCAGCCAAGGGTAAAGGAACGACCGTGACTCTTTTCTTTCCTAATGAAACAACTGCCTTGGACAGTAAACTTGCCCAGGCTCCAAGCCGGAAACAAAAATTCAAATCTTTACAGGGCTTGGAAATTTTTATCGTTGAAGATGACCTGATGAATAAAATAGTACTCTATGAAATGACGAAGTCTCTGGGAAATGTTGTTACGGCAATAAATGGAGACGAGACCTTACGAATAATAGAACAGGCATTCAACGAAAAGAAAATTTTTGATATTATGCTTTTTGATATCAACCTTCCCCCACCCTGGGATGGTATACGTTTAATGAAGGAAGTAAGGGAGAAGTGGAAAGTTTATAAAACCATTCCTTTTGTTGCACAAACAGCTTATGCCATGTCGGGAGATAAGGAAAGATTATTAGAGGCAGGTTTTGACGATTATATTTCGAAACCAATAAACCAACAGGAATTGTATTCTATCATTAAAAATCAACTGAATAAAATCTGAAATGGATCCACAGAAACGCATTGCTGAACTGGAACAAAAGATCAAAGAACTTGAATTATTGCTTAAAATGCCTTCTGATTCAGTGTCAAATGAGGAACATGAATCAGTCAAAAAAGAACTGATAAGGGCCCGGCAATATGCCGAGGATGCAAACAGATCAAAAACCATGTTCCTCGCCAATATGAGCCATGAGATCAGAACTCCAATGAACAGCATTATTGGAATTTATAATGTTCTCAGTCAAACCGAGTTATCAGACGAGCAGAAGGAATTCCTCGAAATCATCAATATATCCAGCCATAATTTATTAGCGATCATCAATGATATCCTTGATCTCTCAAAAATTGAAGCCGGGCAGTTGAAATTAGAGCATAAACCATTTTCAATCCAGGAAGAGATTCACCAGGTCATCAAACTTTTATCAATTAAAGCCAAGGGTAAAGGGATTAATTTATTCTCAAGAATTCAGTCTTCCGTTCCCTCCTGTACCATTGGTGACCCGTCACGCATCAGGCAGATCCTCGTTAACCTTGCAAATAATGCCATTAAATTTACAAATGAAGGACAGGTAGTCATATCGGTCGAAACCATCGATCTCCATTCATCTTATGGAAAAAGTACAAGTCCTGAATATATACCGGAAAATTTTCACGATATATCAGGACAAACTTCCGAGGCGATCATCCTGAAATTTGAGGTTACAGATACCGGCATTGGCATTTCACATGAAGATCAGCAAAATTTATTTAATGAATTCGCTCAGCTTGAAAATCCATTAATCCAGAAATTTGAAGGAACTGGTCTTGGACTTTCGATCTCAAAAAATCTGACCCGATTAATGAATGGTAAAATCGGGGTTATTAGTGAAAAGGGAAAGGGATCGACCTTTTGGTTCACCTTGGCGTTGGAAAAAGGGGACGAAGAATTGCTTAGGAAAGACCTAAACCAACATCTTCCAGGGAAAAAGAGCATACGTTCACTGTCCATATTACTGGTTGAGGATAATCTATTAAATCAAAAATTTGCCATGACCAGCCTGCAACGTGCAGGGCATAAAGTTGATCTGGCGGAGAATGGCAAGATCGCTGTTGAAAAACACAGAAGGACTAAATATGATCTTATCTTAATGGACATTGCCATGCCGATCATGGACGGGCTTGAAGCTACACGCATAATAAGGGAAATAGAAAAAGAACGGGCAAAGGACAGTGGGGCAGTAACAGCGAAGCCTGTCAGGATTGTCGCTATTACTGCACACGTTATGGTTACAGACCGTGACAAATGTATTGCGGCGGGAATGGATGAATATCTGGCTAAACCCTATCGGCCCCAGGAACTTATCAGCATTATTGAAGGATTTAATTGGGATTGATAGAAGTCAGTGGATTACCTTTTCATTAATTTACAGACTGTCATTTTTCCACCACTGGACATCTGTAAAATGTAAAAGCCTGAAGGTAGAAGTGAAATATCTAAGGTGATCATTGAATCCCTGAATTCCTGTTCCATTAACAAAAGTCCCGTCGGATCAAATAATTTCAGGATCCAGCTTGATTCTAATAATTCCTTGTTTTTTATAATTATCTGATCTGTCGCGGGATTAGGAAAAAGTAAAAAAACTCCTGATTGCTCTGTTTCCGATATTCCCGGGCAAACGATAAATCGGATCTTTGCGGTACTTTTACTGGCACATCCATCTTTGGTAACATATACCGTAATTTTATATAATCCCAATCCGTGGCCTGCTGAATCTACCGTTGTTATTGAATCAATGGCTCCATTGGTCCATTGATAATTGTCAAAACCAGACCCCGCATGTAAAACAATTGATCTTCCGCCGCAGAGTGATGTATCCGGAAGCGCCATGATAACAGGTTGTTGAATTACCCGAACAGTCACAGTATCAGTATTGGAACATCCATATTGATTGGTGTATGTGTACCATACTTTATTAATTCCCGTATCAGCAAGGCTGGGCGTGAAAATATTTCCGACTAAACCTGAAGTTGCAGCAAGCGTTCCGCCGGGAGGCAATCCATATATGGTCGCCCCATAATCATTGGAACAATAACTTGGCATCAACCCATGTACTTGAACAGAGGGTTTGACTGTTACATTTACTTTGGTACTGTCTTTTACGATACAACCAATTTCAGTGGTCACCCAAACGGAAAAATATGCGGTAGAAGAAGGTTTTACAAAGATAGAAGCTATGGTATCACCCGTACTCCAGGAGTAGTGAACTCCTCCGGTAGCTGTAAGCCGAATACTGTCCCCAAGGCACATACCCGTATCCGCAGGCAGACCAGGGTCGGGATTAACGAAACGGACGACCTCAACACTGTCTTTATTTATATTCCCCAGTGGATTAATGCATATAATATGATACATGGTAGTCACTTTTGGTGATACTACAGGATTGTATATTGTCCTGTTTGAGATGGATGAATCGTAGGGCGTAGAGCTCCATTGAATAATATCATTACTCAGCGTATCCAGTAAAGATAACTGGATGGAGGCGCCGGCGCATGCAACCGGGATGGGAAGCGAAATGAATTTCATAAAGCAACTGTCATAAAAACCGTCAGGACTTCTCGCGATAAGATAAGTACTGTCCCCACCAGTCCAAAAAGAAACTGGTTTTTGAATTTTTAAAATATTGCCCTGAAGGATGGAAAGATTTAAAGCGTTTTGCCCCTTTATTGTCCATGTAATAGAAGAAGGATCATATACAGAACTCTCTACCAGGGAATCTAATTGAATGGATTGGAAGGGTTCATTGGCTGTTTTTACCTGCTGCGGAACAATCGTTTCTTTCAGAAAACCTGAAGAACGAAAATCCATTCCGCTTACTTTAATTGTATCTCCTGTCTGCTGAGGATTGCCAATCAATAAATTTATAAGAGAAACTGATTCAGGGATATCAATTAACTGGGTATTTTTAACCCAGAAAACAGAATCTACAGGAATGATCAATGTTCGTGAGTCACCGGTTTCAGGAAATGATACGATAACCTCGATATTACCCGATTCAATAGTTGTTCTTTTAACCCAAATCGAAAACTTGTTTTTCCCTTTTTCAATTCCTCCAAGCATTGATACCTGACATATGTTTCCAACGCCCTGAAGCTGGAAGCAGCAATTACCACTTTCCGAAACACCATCTTTGGTACTATAACTCCCGTTGATTGTACTGTTTTGATCAAAACCATCAGGAAACCCATTATCATCAAGATCGGTATTTAACTTTGGGAAAATATTGACCAGTCTGTCAGGGATACTATCATATAAAATACTGCTCCATTGCTTGTAGGTTAAAACCGGAATATTCTTATTGTAACACCACTTTAATAAACTATCAAGCCTGAGTAAGTATGTATTCCATTCCACAGGGTCCTCGCTGAAATACGACAAGTCAACTTTGACAAAGTGCTTTGCCAGGTAATTTGCAATGTGGTTTTTGTTCCATTCAAAAGAATATTTCTCAATAGAGATATCACCGGTTGGAATTGAAAACTGTTTAATCTTTGAAGGATTGTATTCGTTATAACAAAAAAATCCCTGGTTGACGGGAGACGAACCTGATCGAAACCCCAATGAATCACCCATATTTCCTTTTAAATCAAAAGCGTTTATCCAGGGCATCGGTCCATCAGGGTGAACCCATGAATAGGGCCTTGGAATATTGACTTTCGAATAAAGTCTTAAGGATTCTTTTCCTAAAAGCCTTATGGAATATGGATTTAAATAAACATCCCGTTGTGTGAGTTTATGGTATCTTATATTATTCTGGTTCCCCAGGTCAACGGGTTCTCCCCAGAAAGACTTTATCTTAAGCGTGTCAGGATCAAAAGGATTGATATTCTTCAAATCATACCAAAGGAAAGGTTTGTCAAGGTATCTGAAATAGATCGAAAAATAATAGGGAGTTTTATTTAAGTCGCCAAATTCACCATTAGCAAGACTGATAACCAGATTACCTGAAATATTTAAAAGTCCTTCATTGTTATTATGGGTTGTGTCTATTGCAGCATATTTTAAACAAACTTGCTGTCCAAAAAAATGATCCACACCCCAATCGTTGGCATAGAGCGAAGTATCCTGAATATTTAAAAGGCTAAAAAATTGTGTCTGATGGGTCGGCGTATTATCCAATACCTCATGGCCCTGTGAACTGTAGTATTTTAAATTATTGACATATTGAGGGTTGGCAGGAAGTGACCAGGACGATATTCCGAGACAAAATTTCTTTTGATACTTATGAAAAAGAGCATAAAACTGATCCAGCTTTTCAATGGAAGGATTATTGTCAACCCTAATACAAATTCCTCCTGATTTGGTATTTTGCTGGGAGTTGACATCAATATGGAAAAAAAGGATTCCCAAAACAACCAGCATGAATCGGGAAACATTCCCAATGCGGAAAAAACCAGAATACAATGCTCGATTATTTTTACCTGACATAATCTTTTATTTGCAAATTTTTCGGAATCTCGCGGAAAATTCTGTAACCCAGACTGATTTCATGGGTGCCACCACCAACCCCGTCCATAGCAAAACCAGAAAACTCAAAATTATAATTGATTATAATCCTGTCGATAATTGTTGCCCCGGCTGTAACCCCGATAATACTTGTTTTCCGGTATAATAAACCAAGCCAGTAATTATCCCTGAATTTGACGAGAGCGCTGACATCAATTGTCCACGGACTATATTGGTTTTGCCTGAACAGCATATCGAATTGGAGTTTCCAGTCCGCATGGAAGTTCAAGGTGTAGTTTGCATACACCAGCCAATTCCTGTCCATAGCTAACACATGTTGATAGTCATTGTCAGCATATAAAGATCGGTTATTAAACAGCAACGGGAATGAAATGCAAAAATTAAAGTCTTTCCAAGAATAAAGGAACCCCAGACCAGCATTAAAATAGGTTTCCGAAAGACTGGTATTCCCGGCAATCAAAGGGTCATCCTGATTTCGGGTTATGATGTCGGAAAGATCCAGATAATTCTGATAAAGGGCAGCATTGATCCCGAAACTTAAAAAATGTTCTTTGGCAATCTGAAGATGATAAGCATAGTTCAGATTAACAGTGAAATTCCTGTAAATTCCAGCTTTGCTCAAAATAATGTTTCCTCCGATTCCCATATTTTTATGCGGAATTCCATCGATAATAAAATTTCCAACGATTGGGGCGCCTGCAATATTAGTCGATTCATGCCGATAGGTCAGTATGGATTGAAATTTATAATACTTACCTGTAAATGCAGGAGAGATCGAGGAAGGATTAAAAAGGTAGTTATCGGTAATAGGAAGCTGCTGTGATAAAAGATCAGCACTGAAAACAAAAACAAGGAGAAAAACAAAAATGTGTTTGCTCATTTTAATATGTTAACAGTCCCTTTATATAAAACATTGTCAAAACAGCGAACAAAGAAATAATACGTATCATTTGGCAGCTGATTCCCCCTGAAAGATCCATCCCAATCATTCCGATATTCAGGGTCTGAGAGTATTCTTTCACCAAAACGGTTGTAAACATTTACTTCACAAGGCTGAACCACAGATAAGTTGAGAATCTCCCATAAATCGTTTTTTCCATCACCATTGGGAGTAAAGAGGGTCATGATCACAGGGTTTTTTTCAAATTCCTTAATCCTTGTTGTAAAATATTTTTCGTTATAACACCCTCCAAGATAACCTTTTACCCAGAATTGCCCTCCGTTATAAATGATAATAGAACCAGTCCTTTCGCCGGTCGACCAAAAGATGCTGTCGAACGATTCGACGGTAGAAACGATAACGCTATCGCCGGCGTAAAAAACAGTGTCACCGTAAAATTGCAGATTTAAAACCGGCGCCTCACCAATGGATATTGTCTGCGATGCTGAATCGGTGCAACCTAATCTTGTCACTACCGACAGCAGGATATTATAATTTCCTGGTAAAGTGTAACTATGAGTGGGATTTTTTTCATAGGACCAAGCAGTACCGTCTCCAAAATCCCATTGATAACTGGTCACAGTATCTGAATAAAGGATTGATTGGTCATAAAATGGGACCCGTTGTCCTGTACAGCCAAGGCCAGCAATAAAACCGGCATCGACTTGCCCGACAGGTACTAATTTATATAATGCCTTGACCTCTCCGCCCCATGTCATTACCTTGAGCCCGACATTCTTGAACCCGGGTACCAGAAACAGATAAGTAACTGTATCGCCAGTAGCATCATTAAACCTTCCATCTCCGTTTAAATCCCACCATTGATAGCGGATACTGTCGTTGAACGACGGAATTGCCAAACTGATCAGGGTGGTTGCATCTCCTAAACAAACTTTATCAAAATTAAAGTCAACAGATAATGCAACCACCCTGATCTGGAAGGCTGTAAATACAATAACAAAGAACATTAATTTCTTCAATGCTACTGGATTTTCATATTATTTGACACCAAGTAATTCAACGTCAAAGACCAATGTGGAAAAAGGAGGAATAGTGCCCATATCACGGTCTTTATAAGCTAAAGATGAAGGAATGATCAAGGTCGCTTTGCCTCCAACATTCATAAGGGCAATTCCTTCATCCCAACCCTGAATGACTTGTCCCTGTCCAAGCGTGAATTCGAATGGGTCATTGCGGTCGCGCGAAGAATCAAATTTAGTCCCATTCAGTAAGGTTCCGGTATAATGAACTTTTACTTTTTTCCCGGCAACAGCCCTGGCGCCGCTCCCTTTAACTTTTTCTACATAGATCAGCCCGCTTGCAGTAGGTTTAGCGGTAATCTTTTTTTCAACTAAATATTTTTTCATCAGATCTCCTTCCTGTTTTTTGGCTGTTTCAAGTTTTAGTTCGGCTTTCTTTTTTTCTGCTGCCTGTTGCTTATCATGATCGGCTTTTGTTTGAATATCAACTATCTCAACTTCATAGATGACAGGAGAATAGGGTGGAACCATGGCGCCCCTGCCCATTTCTCCAAAAGCAATTTTTGAAGGAAGGATCAGTGTAGCCTTTCCACCTTTTAACATTTTGCTTACCCCTTCTTCAAAACCGGGAGTATCGAAACGTTTCCCAAATTCAAATTGTAAAGGTTCACCCCGATCGTAAGAAGAAAAGATTTGGTTGCCACCGATCAATGATACTTTGAAATGAGCTTTCACCCATTTTCCTGTATCAACTTTCATCCCTTTCCCTGCAACTGTTTCAATATAATAAAGACCAGACGGTAATGGCGCAACTGTAATCTTATTATCAGTGATATATTTCTGCAAAGCAACTTCTTCTTTTTTCATCATTGACTGAGGAGAATCGACCGTTAATAAAGTAATATAAAAATGGATAACACTGTTGCTGTCAATAAATGCAGGAAGGGCAGGTTGACGAAAAGTTTTCTTAAATAAAGAATCAGCATTGATTATAAAATCAGCGCTGTCACCTGGCGACAACATGCTGATTCCTTCATAAATATCTCCCTTGAAATCAGAAACCGGTAATTGGAAACGAACCGGGTTACCCATGGCCGCTTTACTATTAAACAGTGTAGAATCCTTATATGTATAACGCATAGTAAGGGAAACCCAATCACCTATTTTGGGTTTGACGGTATCTTTACTTACCTTAAATATTTTATAATACAGGCCTGTTGCGGTTTTATCATACCCGGGATATTTGGATGAACAAGCCAACGAAGTCAATGCAACCAACATTACAAAGACCAACGAATTCACAAACACTTTTTTCATACTTCGCATTTTAACATTTTGGTTTATAATAATTTAATTAAGAATTTCACAAATCATTGATAAATGGCCTTCCCTTTGCTGTAAGCTTCGACGCTTATTAATTAAATGATAGATAAGAGGTGATCTAAGGACTGCTCAAGATAGTAAAGTCCTGACTGCCAGAAGGCCTTTGTCCTATTGTTTTTTTCAACATTTTTTGAACCATTTTTCTTACTGACCTTGTTTAATTTTTTTCTTTAACAGCAATGACTTCGACGTCATAAACCAGAATCGTCCTCATGGGTATCTTATTGAGGTCACCCAACAGACCATAAGCAAGATGAGATGGTAGTATCAGCTTTGCCCTGTCTCCCGTTTTCAGGTACAAGACGCCCTCTTCCAATCCATTGGAAACTGCATGTTTCCCTAACTCAAATTCACAAGGATGACCTGGATCGGCAGTATAGATCAAATCTCCATTTATTTTTTTTAATGTATATAGGATCGTGACAATTTTCCCTTTCCCTGCTTTTATTCCATTCCCTTCTTTGTAAATCATGTATCTAAGGCCTGTCGGACTCGTAGTTACCTTCCAATGGTAACGATGCACAAAATCTTCAATTTCCTCGTCTTCAGAGCTTAAGATTTGTTTGTTATATTGGATTAGGGTATCATCCATCATTTTAAGGTTATCCGTTGATTGTATCGGCGATTTCGGTTGTTTACACGAATAGATGAAAATCATGCAGAGGCTCATAGAAAGAACAAACCGGATCCCCTGAAAATGGTTGCGGATTGTGTTCAAGTTAATATACCGATTTGAGTTGGAACTGATAAGAAGGTAATAATTTTCTGAATAATGCTACAGTCTCATTCAGGGTCGTTGTACAATTGGCTCCGGAAGCATTGGCATGACCTCCCCCATCGAAATGGTCCCGGGCAAACTGATCAACAGAAAAATGTCCTTTAGATCTGAAAGATACTTTTACAATGCCATCACGTTCCATAAACAATGCAGCCAGATTAATATTATTTATTGACAAAGCATAGTTAACTACATCTTCGGTATCTCCAATCTGATAATGAAATTTGTTCAGGTCTTCAGCAGACAGAACAATATAGGCAGTGTTAAGATCAGGAAGCACTACCAACTGATTACTAATTGAATAGCCCAGTAATCTCAAACGGTTTTCGGAATAGGTATCATATATTAAACGATGAATATGCTCCCCATCAACACCAAGCCGGATCAATTCCGCAATAATAATGTACGTCTTGACGCAATTGCAGGAGTAACTAAGGGACCCTGTATCCGTAATAATTCCGGCATAGATACAATCTGCAATATTTTTATCCATGAGATGCAGGTCCCCGGAAGCTTCAATAAAATCATACACCAGCTCTGATGTCGATGAGGTCATAGGA
>JALNWE010000027.1 GCA_023231065.1 Bacteroidales bacterium
CCCGGGATGCGGAGAAAGTCCCCGGATGAAATTAAAAACAACCCCGGCTTCCTGGTCCCAGTTGATCCGGCAATCAGCTTTTTGTATCTTAGGGGCTGTTTTCAGGGCACAAGTAGTGTCCTGTCCAGTCCCGGACAGTTCCCCTTTTATAATGCCTTCTACAGTGCGCAGGACCAAATTTGATCCGGTTTCCATTAATCTGTCATGCAGCTCGCCGGATGTTTCCATCTCCCCTATCGGTACCTTCTCAAAAAGCAATATTCTGCCCTGGTCGATTGCTTCGTTGAGGAAGAAGGTGGTAACACCCGTTTGCTGTTCGCCATTGATCACGGCCCACTGGATGGGGGCAGCTCCCCTGTATTGCGGGAGCAACGATGCATGCAGGTTGAATGTGCCCAGGGGAGGCCGGGACCATACTTCGCGGGGCAGCATCCTGAATGCAATCACGATCTGGAGATCGGGTTTGAATGAATCTATTTGTTCCAGAAAAAGGGGATCGCGGAGTTTTTCGGGCTGTAGAACGGGGATGCCGCTGGCAACCGCGAATTCCTTGACAGGAGAAACCTTCAGTTTTAACCCCCGGCCTGCTGGTTTATCGGGCGCTGTGACGACACAAACGACAGGATATCCTGCTTCGACCAGTTGTTTTAATGAGGTTACGGCAAAATCAGGGGTACCATAAAAGATGATCCGGGGAAAATTCATAAATATTTACGATTGACAACTTACAAAGGATAACCAGAAAATCTCACATTCTTCAATGGTCAATTGTCAATGGTCAAAAGTTGATGCCAGCTATTTCTTCATCAACGTCTCGGTGTACGAGATGTATTTATCGATCTCACGGCCTTCGGTAGAACGTGGGAATTCTTCCTTAATGCGTTTATAAAAAGACAACGCTTTTTCTAATTTGCCCATTTCTTCATAAGCCATGGCAGCTTTCATCAGGAAAAAGGGAGAGGTAAAATCATTTTTCTTCATCTCAGCGGCTTCTGAATAAAGCCCGGCCGCTTTTTCAACTTGTTTTAATTCCATACAGGCATCCCCCATTGCGCCTTTGGCCATTGGGCCAACAACCAGATCGTCACTGCTGAATTTTTCAAGCTGTTTGAGGGCAAGGTCATACTGTCCGAGTTTCAGGTAACAGATACCCGCGTAATAATGGGCCAGGTTAGCTGATTTGGTAATGCCATATTCATCTATGATGGCAAGAAAACCAAGATATTGTCCATCCCCGTTAAGGGCCTTTTTAAGAGAATCCTGTTCAAAATATTTTTCAGCCATGAACATCTGACTCTGTGCATCCTTTTCCTTTGGGGATAAATAAAAACGTTTATATCCGAAAAATCCAAGTACGATCACGATGATCACGCCAACGACAATCAAAATGATATTCTGGTATTTCTCAATAAATTGTTCGGTTTTCCCGAAAGCTTCTTCAACAGCAACAATAGTGTTTTCGGTTTTCTTAATTTTTTTATCTTGCTTAGTAGCCATAAAATCTGAAATTTGAAGGTGCAAAATTACATTTTTTCCTGAATTACCGGCATACCGGTCTATTTTTTTTACTTTTGCACCCGGCCATTCATGAAAAAGCCATGATAAACCTTGATCCAATTTCAGGTTTAGGTGACCGGGAACTTGTTAATTACCTGCAATCTTTTGTCACTCCCGAACGGTATAAAAGATTTCTGGATGTTCTGAAAAGCCGGACCCGGTTCCTGACCATCGTACTGGAAGATATATACCAGCCCCATAATGCCAGCGCGGCGCTTCGTTCGTGTGATTGCTTTGGCATTCAGGATGTTCATATCATCGAAAACCGGAATAAGTATGAAGTGAACCCTGATGTGGCCCTGGGTTCATCCAAATGGCTTAACCTTATACATTATACAGCTCCGGGCGACAAAACCGTAATCTGCCTTAACCATCTGAAGCAACAAGGGTACCGGCTGGTAGCGACTTCACCGCATAGAAATGATTTTACACCCGAATCCCTTCCATTGGATGAAAAAACCGCTTTGCTTTTCGGGACCGAGCTTTCAGGATTGACACCCATTGCCCTTGAAATGGCAGATGATTTCATCCGGATTCCCATGGTTGGATTTACCGAAAGTCTGAATATCAGTGTATCCGTAGCCATTTTATTGCAGAATTTGACCCAACGCCTGTGGAAAAGCCCCGCTTCCTGGCGCCTTCAGGAAGAGGAACGGAACGAAATCCTGCTTCAATGGCTCCGGCAATCAATCAACGGATCAGAACAGATCATACAGGATCTCCGGAAAAAGGAAACAGGGAATAAAAACCCTGGCAGATGATCTTTATTCAGAAGGAATGTTTAAATTGCAGGAAATTTGAAAAAAAAGATGGATATCGAATATTCGAAAATGATAATTAATTTTTAAATTATATTTTATGGGAAAAGGAGACAAAAAAACGAAACGTGGCAAAATTGTCATCGGTTCTTATGGCGTCAGAAGAGCGCATAAAAAGAAAAATGTGGTAACTGTCGTACCTAAAAAAAAGGAAGTGGACCCAAAACCTAAGAAAGAAGTTGAAGAAGAAGTGGTAGTAGTTCCCGTCAAGGTGTCCCCCAAAAAGACAGTAAAAAAATCTGCTGAGCCAATTACAGGGGAAGAAAAACCCAAAACACCCCGTGCCAGGAAAAAGACAGCTTCTCCCGAAACTCCTGAAACGCCGGAAGAACCAAAAGAAGCATGATTTTGTTGAACAAACTTTTATAGTACGTCCGGACCAGTGCATATTGATCCGGACGATTTATTTATGAAAACGACCGTCGAACGGTATTTCCCTAACCTTACAGCCCTCCAGAAAGAGCGTTTCAGCTTGCTGGAAAACCTGTATATAGAATGGAATGCCAGGATCAACGTGATATCCCGGAAGGACATGGACCAACTCATGATCCACCATGTTCTGCATAGCCTGGGAATTGCCAAAGTCATCAACTTTAAACCCGGCACTGCCATCATGGATGCAGGTACCGGTGGGGGGTTCCCTGGAATCCCCCTCGCCATCCTGTTCCCGGAAGTCCATTTTACCCTTGTTGATTCCATCGGAAAAAAAATCAAGGTAGTCGGTAATATTGCTCAGTCCGTGGGTTTGAACAATATAACTCCTTTGAATGCCCGTTTCGAAACAGTAAGGGGCGCCTTCGACTTTGTGACCGGCAGGGCGGTGACCAATCTTCCTCAATTTTTTACGTGGACCCGGAAAAAAATTAAAAAAACCGGTTTTAATGACCTCACTAATGGGATCCTTTACCTGACAGGTGGAGAGACGGAATTAGCAGAAAAAAAAACCGATTTCCGTTACACTTTCTATCCCCTGTCGGAATATTTTGAAGACCCCTGGTTCTCCACCAAGAAACTCATCCATCTTTACAACTGTTTATAAGTATTGGGTCATATTTTCAATTACTTACATATCGGAACGGATCGTCCGGATAAAATATCCTTGTCCGTTTCATCCTTTTTTATTTACTTAGCAGTCCCGTTTTATACTCTTAAAATCTAATAACCCAATAAAATAATTTTCCATGACTGAACAAAAAAAGTTCATTCCCTTTGTTTCACCTGAAACAAATATGAAAGAATTTACGATCAGGGCTGTGATCATTGGTCTATTCTTTGCCGTCATCCTTGGCGCTGCTAACGCGTATCTCGGGCTCAAGGCCGGTATGACCATTGCCGCGACGTATCCTGCTGCCGTTCTCGGGATGGCGCTTTTGCGAATAATGAAAGGCTCCATCCTTGAAGAAAACATAACCCGTACCGTTGGCTCAATCGGCGAATCGGTTGCCGCCGGCGCTATTTTTACTTTACCCGCCTTTTTCATTTCCGGGATCTGGACGGAGTTCTTTACGGCAGGTCATTATTTCACATCAACGCTTATCCTTATCGCCGGTGGTGTGCTGGGGATCATGTTCGTAGCCTTGCTTCGCCGCGTGATGGTTGAAGATGCAGAACTTCCCTTCCCTGAATCGGTTGCCGCCGCTGAAATCCACAAAGCGGGACAAAGTGGTTCGGGGGGCTCAAAATTCCTCTTCTGTGCCATGGGCCTTGGCGCATTGATCAAGATCCTGGGAGAGCTCCGGTTGTTTCAATATCTCTGGGAAAAATTTATTGTTTTCGGAAAACAGACCATCAGCGGGACCATATTCACGGGCCAGGGAGGAATGCTCCTCAGTTCCCCGGGAGTGAGTCCGGCTTATATGGGCGTTGGTTATATCATAGGCCCTAAATTAGGGGCCCTGAACTTCAGCGGCGGATTGTTGGCATGGGGTTTACTGGCGCCGATGATCATGTATTTCCTTCTGCCCGGGATCAATTTCCAGGAATGGGCCGCCTTCATCACAGCACATGATCCGACTATGTCTCCTGAAGCGGCCATGGCCAAGGTCATGGATCCCTCCTATCAGATCAGCCAGATATGGAAATTTATTATCCGTCCCATTGCCATCGGAGGGATGTTGATCAGTGCGGCTTTTACTTTGTTTAAAATGCGAAAAAGCCTTTCCACCGGGATTAGCCGTTCGGTAAAGGATGTAAAAAAAGCGGCCACCGGCATCGAACATAATGTTCCTAGAAATGAAAAAGATATCAGTTTTGGATGGATCATGATTGGGATTGCTGCTGTTGCCGTCCTGACCTTCTGCATCACTTATTTCATTTTCCAGACCAACATTCTCATTGCCGTGGTTGCCTCCACTGTGATGATCATCCTGGCCTTTTTCTTTGCCTCCGTATCCGGATACCTTGTCGGTATCATGGGTTCCTCCAATAACCCCATCAGCGGGCTTACCCTGACGGCCCTGGTCGTTACGGCGCTGATCCTTGTCGCCCTTGGCGTTCAGGGAGATGCCGGAGTAGCAACGGTATTGGGAGTCGCGGCCATCGTCTGCGTTTCCGCGGCCGTTGCCGGTGAAATGTTGCAAGACCTGAAAGCAGGTCATATCCTTGGCGGCACTCCCTGGCGGATGCAGATCGGCGATATCCTGGGGGTTATCCTGGCCGGTTCCGTCATGTTCGTGGTTCTTGCCTTTCTCAATGACGGTGATATCGCCAGCGGGAAAAACCTCGGCTACCAAGGCGGTTTTGGCAGTAAAAATCTTTCCGCGCCCCAGGCCAGCCTGATGGCCATTCTTTCGCGTGGCATTGTCCAGGGACAGATGGCCTGGCCGCTTATCATTGCAGGGATGCTCATGGGCGTTGCCTTTATCCTCATGCAGGTTAAAAGTCCTATGCTGGTTTCGGTCGGGATGTATCTTCCCATCGAGACAACCTTTGCCATCTTTTTTGGTGGCCTTATCAAGGGCGCTGTTGACCTGTATTCGAACAAAAGGAACCATAACGCGGCACAAAAAGTCAGGGTGGAAAACACCGGAGTTTTGCTGGCTTCCGGCCTCATTGCCGGAGAAGCCCTGATGGGCTTGATGATCGCTATCTTTGCCGTGTTCGATATTTTCCTTTATAACTATTTCAGCTTCTTTAAACAACCTACTTTCTATATCAGTTTCGTCATTCTGGCTATCATTGCTTATGTGTTGATCCAGATACCGCTGAAAAATGCAGGTAAACCCGATGAACCGGCGCCCCCGGCCTCCGGAATGTAATAAAAGCTAAAAATAACGACGGAAGCTGTTTCAACATGGTTTGGAACAGCTTCCGTTGCAATAATCAAATACGGATTTGATGAACATAATTCCAGTTGCATGAATTTGTTCCAACGGCGCAAAATTTTAAAAAAAGTCAATTTCCTGGACCTCCATCCGGTCAGAAAGCTTGAACATCAGATCAGGGAAGACGGCGATGTAACGCTGCTTATGCCCAGGTTCAGAAAAAAGATCGAATTTGCCCTCTTCCAGCCACGTTTCAGGGACCGGTTCATACAGATCAAACTGGACCATCCGGGAAGCCATACCTGGCTGATGATCGATGGGACATCCTCGGTATCTGAAATCTGTAACCGGCTTATTGACCAGCTTTCCGGTGAACCGGGAGCCCTGAAGGAGATGGAAGAACGGGTAACAAAATTCCTTTCCCTGCTCTATCAGGAACGTTATATCTCATTCATGGAAATTGAAGATCAGCCTGGCGGGTAAAGTAATAATTTGTGTAACTTTGTTCGTTGAAACTTGCCTACCTGGTTTTTTTTCAATTTATTGAAACCAGAACCTGTCTGGCATCGTATGAAAAATAACGCATCATTTTCTCACATAAATCCCAACTAAGATCATGAACAACAATATTACTAATCTCGATCCAAAGGCCCTGTGGAATAATTTTCATAGCCTTACCCGGATTCCCAGACCCTCCAAAAAAGAGGACAAGATCCGTGAATTCATTTGCAAATTCGGAAAAAACCTGGGATTGGAAACTTTTATTGATGAAATAGGAAACGTCATCATACGCAAACCTGCAACTCCGGGGATGGAAAACCGTAAGGGTGTAATCCTGCAAGGCCATCTTGACATGGTCCCACAAAAAAACAGTGATAAAATCCACGATTTTGAAAAAGACCCGATCGAAGCAATCGTCGATGGCGAATGGGTGCATGCCAATGGCACCACGCTGGGCGCCGATAACGGTATGGGCGTTGCCGCAGCCATGACGGTACTCCAATCAAAAGATCTGGTGCATGGCCCCATTGAAGCGCTTTTTACAACAGATGAAGAAACCGGAATGACCGGCGCTACTAACCTGAAACCCGGCACCCTGAAAGGGGATATCCTGCTCAACATGGATTCCGAAGACGAAGGGGAACTCTATATCGGATGTGCTGGCGGCACCAACGGAAATTTCACCCTGAAATACGATGACGAACCTGTAACCAAAGGCAACATCGCTTTTAAACTGAGCCTCACAGGAATGAAAGGAGGCCACAGCGGAGTTGACATTCCTCTCGGAAGAGGGAATGCCAATAAAGTCATGGTCCGTTTCCTGTGGGCCGCTTCCCGGAAATTCAACCTTCGGCTTTCGTCCATCGAAGGAGGAAGCCTGCGCAATGCCATCCCCCGCGAAGCATTTGCCACAGTCACCATCCCTGCCGGAAATAAAGAAGAATTCCTGAAATCGCTTGGAGATTATGCCACAATCGCGAAAAAGGAATTATCGGCAGTAGAGCCCGGTCTCAAATTGGAAGCTGCCCCGACCGACCTGCCATCAGCATGGATTGATGAAAAAAGCCAGCACAACCTGTTGGATGCATTGTATGCCTGCCCGAATGGCGTTATCCGTATGAGCAATGAAATGCCGGGACTGGTCGAAACTTCAACTAACCTCGCCATTGTTAAATCCGAAAATGGTGTCGTCCGCATCCAATGCCTTCTCCGGAGCTCAGTTGACTCTGCCAAGGATGACCTTGAGCAGATGATGCAATGCGTGTTTGAATTAGCCGGGGCCGAATGTGTGTTTGACGGAAAATATCCTGGCTGGAAGCCCAATCCCGATTCCCCGATACTCGGAACCATGCTTAAGATCTACGAAGACAAATTCGGAAAGGTACCCAAGATAACAGCTATCCATGCAGGTCTCGAATGCGGCATCATGGGCGGCGCTTATCCCAACTGGGATATGATATCATTTGGCCCGACAATCCGTTTCCCCCATTCTCCTGACGAAAAAGTAAACATTGTCACCGTCCAGAAATTCTGGGATTTCCTGGTTGAGACCTTGAAAAACATACCATTGAAGTGATCAGGCCAATTCAAAAGCGCAAAAATAATAATTGTTGGCAGCCCTGATAAGATTAAATTTAAGATAATAACTGCTGATGAAATTCTGAAAAGCTAAAAATTCATGACGGGGGACATTAAACTGATCAAAAAGGATGATGTCCCCCTTTTTCAGATGGTTTGCAATTGTTGTCAGGACATACAAAGTTGAGGTATAAATGTCAGCATCCATCATGATAACTTTCCGGTTCCTGTATTCAAAAGATTTTAAAAAACCCGGCAGGGTCTCCTGGAAAAGTCCCTTTACAAATGTAACTCGTTGATCATCTATCACCGGTACTTTGGAGTTGGTGGTCATGGCCCCTTTTTTAAAACCGCCCCAGTCTTCAGGTAACCCTTCAAAAGTATCAAAACCGGTAAACCGCGAAGTTCCTTGTGTATTGGCTTTGACCCACCAGTCAAAGGAATATCCGCCCGAAACTCCGAATTCCAGGTAATCGATGGGTTGATCAAGTTGTCTGGCCTTAAAAACATGGTCGTACAAATCATATCGTTTGTTATAGTCCCATTTCGGAGAATAAAAATCATTGAAAGAAATATCACGGTTCTTGCTGATCCATACGGAAATTTTTGAAAGATAGGCCAGATTTAATAGAAACCCCGAAAAGGGTTCAACCAGCCGATGAAGTTTACATCGGCAAAACAACCACTTTGTATTCCGTATCAAACTAATTTTGAACGACATAGGATAATTATAAAGAAGGGATCAAAAATACATCTTTTTTTCAAAAAGGATGGGCCCAATACTCCCAATGGTCCGGACTGCGATTTTATTGCAAATTTAACGCGAGCCATTCCATTTGCAGGTAGGCGAAGATGCAAATATATCATATTCAATTATTTAAAATTTTGCGTCTTAGTAACTTGGTGGTAAAAAGAAGTTTTCGGAGTGGACGCAACATTCATCAGAAATTTTATAAAATTATGACCGGGATTTTTTTGTTTAGAAAAAATCTTTAATTTTGCACTCCCAAAATAAGTAAAGATGACAAAGAGAACTTACCAGCCCTCGAACAGGAAAAGGACAAATAAACATGGCTTTCGGGCCCGTATGGCTGATGCAAATGGACGGAAAGTGTTGGCTTCCAGAAGGGCCAAGGGAAGAAAAAAACTGACTGTATCCGATGAAAAATTAGATAAAGAATAATTTTTCTCCACCGGATCTATGAATTGATCTTGAAATTGTGCAATTTTGTATAAAGAAAGAAGATAATTTTACGTTATCTTCTTTTTTTATTTTCTAAAGCTTTGTAAAATAAGCCCTATCCCATGAAAAATATCCAGGTAAAAAAGTTTTTGCCATATATGGCCGCAATCGTGATCTTTTTTCTGATCACCATCATTTACTTCAGTCCGCTCCTCGAAGGCAAAAAGATGCTTCAGAGCGACATTGTGAATTTCAAAGGCGCTTCAAAAGAAATTGTTGATTACCGGGAAAAAACAGGTCAGGAACCATTATGGACCAATTCCATGTTTGGAGGGATGCCAGCGTATCAGATTTCGACCCGTTATACTTCCAATGTGATCGGATATCTCGATAACATATTGACATTAGGGCTTCCCCACCCGGCCAACCTGGTTTTTCTTTATTTCATCGGGTTCTTTATCCTGTTGCTCGCCATGGGTGTCAATCCCTGGTTATCCATTGCAGGCGCCATCGCTTTCGGGATGTCATCCTACTTTTTTATTATCATCGATGCCGGACATAATTCAAAAGCCCATGCCATCGCTTACATGGCTCCTGTTATCGCCGGGATGATCCTGACCATGAAACGAAAATACCTCTGGGGAGGGATCATCACTGCTATTTTTCTTTCCTTGGAAGTGAAAGCAAACCATCCCCAGATCACTTACTATCTGGCAATAATTGCGTTGTTGCTCGGCCTGTTTAAACTGATCCATTCAATCCGGTTCAAAGAGCTTAAACCTTTCCTTTCTTCTGTTGGCGTCCTCCTTATTGCCGTTGCCTTTGCGATACTTACCAACATCACCAGCCTATGGGCGACTTATGAGTATGGAAAATATACCATCCGGGGAAAATCGGAACTGACCACCGAAAAGGATAACCGTACTTCAGGTCTTGACAAAGATTACGCGACACAGTGGAGTTACGGTGTCGGGGAATCAATGACATTAATGATCCCGGGGGTTTACGGTGGCTCATCTTCCATTAAGATCAGCCCCAAATCGAAGATCGTGGAAGCCATGAAAAATAACGGGGTGCCTGAGGAAACGATCAACCAGTTCAGCAGTCAGCCACTGCCATTTATGTATTGGGGCGCTCAACCCTTTACATCAGGGCCTGTATATGTAGGCGCGATCATTGTCCTGCTATTCATTTTGGGATTGTTCATTGTAAAAGGCCCCATCAAATGGTGGTTGCTTGTCGCTACGGTTCTTTCCATTGTGCTGGCATGGGGACATAATTTCATGCCAGTGACAGACTTTTTCCTCAATTATATCCCGGGATATAATAAATTCAGGGCGGTGACCATGATCCTTGTGATCGCCGAATTCACAATGCCTTTATTGGGGATACTGGCGCTCAGGGAACTTTTTATCCGGCAACAGGAAGTAAAAAAACTTTTCAGGGGGCTTCAGATCGCGTTGATCATCTCCGGAGGTATCTGTTTATTGTACCTCATCATACCGGGCGCTTTCCTGAACTTTACCGGATTAAAGGATACCATGTATCAGCAACAGTACCAATTCCCTGACTGGCTGATGCAGGCGATCCGGGATGAACGTATGCGGGTTGTACGGCTTGATGCCCTGCGATCGTTGATTTTCATCCTTCTTGCCGCCGGCCTTTGCTGGGCTGTACTTTACAACAAGATAAAAAATGAATTTGCTTACCTCCTTTTCGGGATACTGATCGTGGCAGATATGTTTACCGTCAATAAACGATACGTAAATAACGACAGTTTTACCTCCAAATCGAAGGTTGAAAACCCCTATGAACCTTCCTCTGCGGATAAAGCTATCCTGGCTGATCCATCCCTCGATTTCCGCGTCCTGAACCTGATGGTTGACCCTTTTAATGATGCTTCCGTATCGTATTATCACAAATCAATTGGAGGTTACCATGGCGCTAAACTTCGCAGGTACCAGGAACTCATTGATAACGGGATCGAACCTGAAATCAGGACCTTTGCAAAAACGATGAGCACGGATAGCGCTCCGGTCCTGAACATGCTCAACATGAAGTACCTCATTCTTCCCGACAATAACCGCCAACCGGTTGACTATCAGAATAAAAATGCCCTGGGCAATGCCTGGTTTGTAAAAAACTATAAAATGGCCGATAACGCCGATGCCGAAATCGGGGCCATCCGTAGTTTCAGGCCCGATTCCATCGCCATTATCAACAAAGCATTTGCCGAGGATCTTAAAAGCTATACCCCGGCCTTTGATTCTTCCGATAAGATCACCCTGGTTGATTATGAGCCCAATAAACTCCGGTATAATTATTCGGCAAAAAACAAAGGATTGGCTGTCTTTTCTGAGATTTACTACCCAAAAGGTTGGAATGCATACCTCGATGGGAACCTGACCCCCCATTTCCGGGCCGATTATGTGTTGCGGGCCATGGTCCTTCCTGCCGGTAATCATAAGCTTGAATTCAGATTCGAACCCAGTCTGTATTTCATCGGGGAGAAAATTTCACTGATCAGCTCTGCTTTATTGATTGTGCTCGTCGTACTTTCCATTGGCTACGAAATCAGAAAGAGACAGAAAGCAAAAGCATGAAAAAAGCGCTGATCATCACTTACTACTGGCCTCCCAGCGGTGGGGCCGGTGTACAGCGATGGCTTAAATTCGTCAAATACCTTCGCGATTATCAATGGGAGCCGGTTATTTATACACCCGAAAATCCGGAGTTCCCTGAAACTGACCCTTCCCTTTTGGCTGATGTTCCTCGTGGAATTGAAATCTGGAGGCAACCCATCCGCGAGCCTTATGGCGCCTATAAAAAACTGATGGGCAGAAAAAAAGAGGAGAAAATCAATGCCGCTTTCCTTTCTGAAAAGAAAAACAACCGGCTGCTCGAAACCATTTCTGTTTGGATCCGGGGAAATTTTTTCATTCCCGATGCCCGTAAATTCTGGATCAAACCCTCCATCCGTTTTTTAAAAAAACAATTGCAGGACCATCCGGTCAGGGTTATCATTTCAACCGGCCCCCCTCACAGTACACACTTGATCGCCATGTCGTTGGCTTCAGAACTTCATATACCCTGGTTAGCCGATTTCAGGGATCCATGGACCAACATTGATTTTTATAAAGATCTCAAGCTTACCCGCTGGGCTGATAAGAAACATCATACCCTGGAAAAATCCGTTCTGGAAAAAGCAAATGCCATTACTGTTATCAGCAACACCATGGCCATGGACTTCAGGCAAATCTATCCCCGCGACTATGAGGTTATTACCAATGGATACGACGATGCCGATATCGACAGGGGAGGGCCTGTTCAACTGGATAAAAAATTTTCCATTGCCCATATCGGGACGCTGGTCAGCGCCCGCAACCCGGTAACCCTCTGGGAAGCGCTGAAACAAATACTTCAGGAAGACGAGCGTTTTAAAAATGATTTGGAAATAAAACTGATTGGTAAAGTTGACTACACGGTCAGTGATTCATTGCATAAATACGGACTCGGCCCGTTTGTGAGCAGGACCGATTATATGCCTCATAGTGAAGTGATAAAATGCCAACAGGAATCCAGGATCCTTTTGCTCATCATCAACAATACGCCGAACTCAAAAATGATCCTTACAGGGAAATTTTTCGAGTATCTGGCAGCCAGCAGGCCCATTTTATGCCTGGGGCCCGAAACGGGTGATGCCGCTCAAATCCTGGAGGAGACAAAATCCGGTTTGTTAGCGGGATTTGGCGATGTTGAAACAATGAAAAACAATCTTTTAACTTTCTACCTTCAGTATCTGTCGGGAAATCCTGTCATCAGACCGCAGCATATCGTTAAATACTCAAGAAAAGCGTTGACCGGTGACCTGGCCCTTCTCCTTGACAGGTTATCCGGCGGAAACCATTGATTCAGATCGTTATTTTTGGGTATATCTCACAATGCCTTTTGATTTCCACCTCCCCATGCGGTAATACCAGTAGTAGAGAATAACCCCTGCAGACCAACCGATCGGGATCGACCACCAGATCCCCTGCATACCCACCGAAGGATTTTTTGAAAGGAAGTATGCAACCGGGATGCGTACCAACCAAAGAGAGATCAGGCTGATGAACATCGGGACCAGGGTATCCCCGGCGCCTCTTAAAACCCCATTGATCACGAACATGACCGAAAAAAGCAGATAGGTCGATCCGATAATGATGAGATAATCCCCGCCGATTTCAATGACGACCGGATCGCTGGTGAACATTCGCATCAGATATCGTCTGAATAACACTGTGATGGCGCCAATAATGACCGAAATAATGCTGGTGGTGATCAGGGTTGCCCGGAAACCGCTTTTTACCCGGTCGGGACGGTTTGCTCCCAGGTTCTGGCCTACAAATGTTGATAATGCAATGGAGAAGCTCATGGCCGGGATAGCAGTGAAGCTATCAATCCTGCCAGCCGCGCTGTAAGCCGCGTTTGCATCCACACCGAATTGATTCACTACCCAGTACAAGGCCACCATCCCCGCCGCCACAAAAGTTTGCTGGAAACCGGTCGGAATCCCAATACGGATACTTTTAATGAAAATTTCCTGGTCAAATTTTAATCCTTTAAAAGAAAACCTGACCACTTTATGGTAACGGTTCAGATAAAGGATCTGTACGATAAAAGCGATGGCCTCAGAAAGCACGGTTGCAAATGCCACGCTCCAGATGCCCCAATGGAAAACCGGTACGAAGATCAGGTCGAGTATGACATTTAATCCTACCGATCCGATTAAAAAATACAAAGGGGTCCTGGAATCCCCCAACCCTCTAAGGATGGCGCTCGTACTGTTATATCCAAAGAGAAAGACCAGTCCTAAGAGAAAAACATTCAGGAACATCATGGCATCAGGAATGATCAGCGGGGAAAGGTCAATCAACCGGAAGATAAATTCGCTCAGCAGGATTCCCCCTGCAGTAACCACGATCGAAGTAAAGAACATGAAAATATACAGTGTATTGATCGCTTTCTGGACATTCTCTATTTGCTTTGCCCCGAAATATTGTGAAACGATAATGGTAAAGCCCATGGAAACCCCAATCACAAATGAAACCAGGAGGAAAATAATGGGAGCAGAAGTCCCCACGGCAGCAAGCGCTGATTTCCCGATGAACCGGCCGACAATAATGCTGTCGACGACGTTATATAATTGCTGAAAAACATTACCCAATAACAAAGGAACTGCAAACTTGAAAATCAACTTTCCTTCATTACCATAACTCAGATCTTTACCATAACTCAGATCTTTCATAGAGGTATCAAACTTTATCAGCGCACCCTTTTGTGGCGGCAAAGGTATCGATAATTCACAGATTTATCATACCTTTGCTCAAACAACAGTTCGATCTGTCGCTGTGCCAGATGGCACAGAGGAAAGTCGGGACAACACAGAGCGCCATGCTTCCTAACGGGAAGGCTCCCGGTTAAAACCCGGGAGACAGCCAGTGCCACAGAGAATAACCGCCATGTTGGGCAACTCGACGAGTTGCCCAACATGGTAAGGGTGAAAATGCGGTGTAAGAGACCACGCTTCTGCCGGGTGACCGGCCGGAGGGGTAAACCTCATGGGTTGAAAGATCAAGTAAACCGGCTGCTAAGGGCTGCTCGCCCGATGCCGGAGGGTAGATCGCTTAAGCTTTCCGGTGACGGAAGGCTCAGATAAATGACAGAATAAAACAGAACCCCGCTTACGGAACTGTTGTTTTTATTTTTATTCAAACAACAAGATGAAGATCGTTTCCATCGTCGGCGCACGTCCGCAGTTTATCAAAGCCGCTACTGTTTCCCGTAAGTTACGCGCAAACCCGTCCATCAGGGAATTACTTCTGCACACGGGACAGCATTATGATGAAAATATGTCGGATGTTTTTTTCCGTGAGCTGAATATTCCCCAACCTGATTTTAACCTGGGCATTGGTTCCGGCAGCCATGCTGTGCAGACCGGATTGATGTTGCAGGGAATCGAAACCGTCCTGCTAAGGGAAAAACCGGATATGACGCTCGTTTACGGGGATACCAATTCCACTCTTGCCGGGGCCCTTGCCTCTACAAAGCTTCATATTCCTGTGGCGCATATCGAATCCGGCCTGCGGAGTTTTAACCGCAGGATGCCTGAAGAGATCAACCGTATTGTAACTGACAGGATTTCAGACATCCTCTTCGCTCCAACCCAGACCGCGGTTCATAACCTTGATCACGAAGGACTTGTCAACAACACCTGCTTTTCCGGTGATGTGATGTATGACTCCGTATTATATTATCAATCAAGGCTCCTCAACGATCCGGATCAATATCAAACACCCTGTATTCCTGAAAAATACCTGCTGGCTACCATTCACCGCGCTGAAAATACCGATGATCTCTCGAACCTGAAAAGAATTTTTTCGGCTTTCTCCCGTTTACCCTTTGAAATTGTTCTCCCCATCCATCCCCGTACAAAAAAAATCCTGACCGGGACCATCGAAATCCCTTCACGGGTCCATATCATCGAACCGGTAGGTTACCTGCAAATGCTGAAACTGACCTTCGATTCCCTTAAAGTACTTACCGATTCAGGGGGATTACAAAAAGAAGCTTATTTTATAGGAAAACAATGCATCACTCTTCGCACCGAGACCGAATGGATTGAAACCCTTCACGACAACTGGAATATCGTGACGGGGACTGATCCTGACCTTATCGTAAAAGCAGTCAACATGGCCACTCCGGATGCACCCCGGAAAAAAGACTTTGGAGATGGTCACTCGGCCGATATCATAGAGAAAAAATTACTCTCTTTATAAGATAAGCCCAAATCATATTCTCACCATCCTGTCCGGGGTAAAAACACCATAAAATCGGATGAAAAACACCTGATTCCAGACCGGAAAACCAACCGGTAATTTTTAACTTGAAATTGTTAATAAAATACTTGATTTTCCTGATGTTTTCATTGATTCCAATCCGGAAATAATTCGTATCTTTGTCCCTGGAATTTAATTAACGCAATAGATTGATTATGACTGATATAGAAAAAGAAATTGCCAGCTCAAATTACACAGCCGATAACATCCAGGTCCTGGAGGGCCTTGAAGCTGTCCGCAAACGTCCTGCCATGTACATCGGTGATGTGAATGTAAGGGGGCTTCACCACCTGGTTTATGAAGTAGTTGACAATTCCATCGACGAAGCATTAGCGGGATTTTGCAGTAAGATAGATGTTATTATCCATCCGGATAATTCAATTACAGTGACGGATAATGGTCGGGGCATCCCAACCGATTATCATGAAAAAGAAAAAAGATCAGCGCTCGAAGTCGTAATGACCGTTTTACATGCCGGTGGAAAATTCGATAAAGACACCTATAAAGTTTCCGGAGGCCTTCACGGTGTTGGCGTTTCTGTCGTTAACGCTTTGTCTGCCAGTTTAAAAGTAACCGTTTACCGGGGCGGGCACATTTTCCAACAGGAATATGAAAAGGGGAAACCATTATACCCGGTAAAAATTGTAGGAGATACAGAGAGGAATGGCACCGAAGTCACTTTCAAAGCGGATAATACCATCTTCATTGTTGAAAACTTTGATTATGCCATCCTTTCTTCCCGGTTGAGGGAACTGGCATACCTGAACAAGGGGCTTGCCCTTGTAATCACTGACGAAAGAGAAAAAGACGAGAACGGGAATTTGCTTACTGAAACTTTCCATTCCAAAAACGGGTTAAGCGACTTTATCAACTACCTGGATGCCAACCGTGAAATACTGATCCCGGAGCCTATCTGTATGGAAGGGGAACGAAATAACATCCCCATGGAAATTGCCATGCAATACAATACTTCGTTTTCGGAGAATATTCATGCCTACGTCAACAACATCAACACCCATGAAGGCGGGACCCACCTGGCCGGATTTCGCCGCGCCTTGACGCGGACTTTGAAAAGTTACGCGGATAAGACCGGGATGTTAGCCAAGCTGAAATTCGATATTAACGGCGACGACTTCAGGGAAGGCCTTACTGCCATTATATCTGTCAAGGTCCAGGAACCGCAATTCGAAGGACAGACTAAAACCAAATTAGGAAATAATGAAGTGATGGGTGTCGTTGACCAGATCACCAGCGAAATACTCACCAATTATCTGGAAGAACATCCCAAGGAAGCCCGTACCATCGTCAACAAAGTGATCCTGGCCGCTACTGCCCGCCATGCTGCGCGTAAAGCCAGGGAACTTGTTCAACGGAAAAACGTGTTGTCAGGCTCAGGATTACCCGGCAAATTATCCGACTGCTCTGAAAAGGATCCTACCCAATGTGAACTTTATCTGGTTGAGGGAGATTCCGCTGGAGGCACCGCTAAACAAGGACGCGACAGGAAATTTCAGGCAATTTTGCCCCTGAGGGGAAAAATCCTGAATGTGGAAAAGGCTATGCAATATAAAGTCTTTGACAGCGAAGAAATTAAGAATATCTATACGGCCCTTGGAGTGACCATAGGCACAGAAGATGACAGCAAGGCACTAAATCTGGAAAAGTTACGTTATCATAAAATAGTTATCATGACGGATGCCGATGTCGATGGGAGTCACATCGCCACCCTGATCCTGACATTTTTCTTCCGCTATATGAAGGAATTGATCGAAAACGGGCATGTTTATATTGCAACACCGCCACTATACCTGATCAAGAAGGGGACAATCCAGCGCTATTGCTGGACCGAGGAAGAAAGGCTACAGATCGTCAATGAGCTGAGTAACGGAAAAGATACCGGAATTCATATCCAACGTTACAAGGGCTTGGGGGAAATGAATGCAGAACAACTCTGGCAAACCACGATGGATCCTGGGTTCAGGACTCTCCGGAAGGTCAACATCGAGAATGGGACTGAGGCAGATCGCATTTTTTCCATGCTCATGGGCGATGATGTTCCTCCCAGACGTGAATTTATCGAAAAAAACGCCAAATATGCCAACATCGACGTCTGATGTGCGATGAAGGTCGAGACACTTTCCTAACCATGTCCCATGTTACGAAAAACTTACATTTATGTGATCGCCGGAATATGCGTCCTGGCCATCATCGGATATTTTGTCTTTGCCAATAACCATAAAGGACAAAATATCATTGCCAAGGTCAAAAAGGGAAATTTCCCTATTGAAGTAACGACCACCGGAGAACTGATCGCCAAAAGTTCCGAAAAAATATATGGGCCTCAGGCGCTGCGGCAAATCCAGATATGGCAGGTCAAGATCCAGGATATCATCCCGGATGGAACGGTAGTAGATTCGGGACAATATGTCGCCTCCCTTGACCGTACCGAAATATCAAATAAAATCAAAGACGAAGAGACCAACCTTGAAAAGCTGGAGTCACAAATGACTAAAACCCGGCTCGATACTTCCCTGGAACTTCGCAGCGCCCGCGACGAACTTATCAACCTGAAATATGCCCTTGAAGAAAAGAAAATCACCCTCGACCAATCAAAATATGAACCTCCCGCTACGATCCGGCAGGTTCAGATAGACCTTGAAAGATCAGAACGGGCTTTTGACCAGGCTGAAAAGAATTACAAACTACGCAGCCAGAAAGCCGTTGCCAATATGCAGGAAGTTTCAGCTTCTTACAATCAGGCCAAACGGAAACTGGAACAAATGTCCGATGTGCTTAAACAATTTAATGTCGTGGCCCCCAAAGCCGGAATGGTGATCTACCGGCGTAACTGGGACGGGAATAAAATCGGCATCGGATCCACTGTCAGCGCATGGGATAATATTGTTGCCGAATTGCCCGACCTCTCCGAAATGATCTCCAAAACTTATGTAAATGAGATTGATATCAGTAAAGTGAAAGTCGGGCAAGAAGTTCAGATCGGTATTGATGCGTTCCCCGAAAAAAAATTCACCGGTAAGGTCACCGAAGTAGCCAACATCGGGGAACAGCTCCAGAACACCAATGCCAAAGTATATGAAGTCCGGATCCTTGTTAAAGAATTCGACTCCATTCTCAGGCCGGCCATGACTACAAAAAACACGATCCTCACCAATGTCATCGACAGTGTCCTGTTCATTCCTATCGAAGCCGTCTTCAATGCCGATTCAATCACTTTCGTCTATAAAAAAGATGGGGGTTCCGTTACCCGCCAACAAGTCATCGTGGGCCAATCAAATGACAATGAAATTATTGTCCGTGCAGGTTTGGAGTTAGATGAAGAAGTATTGCTGGTGCCACCTGAAAAAGCCGATAAACTCACCCTCAAAACCCTGCCGAAAGAAATCCTGGCAAAATACAAGGATAAACCGGTCATCAAGAAAACCTCAAAGCCGGGGAACAAAGACTCAATAAAAGTTAGGGCCACCTCCCCTGTAATCCTGAAAAAATAGTTTTATATCATTGATTATTAATTCTTAATTATTAATTATCAATTGCTCACATCATGTTCGAACGGTATCTCTACATTTTCAATATTGCCCTCGAAGCCGTATTTCTGAACAAGTTCAGATCTGTTCTTACTGCCCTGGGAATCATCTTCGGAGTGGCTGCTGTAATTACCATGATGGCCATCGGAAATGGCGCTAAAAAAGAGATACTTGACCAGATGAAACTGGTTGGCGTCAACAACATCCTGATAGCTCCAAAACCTGAAAAAGCAAAAGCCTCCTCATCCTCTTCCGGTACGGACCAGGGGAGCCAATCCCAGGATCAAAACGATGAAAAAACAAAAGGGAAATTTTCCCCGGGGCTGAGCCTTAAAGATGCCGAAAGCATCAAGGCTGTCATTCCAACGGTAATGACTGTCAGTCCCGAAGTGATCTATGAAACCGACATTGTGAAAGACGGAATAAAAACTTCGGCTAAACTCACAGGGGTTACTCCTGATTTTTTTAAAGTCTTTGCGCTGGAGCTTCAAAGCGGGGAAATGTTCAACGAAGAGCAGTTAAAAGACGGTAAACCAGTCTGTATCATTGGCCCTTCGATAAAATCAAAATTTTTCCCGGCAACCGATGCTATAGGAAAAGACATAAAATGTGGCCCCATTTGGTTACGGATTATAGGAATAATCAAGAAAAGGGAGATTAGCCAGTCAAGCATCGATAATCTCGGCATATCGGATTATAATAATTCCTTGTACGCACCCATCCAAACCCTTTTGCGACGTTACCGCGACCGGACAATGATCACGGATGCATCCCTTCACGGCAATGGGACGGAGTATTATGGTGAAGGTTTTTCCGTTTACTCCAGTGGCTCCGGTCAAGAATCGTCAAAAAACCAGATTGATAAAATAGTGGTCCAGGTCAGGGAAAGCGAGCAGATCGCACCAACGACCGGGATATTAAAGAAAATGATGGTCCGCAGGCATGCCGGTGTAGAAGATGTCGAAATAAAAGTGCCTGAATTGTTACTTAAGCAGGAGCAACGCACCAAAGATATTTTTAACATCGTTTTAGGGGCCATCGCCAGTATTTCCCTGCTTGTAGGCGGAATTGGCATCATGAATATCATGTTGGCCTCCGTCATGGAACGGATCAAAGAGATTGGTATCCGCCAGGCAATCGGCGCCACCAAACGGGATATCATTCTCCAGTTTCTTATGGAAGCCACCCTGCTCAGCATTTCCGGAGGGATCATTGGTATTATATTAGGACTTGTGTTGTCGAAAGCGATCATGGAAATCACCAATATCCTGACCATCGTGTCTCCTTTGTCAATATTTATTTCCTTTGGCGTTTCCGCCTCTGTGGGTATTATTTTTGGTTATATGCCTGCCAAACGTGCTGCAAAACAGGATCCTGTCGAATCCCTCAGGTATGAATAAATTGAAACCCCTGCCCATCATGAACCGTAATGTAATCATCACTTTTATTATTTCTATGGCTTTTTCACTCCATGTTGCAGGACAGGATAATGTACGCCGGTTAACCCTGGATAAAGCCATTGAGATTTCGAAGGAACAGTCGCCCGGAGCCCTGAACGCCAGACAAACCTTCCGGTCCAGTTACTGGGAATACCGGTCTTTCCGCGCTTCCAACCTGCCATCCCTGGGTTTGACAGCAACGCTGCCCAGTATAACGCAAAGCCTCACTCCCTATCTGAATCCGGACGGGACCCAAAGTTATATCCGTCAACAGAATATCAGCGCAAACGCTAACCTGGCGCTTACACAGAAACTGGGGATCACGGGAGGGACCGTTTACCTCAGCTCAGGCCTATCGGGGATCAACAATTTTAACACCGAAAACCCGATTTCCTATATGAGTACCCCAATTAATTTGGGATTATATCAACC
Source organism: Bacteroidales bacterium (assembly GCA_023231065.1). Classification (GTDB taxonomy): domain Bacteria; phylum Bacteroidota; class Bacteroidia; order Bacteroidales; family FEN-979; genus CAIVAT01. The sequence goes on from JALNWE010000027.1 coordinate 21,195, forward strand.
CATTTTCACCTATAATTCATTCCGCTGGGACCGGAAGATTCAGCCCCTTAAATACACCCAGGCGCAACGTAAATACCTCGAAGATATTGAACAGATTGCAATAACCACCACGGATTATTTCTTTGCTTTGCTCCAGGCCCAGGTTGAGAAAAAAATCTCCCTGACAAACCTGTCCAATTATGATACATTATACCACATTGCCAAAGGGAGATATCAACTGGGTAAGATCGCCGAAAATGACCTCCTCCAATTGGAATTAAACTTCCTCAAGGCCCAGGCAGCGGTTGAAAATGCCAATCTCGCGCTGGACAACGCGCAATTCCGCTTTAAATCATTTCTGCGCATCAAGGACTCTGTCAATATTGAACTTGTACCTCCAGCTGATATTACTTTTTTTACCATCGATCCCAATACGGCGGTGGATCTGGCCAATAAAAATTCTTCTTCCGTCCTCAACTTTAAACAAAGGTTGTTGGAAGCTGCCCGCGACGTTAACCGGGCCAAAACAGAAGGACGGTTCGACGCTGAGCTCAATGCAGTGATAGGATTAACACAAACCGCGGCTACTGTTCCTGATGCCTATATCAACCCACTCGACCAACGTCAGGTTTCGTTGGGGCTGACCGTCCCTATACTTGATTGGGGCGTCGCCCGTGGGAAGATCAAAATGGCTCAATCACAGGAAGAAATTGTAAAGACCTCTGTTGAACAGGATGTTATTGATTTTCAGCGCAATATTTATCTCAAAGTGGTTCAGTTCAACATGCAGCAGAACCAATTGCGGATCGCTGCCAAATCAGATACGGTAGCCCGGAAAAGTTATGAAGTCACGAAAGGCAGATATCTGATCGGAAAGATCAACAGCATCCTGGATCTGAACAACGCCCAGATCGAAACCGATGACTCGGAGAAAAACTACTATTCTGCCTTGCAAACATTCTGGAGAAGCTATTATGAGATCCGGAAAATGACCCTCTTTGATTTCATCCTCAATGAGCCGCTTAGGTTTGACCCGAGCATAATGAAATAATCTTTGGATTATTCACAGTTTTTGGCTTCATTCCAGAAAACATCCATCTCTGCCAGGCTCAGTTCATGAATAGGTTTGTTCTGTTGCCTGGCTTTATCTTCGATGTGTTGAAAACGGCTGATAAACCTACGATTTGTAAATTCCAGGGCATCTTCGGGATTGACTTCAATAAAACGGGCATAATTTATAATAGCGAAGATGAGGTCGCCCAATTCATGTTCCTTAAAGGCATGGTTATCTCCAAGTTCCACTGCTTCCTTTAACTCATTCAACTCTTCCAGTACCTTGTCCCATACCTGTTCCGGATTTTCCCAATCGAATCCCACCCCGCTGGCTTTTTCCTGGATACGGTATGCTTTTACCATCGCCGGTAAACCGGAGGGGACCCCGGAAAGAACGGAACGGTTCCCTTTTTCCTGCAGCTTTATTTTTTCCCAGTTATCGAGTACTTCCCTGGCATCTTTGACCTGCACATCACTAAAAATATGGGGATGACGATGAATCAGTTTGGCAATAATGCTTTCGAGGACATCCTTGATGTCAAAAGCATGTTTTTCAGAGGCGATTTTTGAATAAAACACCAGGTGAAGCATCAGATCCCCCAACTCTTTTTTGATGCCTTCCATGTCTTTGTCCAGAATAGATTCAGATAATTCATAGGTTTCTTCAATGGTGAGATACCGAAGTGATTCGAGGGTTTGTTGTTTATCCCATGGGCATTTTGCCCTGAGTTCATCCATGATCTCCAGGAGCCTCCTGAAGGCAGCAATTTTCTCTTCCATCTTTAATATTTTGCACAAAAATACGATTTTCAAGGTTATACCGTTTAATTTTGTCTCCAGACCAAGCTAAGGGCCCCTTGACTAAAAGATCACATTCATTTCTGCTTCACCTTTGCTTTCTCCTTGTGTCTGGAACTCTCCTTTTTTTCCCAGACCATGGAGTTGCCCAGCGAGAGCATTCACTCACATCGTCCAACCTGATGATCGAGGCAAAAGTGCATTATGGTTTTCTGTATGCCCATCATCTTGAGTTATACCAGTATAGCTCACATTTCCCGGCATTTGAATTCACGGTGGAAAAAATGACTTACGGAAAACAAAAATGGGAAAGGGCATTTAATTATCCCGTTATTGGACTGACCATATTTTATTGCGGGCTCGGCGATAATCCTGATCTTGGTCAGGCATTCGCACTGATGCCGCTGATTAATTTCCCTTTGTTTAAAAACCGTACTTTCACCCTGGGCTTCCGCTTTGCCCTGGGAGTGGGTTATCTGACCAGATGTTTCGACAGGATCACAAACTATAAGAACCTTGCCATTGGCTCCCATTTCAATGCGGCTGTTAACCTGATGCTTGAAGCCCGGTTCAGGATCGACAGGAGTTTCACGGTAACAACCGGTGTCAGCCTGCAACATTTCTCCAATGGTTCCCTTAAACTTCCGAATAACGGCTTGAACACTCCCCTTGTCAACATCGGAATTGCCTATCGCCCATTCGGTGAAAACAAAACCATCACCGACCGGTTTTATGCACCAACCGAACCCTATTCAGCTACCCTAAGGCATACGCTGGAGTTTGATTTCGGATTGGCTTTGGGATGGAAAAACCTGAAAGCCGTTACCGGTGAAAATTATCTCATTTATCATCTTTATGAAAATACCTTTATCCGCATCAGCAAAAAAAGTCAGATGGGTATTGGCTTTGACCTTTCCTATGATCTGTCGCAACGGAAACTATATGAGCTCTACTATGTTGATGAAAACAATACCACGGATACAACATTGACCAACTGGAAATTTCTTCTTCCGGGAATTAATGCCGCCTATAATCTCACCTTGGGAAAACTGGGAGTCATTCTTAACTTTGGAGTATATTTACATGTCATGAAACCGGTCAAATCCCTTTACCAGAAACTCAGCGTTCAATATAATTTTTCAGAACATTTTTTTGCTAATGTGATGTTAAAAGTTGTCTGGGGCCGGGCAGACTATATCGGCTGGGGTTTGGGTTACCGGATTGGGGTACAATATGGAAAAAAAACAGTTCATTAAAATGAGCATAAGAGGATTATTTATAATCATCGTCGCAACCCTGTTCGTTTTTGGAAATAATTCCTGTAAAAAGGGCCAGAATTGCCTCACCAATACAGGGAAAATAGTCACGAACGTTCGTGAAGTGGCCGATTTTGACAGCATTTATTTAAATGACAATGTAACCCTTATCTTGAAACAGGATAGCGAAAACCATGTAGCGGTCGAGGCAGGGGAAAATATCATCAGTGGTATCACAACAGAAGTAAACGGAGGACAGCTTATCATTCATAATTGCAATTCCTGTAACTGGTTAAGGGATTATAACACACCTGTGAATGTTTATGTCTCCTATTCAAGCGAGAAGCCTTGTTTATACCTGTATTACAATTCATCAGGAAATGTGACGACCACCAATCTGATCGTCAATGATACCATTGAAATCCATACCTGGGGAGGATGCGGAACGATCAACATGATCATCAATTGCCGCAAAGGGATCTTTGTCCAACACATGGGGACTGTCAATTTCTTGCTTCAGGGAATTTGCGATGAAAGTAATATTTATGCCGGTGATTATGGGCTGTTCGAATGCAGGAAGCTCAAGACCGGATTTACCTTCATTAAAAATTACGGGACCAACAACTGCTATATACAGGCCAAATATACATTGAATGCAACTGTTGGATCGATTGGCAACATCTATTATGTTAACGATCCTCCACCCGATAGGGTCATTAAATTTCCTCAGGGGACCGATCAGATCCTCCCAATCGGGGATAAATAATCAAACAAGAAGCGGGTTAATAAGCCCTCGCGAAAATGACACGCTGGGTGGATGGCTTTCCGGAATAGATGCATTTTCCCTGCTCCATCTGGTTATTCAACGGAATGACGCGGATTGTGGCCTTGGTTTCCTCCTTTATCTTCTCTTCTGTCTCGGCAGTGCCGTCCCAATGGGCTAAAATGAACCCGCCTTTTTCATCCAATACTTTTTTAAATTCATCCCATGTATCCACCCTGTAGGTGTGACTTTCACGGAATGAGAGCGCTTTATCAAAGAGATTCTGCTGGATCTGATCAAGCAGTTGTAAAACCTTTACTTCGATATCACTCAGTTGAACTGTCTCCTTTTCCAGGGTATCGCGCCGGGCAATTTCAACGGTGCCTTGCCCGATATCGCGGGGGCCGATAGTAAGCCGTATCGGAATACCTTTGAATTCATATTCCGAAAATTTCCATCCGGGTTTCTGGGTATCCCGGTCATCATATTTCACCGTGATCCCTTTCGATTCCAATGATTTTTTCAATGGGAGGACAGTTTGTGAGATCTGATCCAGTTGGTCTGCCGTTTTAAAAACGGGGACAATGACAACCTGGATGGGAGCAAGTTTCGGGGGAATTACCAGACCGTTATCATCAGAATGCGACATGATCAGGGCTCCCATCAGGCGCGTTGAAACACCCCAGGATGTTGCCCAAACATAATCCAGCTGGTTCTCTTTGTTTAAAAATTTAACATCAAAAGCTTTGGCAAAATTTTGTCCTAAAAAATGGGAAGTACCGGTCTGCAAAGCTTTCCCATCCTGCATCAGAGATTCAATAGCATACGTTTCTATGGCCCCGGCGAACCTTTCAGCAGGCGATTTGGTCCCTTTAATAACTGGTATTGCCATCCAGTTTTCAGCGAAATCAGCATAAACATCCAGCATGGTTTCAGCCTCCCTGACTGCTTCTTCGCGGGTAGCATGCGCTGTATGCCCCTCCTGCCATAGAAATTCCGCGGTCCGTAAAAACAGACGGGTTCGCATTTCCCAGCGGACGACATTGGCCCATTGATTGATCAGCAGCGGGAGATCGCGATATGATTTAATCCAGTTTTTATAAGTATCCCAGATGATGGTCTCCGAGGTCGGTCTTACAATCAGTTCTTCTTCCAGCTTGGCATCCTCATCAACGACGATTCCTTTTCCATCCGGTGAATTTTTCAGGCGGTAATGGGTAACTACAGCACACTCCTTCGCAAACCCTGCCACATGACTGGCCTCTTTACTGAAGAAAGATTTCGGGATGAACAGCGGAAAATAGGCATTGGAGTGACCTGTATCCTTGAATTTTTTATCCAACACTGCCTGGATACGTTCCCAAATAGCATATCCATACGGTTTTATCACCATACATCCCCTGACGGCAGAATTTTCAGCCAAATCTGCTTTGATAACCAGATCGTTATACCATTGTGAATAATTTTCTGCCCGGGTCGAAAAATCTTTAGCCATTTTTTAAGTTTGGTATGAGTTTTGTTAATATTTCATCCAGTTCCTTCGGGACAAAAATACAAAATTTTACCGAGTCTTAAAGAGGAAAAGAGTTATACGGTTTTTAAAGAATCCAACCATGAAAAAGTCATTCCTGAGCATCGTGTTTATTAGCCTGATCATCGGTGCGTGCACGACACAGAAATTAGCGTCATCGTATTCCAACGATGATGTATACAGCGCCTCATCCGGAGCAACTTATACCCCTCAGAAACATTCAACACCTCCGGTTTCAGGGGCCCAGGTCATTACAACCCCCGACAGCGCCACGGGTGTGAAAGCCGGTTCCTCTACTTTTGCAGATGATTACAACGATTATTCCTATTCTTCCCGGATTAACAGGTTTAACAACAACGATACCACCAAAGGGTATTTTGACGAAACCTATACCGGGAACACTACCTACTCCGGTTCCGGAAGTTCCGATCCCAATGTGAATTTTTCACTGGGTTTTGGCTTCGGAAATTACTGGGGCCCTTCCATGTCCTTCGGCATGGGATGGGGCTATCCCTATTCCAACTGGGGTTATCCTTACTACGGTTGGGGATATGACTGGGGATGGGGTTACCCCTATTACGGTTGGTATAACCCCTGGTACTATTCTCCATACTACTATCCTTATGGATGTTGCTATTGTCCTTACCCCTGGTATAATGAGAATTACCCACCTTACGCCACCACGGGATCTTATTACGGATCGAGGAGGACCCTGACCAGCAATGACCAGGGAACGACCATCAGGAATGACCGGGTATCAACCATACCCACAGGGGGAACTGCCACTATCAACGATCGTGTAACCGGATCACCTGCCAACCCGAGAATTACAGGAACAACTTCACGCGGCCAGGTTGCCATACAACCCTCCACACGTACTACCCCTTCCAATCAGGAAACTTACCGATATTCCCGTTCAGGAACAGCCAGACAAGCCGCTTATTCGAGGAATAATGGACAGCAGGCCCAAACCAGTCGTCAACAACCAACGCCCCGCTATTCCCGTCCCGGAAATAATACCGCCGTCCAACGGACCGGATCTGCTCAGAGTTATTCTTCACCGGTTTATCGTCAGGCCAAATCGAGCCAGGAATATATAAGCCCCAGAACTCAGAATACAGGAACATCACGCACTTCGCCTTCCACTGTCACTTCAAGAAATAACAATACAAACCCGGCATCCTCCGGTTACAGGAGCAGATCTGTCCCATCAAGTACCGGGACAAAAAGTTATTCTACTCCTTCCAGATCATATTCACCTGGGTATTCAACCCCTGCACGCTCAAACTCAAACTATAGCGCCCCGGCACGTTCCAGCGGAAGTGGATCCTACTCAGCGCCTTCTTCGGGAAGCAGCGGAAGCTATTCAGCCCCTGTCCGTTCCGGCGGCAGTGGTGGCAGCTCCCCGTCAGGTGGTAGTGGCGGTGGACGACGCAGGTAAAATATCCATTCCCGGGATTTTAACTATAAAAAGCTTGATCCATGAAAAAAATAATCATATTGTTCTCTTTGATTTGTGGTATGATGGATATGATCTTTGCACAAACCGCAGAAGATGCCCTTCGTTTCTCTCGCGTTTATTATAGCGGAACCGCCCGTTTCAATGGTCTCAGCGGCGCATTTGGAGCAGTTGGCGCAGACTTTTCAACCCTGGCTACCAATCCTGCAGGAATCGGCCTGTACCAGGCCTCCGAAATGACCTTTACCATCGCCCCTGTCATTGCCAACACTTCAACAGAATATAATGGCGCCACTACTACTGCCAACCGGGTAAATTGCGGAATAGGAAATTTTGGGTTCGTCTTTAATCTGAAACCCAGCGCCAAAGGAAATCAGGGCATCCTGAAATCGTTTAATTTAGCCTTCGGTTTTAACCGGCAAAATGATTTTAATAACCAGGTATCTATCAATGGATATAATTCGAAAAGTTCACTGATGCAAAGTTATGTCAATGAGCTAAATGCCAATGGAACACGCCCGGAATTCATTGCCGAGGATTATCCTTTTGATATTGGCCTTGCCTATAACACCAACCTGATCGCTTACGATACCGCTCCATTAAAATATTATTGTGATGCCCCATACGGTGGGGTCGTTCAGAGTAAGACCATTAATTCTTATGGATCGATGAATGAAATCGACATCTCACTGGGTGGAAATATCAATGACAAACTATACTTCGGCTTTACTTTTGGAGTGCCAACCATCCATTACTATGAAAACAGCGTTTATCATGAATCCCGCGCTTCCGATACCATTCCCAATTTTATATCCCTGACTTACAGATATAATCTTCAAACCCAGGGAACCGGGATCAATGTTAAATTCGGATTGATATACAGGCCTGCTCCATGGGTCAGGGTTGGCGCAAGTATCCATACTCCTACCTGGTATCCCAATATGCATGATGAATGGTTTAGCAGTATGCAATCGAGATTTACCATTCAGGATTGGAATGCAACCAGCTATTCTCCCATTGGTTATTATGATTACCGTATGACAACCCCATTCCGCGCCATGGGAAGTGTAGCCTTCATGATCGGAGCTTATGGATTAGTCTCTGCTGATTATGAATACGTTAATTATTCTCAGGCGCGTTTTAACTCTTCACACGACAGCTATACAGATATAAATGACCAAATCAAATCAACCTATCAGTCATGGGGGAACCTTCGCATCGGTACAGAGTGGCGTTTGGGAAATTTCAGGTTACGGGGTGGTTTTGCTTATTTCAGTAATCCATACGTGACAGGAAGCAATAACACGGAACGTTTCCAGGCTTCCGGAGGATTCGGCTACAGGGCCAATCACTTTTTTGCAGATGTAACTTATGTTTGGACGAAAATGGATCAGGAATACTATTTATATGACCGGGATCTGGTCAATGCTTCTGTGATTTCAAATTATACCCATACGGTTTCAACGACCATCGGTTTCAGGTTCTAACTTTTTATTTTTTGAGCCTGTTCAGACCAGCTTTAGCTTTTTGGCTAAGGCTGGTTTTATATTCTGGTGTTTCGATGGATAGACAAACGCGGAAGGCGCTGTCGGCCTGATGATACTGCCCACCGGCCTCATAAATCAGCCCTAATTGTAACGCGGCGGCACAACTAAAGTAATAGGGTTCATGTTTTCCCCGCTGGATCGTCTGCTTATAATAATCAATGGCTTTATCATAGTCATGTTTCCCATGATAAATCCTTCCAAGCCGGTAGGTATATTCAATGAGGTCGCGCCTTGAACGGACAAAGTTCTTTACCGGATTATTTGTCAATTCCTTAAGCGCCAGATCATAATATCCTCCGTCAAACAACAATCTGGCACGGAGAAGTATAGTTTCAGGGAGGATTCCTGAAATGGCTTCATGTAAGGCCTGTTTATCTTCGTCAACCAGGTTGCCCCCGGTGATTTTAATCCGTTTCATCCGGTCGAGATATCCTGCCGTATCTCCTTTAAGCCACGATATCCAGGCCAATTTCTGGTTGGCCGCCCGGATATAGTTTTGCCCGCGAAAATGGGTAATATAATTCTGGAAGCATCGATTTGCGCCGAAATCCAAACGATTCAGACGGGCCAGCCCTTCCAGATAATCGAGGTAATAAAAGGGATAGGAATATTCAAAAGATGGTCGTGTCCCTAATATTTTGAGCGCTTCTTCATTCAGGCCATTTTTCATCAGGATATTGGAGCGGGCAAATATGATCAAAGGGCTCTGTTGCAATCGCTCTTCCCTGGCCTGTATCTCAAGTTGATCCAGTAGCGAAATCGCATCCCGTTTACTTTGGCTTAGATTGGTTGCAACCAGTGCGAGGTAAAAAGAGGCTTCCGGTTTTAATATCCGGAATGATTTATCGGGTCCGGAATAAGCGGCTACCTGACGAAGTTCAGCAAATCCCTGTTCAATAGAACCTTCCATCCCCAGGATATTGGTTATCCATTTGTAATTATCAGGGATGATACCCATCATGATATGGATGACACCGAGGCCGGTTTTGTTTGGCAGAAAACCCGGAAACCTGGTTTCATTTTCAGCAAATAATAATTTTGCTTTTCTGACATCGAGGGCTGCCTGGGCCATATCGCCAAATTTCAGCCTGACAAAGGCCCATTGCAGATAGATTTCAGCCAGGCAATAATGATAATAGGGTGAATCCTTTGTCCCCTTTTCAAGCTCATGGATCCGCTTTGATCTGTTGGGGAGTAAGTGGTTCAAATCGGTTTTTTCTTCCCCGATATACAGGGTTAAAAAGTCGATGTAATTTTCAAGATATAAAGTCAGGAGATTGCCAGGGTTATCTTTTTTTTCCAGGGCAAGGATTTTTTCTGCATTCCTGAATTCAAGGGAAAAAATATTTCTGTAAGCTTCCCGGCATTGATCATTGAAAATGAACTGGGCCCGTGAAGCCGGTATGAAAAAAAACAATGCGCCCGTTACCAGGAGAATCCTGATAACGGGCGCATTATTGACATAAAGTCTTTTAAGCATCAATGAATTATATTCACAATCCCGTCATCGACCAGGATTCGGCCACAGTATTCACAAACAATGATTTTTTTATGCATACGGATATCCAATTGGTGCTGGGGTGGGATTTTATTAAAACATCCGCCACAGGCATCGCGCTCAATCTGGACCACTGCCAGCCCGTTCCTGGCATTTTTCCGGATACGGGTATAAGCAGTGAGTAACCGTTCTTCAATAAATTTCCGGTTTTCTTCTGATGCATGGATCAGGTCGCTTTCCTCTTTCTCTGTCTCGGCAACGATATCATCAAGTTCGTTGCGTTTGATATCCAGATCGTTCTTGCGGTCCTGCAATAATTTCTGATGCCGCTCTATTTCCTCGGATTTCAATTCCAAGGCGCCCTGATATTCTTTGATCCGTTTTTCGGAGAGTTGTATCTCAAGGTTCTGATATTCGATTTCCTTGGTCAGGGAATCGTATTCCCGGTTATTCCGGACATTCATTTGCTGATCTTCATATTTCTTTATCAGTACCAAAGCATCCCTGATGGCATTTTTTTTATCAGTAATGGATTTTTCAAGGGCTACAGTTTCCTGGATAAAGTTATCGATACGGGTCTCCAGACCGGCAATTTCATCTTCCAGATCCTGCACTTCAAGGGGTAATTCCCCCCTGATTATCCTGATTTTATCAACCTGTGAATCGACTTGCTGTAAGCTGTAAAGCGCCACTAATTTCTTTTCGATGGTAACTTCAATTTTCTCTTCCGAAGATTCACTTTTTGTTTTATTAGGAGTGGCTTTGGCTGTCGTTTTGACCTCTTTCAACTCCTCTCCTTGCTCCGGGCTCACCTTTTTTTCAGGACTATCGTTTTCAGCAGCAGGTTTTGCCAATTTAGAAGGTTTGGATGTTGCAATGGGTTTTGATGTTGATTTTGCCATAAGTTATTTTTTAAAAATAATTTACCGGGTTGGTATTTATCTCTGAAATCAGGACTGCAAAAGTAGAAAATTTTTCAATAAGCTTAGCATAAAGCCATTCTTTTACCCCCTTTTCACTCTCATAATGACCAATATCAGCCAGCACCATCTGGTCGCCGGAAAGAAAAAAATCATGATATTTCAGATCTGCCGTTAAAAAAACGTCCGCGCCTGCCCTGATGGCATCCGGGATGAGAAAGCTACCAGCGCCCGTACAGAGTGCGACTTTCCTGATGGGTATATTCCGGAGCCTGGTATGCCTGATACAGGAACATTGAAGCGCTGATTTGACCTGTTCCAGAAATTCCTTTTCAGGCATGGACCGGGAAAGTGAACCAACCAGCCCTGCTCCTGCTTTTGTATAAGTATTTGATAAGGGGTAAAGGTCATAGGCAACTTCCTCATAAGGATGATGGGCTATCAAGGCTGTAATGACCTTATCCCTAAGATGGTTTTGAAAAATGACTTCAATACGCACCTCTGACTCGTGATGAAGTTTGTTCATCTCCCCCACAAAAGGATTTGCTTTCCCGTATGCCCGAAAAGTTCCGGTACCCTCGATATTAAAACTGCATTGATCGTAATTTCCGGTATGACCAGCTCCGGCATCAAACAATGCATTCCTGACTTTTTCGACCTGGGATAACGGACAAAAAGCGACCAATTTTAATAAGCTTTCTTCCCGTGGTCTCAGTATCCGGTATTGATCGATAGCCAATGTATTCATCACATAGGCATTTAAACCTTCAAGGATATTGTCAAGGTTGGTATGAATGGCATAAATTGCAGTATGTGTAAGGATGGCCCTCGTCAGGATAATTGTTTGCGGTTTCCCTGGCGTTAGTTTTTTTATTCCATGGAAAAGGATCGGGTGATGGGCAATGATCAGGTTACAATGTTTACGGACAGCCTCATTTATCACCTCTTCAGTGAGGTCGAGACAGAGCAGGGCGCCTGTTATTTCCCATTCAGGATCACCGGTTATTAAGCCTGCATTATCATAGTCTTCCTGAAAGGAAAGGGGAACCTCAGACTCGAGGTGGTCAATAACATCTTTTATTTTCATTGTCCAGTAATTTTCCGAAACCGGTTGCGGCCGGTTTCCATTAAGCCATTTATAATTTGCACGAATGTATGCAGGAGCATTGGTTCCCGAATCGTCAATTCATGATTTTTAATCAGTTCACCGGTAATCCATGGTAAAGGTAAAAAAATGCCTAAACAGAATCTATAAGTTTGTTCATAAAGTTGTTTAAAAGTTTCGATTAAAAATGTCCATATACACTTAAAAAATCGCAAATTTTGACCTATTAAATATCTATTCTAAGTATAGAAACTTTTTATGAAGGACGATGTAATATTTGTTGTGGATAGAAATACCATTCATCGCAGCCTGATCAAATATCATTTGAATGTGAACAAGTTTTCAAATGTTCATATTTTCCAATCGGGAAGTGAATGTTTGTATCGGATACAAAAAAACCTGGTTCCTGATTTTATCATCATTGACGATGACCTGAGCGAAAACACGGGCTTTGGTTTTCTACAAAAAATTAAAAAAGCAGCCCCTTCCATTCAGGTTATTTTCTTTACTGCCCAGGATGATCCCATTCTGGCTGTCAGGTTGCTCGAAGCCGGGGCAACAGATTACGTTGTTAAAACGAGTAAGATCGACTTCGGCATCTCGGAACTGATTAAAAACATTAAGTACCTTGTCAAGGAATCCATTCCGGTCCGGCAATATTAATTCCTGGTAATTTTTGATCCGCGCTATCGGACGAAATGGTTTTTTAGCCCTTATCCTGTCTCTTTTTTTTATAATTTAGGCGCCTGAACCATGAGAAAGTTTCATCAGTTCATATTGGCGCCTGTTTCATTTCTTTATGGTCTGTTCATGCAGATCAGGAATTTTCTTTTTGACCTGGGCATTTTAACCTCCAAATCTTTTCGTAATGCTGTAATTTCCGTTGGGAACCTTTCCTATGGCGGTACCGGGAAAACACCCATGGTGGAGTATCTGGTCCGGCTTTTACAGCCATCCTCAATTATAGGTACGCTCAGCAGAGGTTATGGGCGTGAAAGTAAGGGTTTCATCATTGGCACCAAACGCTCGAATATCAAATATATCGGGGATGAACCCTTACAATATTTAAAGAAATTCCCTGATATTAAAGTTGCCGTCGATGAAAAACGGAGACGCGGGATCACCCTTCTACTTGGAAAATTCCCCGAATTGGAGGTGATCCTTTTAGACGATGCTTTTCAGCATCGGTATGTGAAACCCGGTTTATCCATTCTTTTGACGGATTATCACCAGCTTTACACCGATGATTTTGTCCTTCCATCGGGTACCCTGCGTGAATTCAGGAACGGTGCAAAGAGAGCGGATATCATTGTCGTGACCAAGACTCCGAAGATCTTTTCGCCCATCACCAGGAGGAGGATCCTGGAGGACTTGAAGCCAGCCAACCATCAACGGGTCTTTTTTTCATATATCTGTTATGGGGCGCCTGTGGCATTTCAGGATGGGGACCGGTTCCTGTTCCCGGAAAAAGTGACTACTATCCTTCTTTTTACAGGGATTGCAGATAATTATCCCCTGAAAGAGTACCTTGAAAGAAAGTGTAGTGAACTGGTCACCCTCCGGTTTTCAGACCATCACCCATATACAGAAAAGGACCTTGATTTTATCATCCGGAAATTTGAAGATCTCCCAACACAGAAGAAGGTTTTGGTGACATCCGAAAAGGATGTTATGCGATTAAAAACACCGGAATTTTGCACTAAATTCAGAAATATACCGTTATTTTACGTCCCGATTGAAATTGATTTTCATGGGAACGATAAGGAACAATTTAACAATGAAGTATTAGCTTATGTTGAAAAAACTAAACGAAACCATTGATTTTTTAAAATCCCGCATTAAAGAGACGCCTGAAATAGGAATCATTCTGGGTACGGGTCTTGGCGGCTTGATCCATGAAATTGATGTACAGGTCGCCATTCCATACCGGGATATACCAAATTTTCCTGTTTCGACCGTCGATGGTCATACCGGGCAGCTGATTTTTGGTACCATGAGTGGAAAAAAGATCGTAGCTATGCAGGGAAGGTTCCACTTTTATGAAGGATATTCAATGAAGGAACTGACTTTCCCTGTTTATGTGATGAAATTTTTAGGGATCCAGTTGATCATCTTATCCAACGCAAGCGGTGGTTTGAATCCGGATTTTGAAGTTGGGGATGTAATGGTTATAGAAGATCATCTAAACCTCATGAGAGACAATCCTTTAATTGGCAAAAATGAGGATTCGATCGGTACCCGTTTTCCAGATATGAGCAAGGCCTATGATAAATGCCTGATCAATCAGGCATTTCAAATCGCAGCCCAGGAAGGGATCCGCTTACGAAAAGGTATTTATGCGGCCGTGACCGGGCCCACCTACGAAACTCCTGCAGAATACAGGTATATCCGGATCATTGGGGCCGATGCTGTAGGAATGTCAACGGTTCCCGAAGTTATTGCAGCCCGGCATGCAGGGTTGAAGTGCTTTGCGGTCTCCATTATCTCTGATCTTGGCGTCCCGGGTAAAATTATCGAAATTTCTCATAGGCATGTAATTGATGCAGCCAGTCTGGCAGAACCCATTATGACCAGGGTCATTAAAAAAATGTTGGGACAGATTTAGTTTTACTAATAAACCTGGATATCCAGTACCTTCAGTTTCCAGGTGTTACCTATCCTGCACTTTTTCTGGGAGAGGGAAAGGGAAATCAGTCCCGCACCCATCAATGACCCGGAGATAATAAAAAGATCGGGAGTGAAAACAGCTTCATTATTTAACAGGTGGTTGACAACAATGATTCCGAAGATGGCTGCAGATCCGATCATTAAAGTTTTACCGAGTTTTTTTGGAAATGCATATTGTTTGTACACCGATCTGATGTCCTTCAATGAAACATCGAAAGGTCGCAGCTCTGATACGGCGATCACAGAATCCCTGAGGTTCCATATCTTACCTTTAAGAAGGGTATCGTTGTCAGATATCCTTAATTTTATAGGATCTCCCACACGGTAATAATATTTCCTGAGGGCGCTGATTTTTTCGACCACCAGGGTTTTTTGAGCAAAGGCAAAGGGGGAAAAGAGTATAAGTAGCTGACAACAAAGGAAGAATCTCATAACGAAAAGAAAAGTTAAAGATAAAACTAATTTAAATATACCATCTCCGTGTAAATCCCTTGTGTTAATAAAAAAAACCCGGGGGGTTTGAAGAAGCGAAGCGTAATACCCCTATTTTTGAAGCATGGAAGATCAGAATGCAAGAAAACGGACCCGCAAGCCGGCAGTGAATGAAACGGTATTTGAGCATGGCAAGATCCCTCCTCAGGCCACTGATCTGGAAGAGACTGTATTGGGGGCCATGATGCTTGAAAATGACCGGTTAGCTGAAGTAATTGAAGTTCTCAAACCTGAGGTGTTTTACAAGGAGACCCACCAGATGATTTATTCAGCCATCCAGCGGTTGTTTTCACAAAACGAACCGGTTGACATCCTTACTGTCACAGAAGCGCTGCGTAAGGCCGGTGAACTGGAGATCGTCGGAGGCCCCTTTTATATTACCATGTTAACTAACCGGGTAGCCTCTGCAGCCAATATTGAATTTCACTCCCGCATCATTCTTCAGAAATATATTCAGCGTGAGCTTATCCGGGTATCTTCGGGAATCATCAAAGATGCTTATGAAGATACTACTGACGTATTCGATTTGCTGGACCGTGCCGAGAATGGTTTGTTCGCGATCAGTGAAAGCAGCATCGGAAAATCTTACATGGATATGCAGGCCATTATCAAACAGGCAATCAAGGAGATTGTGGCGGGCCGGCAACATGAAGGACAATTGCGTGGAGTTGGATCGGGTTTTACCGAACTCGACCGTGTCACCTCAGGATGGCAAAAATCAGATCTCATTATAGTTGCTTCCAGGCCTGGTATGGGGAAAACTGCCCTTGCGCTGACGATGGCGCGCAACGCAGCCGTTGATTTTAAAAAACCTGTGGCTGTTTTTTCACTTGAAATGTCATCGATTCAACTGGTTACTCGTTTGATTTCGAGTGAAACCGAAATTCCCCAGGAAAAACTGAGGCGCGGGACCATGGAAGATCATGAATGGACACAGTTGAATACGCGGATCTCAACACTGGTTGACGCTCCTTTGTTCATTGATGATACGGCCGCTTTGTCAATTTTTGACCTTCGCGCCAAATGCCGCAGGTTAAAAGCCCATCACGACGTGCAAATGATCATTGTGGATTATCTTCAACTGATGCAGGGGAACCAGGACACCAAAGGTAACCGCGAACAGGAAATCAGCAGTATTTCCAGGGCGCTTAAATCGTTGGCCAAAGAATTAAATGTTCCGGTTATTGCTTTGTCACAATTAAGCCGCGCTTCCGAAAAAAGAGCGACGGGAGCCAAACCCATCCTTTCAGACCTCCGCGAATCAGGTTCTATTGAACAGGATGCCGATATGGTACTCTTTATCTATCGGCCTGAATATTATAAAATTGATGTTGATGAGACTGGCGAATCAACTTCGGGCATTGCAGAAGTAAGCATCGCTAAAAACCGGAATGGCCCCCTTAAAGATATCCGCCTGAGATTTATCTCTAAGTATGCTAAGTTTGTGGATGCTGAAATGGAATATTCTTCCAACAAAC
>JALNWE010000028.1 GCA_023231065.1 Bacteroidales bacterium
ATAAGGAAATAATTCTTATTTAAATCAGGTTCCGGTACGCATGGCTTCTACCGGATCAAGTCTTGAAGCTGAAAAAGCAGGTACAATCCCCGCAATTAACCCGATAATGACTGAAACTCCAATTCCTAATAAAATATTGCCCTGGGTGAGGATCAGATGAAAAGAAGTCATATTTGAAATGGCTACAGTCAGGATCAGGATGATCAGCAATCCGATTATACCCCCTATCAGCGATAAAAAAATAGCCTCAAAAAGGAATTGAAAGAGGATAAAGAAATTTTTTGCTCCCAGCGCTTTTTGAATCCCGATAATATTAGTTCGTTCCTTGACCGAAACAAACATGATATTGGCAATTCCAAACCCTCCTACCAGCAAGGAAAATCCACCAATAATCCAACCGACAATAGCAATGACACGGAACAAACTATTGAAACCTTTTGTGATGATGTCTGTTTCATTAATCGAAAAATCATCTTCGGCCGTGGGCTTCAGTTTTCGTATAGAGCGCATAATCCCGGTGAGCTCATCCCGTAATTCGTCATTTGATACTAAAGGTTTAGCCTTTACAATGATCGTGGCGTCCATATCCGTGATATCGATAATGGATTTAAAATAGTTAACCGGTAAAAAAACAACCCTGTCGTTGGAATTCCCCATGAAATCCTCCCCCTCTTTCTTGAGAACGCCAATTACCTCTATGTTCCGGCCAAAGATCTTTACTTTCTTACCAATCGGATCTCCTTCCGTAAAGAGTGTTTTGGCAATCTCATCCCCAATTACAGCAATGTTTTTTCCACTAACCGATTCGGCATTGGAAAAATACCGGCCATCCCCCAGCTCAAATTTCCAAACCTTGTCAAAATCTTGTGTTACCCCCAGAATACCGATATTTTCAATATAGTTATTGGAATATTTGACCGTTTTATTGACCTGCACCATAAAGGCTAAAGCCTCAGTCAGATTACTGCGCTTCTCGATCTCCCGCATATCGTTGAGTGATGTCTCAGGCCTTTGCCAATATTTCCACCAGGGATAATCGTTCCCCATGGACCAGGGCCATTTCTGAATATACAGAACATTGGTGCCAAGGGAGGCAATACTTTTCCGGATGGCATTTTCCATGGAGTCGAAAACCGTAAAAACCGAAATGACACAAAAAATCCCAATGGTAATCCCCAGCAGAGAAAGAATGGTTCGTACTTTATTGACAATAATTGCTTGAAAAGCTAAAATATAACTCTCCCGGATCAATCGTAATATCAAAATCATAGAAAACTAATTTCCGCTTAAAGAACAGTAAAGGTACTAATAATTACCACCATCATGTAAGCCATTGTATTAATCGGTATTTTTTGGTAACATTGCAAAATGCACCGGTATACAAACTAAGACGCTGAAATGAGTTAATCGTTACAAAACAACATTTCATGAACGACCAGGTTAAAATAAAATCAGCATTGATTTCCGTTTATTCCAAAGAAGGAATCTGCGAAATTGCAGAGAAATTAATCAAATCTGGAATCCGGATTTTCTCCACTGGCGGGACTTTTGAATTCCTGGAAAAAAACGGAATTCCAGCCCATTCTGTCGAATCAGTCACCGCCTATCCCTCTATACTTGGAGGCCGTGTGAAAACATTACATCCCAAGATCTTTGGAGGTATTTTATGGCGGCGCGACCAAATGACCGACATTGGAGATATTGAAAAATATGATATTCCATCAATAGACTTGGTTATCGTTGATCTCTATCCCTTTGAAAAAACGGTGAGATCAACAGATATTGAACAGGAAATTATCGAAAAAATTGATATCGGAGGAATCTCTTTAATCCGTGCTGCGGCAAAGAACTTTGCCCATGTCATGGTAATTCCTTCTGCCGGTTTCTATCCTGAACTGATCGGGATCCTGGAAAAGAAAAACGGGGTCACCACCCTTAGTGAGCGCCGCCGCCTGGCTGCCGGCGCATACCAGATTTCTTCGCATTATGATACAGCCATTTTTAACTATTTTAACCGTAAAGAACAACTTCCGGCATTCAAACAAAGTATTTCGGATTATCATCCCCTGCGATATGGTGAAAACCCTCATCAAAAGGGGGTCTTTTATGGTGACCTGAAAGAGGTTTTCGAACAACTTCACGGAAAAGAATTATCTTATAATAACCTGGTTGATGTGGATGCAGCCATCCATTTGATTGGTGAATTTGACGACCCCACCGTCGCTATCATTAAACACACCAACCCTTGCGGAGTTGCCAGCCGTCTTTCATTAAAAGAAGCTTTTCTGGATGCGTTAGCTTGTGATCCGGTTTCAGCTTATGGTGGCATTATCATCGCCAATCGTCCTATAACCATAGAAACAGCAGAAGAGATCAACAAACTATTTTTTGAAATAATTCTTGCAGGAGAATATGAAAATGATGCCCTTAAACTCTTAAAATCCAAAAAAAATAGAATAATTTTGCGAAAAAATTCGTTGGAATCCTCCTCGTTCCAGTTTAAATCTGTATTGAATGGTGTTCTTGTACAGGAAAAAGACCTTCACACAGAACAGGCATCCGATTTTCAGTTTGTAACAACGGAAAGACCAAATACAGAAGAAACAAAGGACCTTATTTTTGCCAATAAAATAGTGAAGCATTTGAAATCAAATACAATAGCGCTGGTAAAGAACAAACAATTATTAGGTTCTGGAATGGGTCAAACCTCACGGGTCGATGCACTTCGTCAGGCTATTATCAAAGCCAGGACGTTTGGCTTTGATCTGCAGGGCTCCGTCATGGCATCCGATGCATTCTTTCCTTTTGCGGATTGTGTTGAAATTGCTCACGAAGCAGGCGTTACAGCCGTTTTGCAACCAGGCGGTTCGATAAGGGATTCCGTATCTGTGAAATACTGCAACGAACATAAAATGTCGATGGTGTTTACGGGCATCCGGCACTTTAAACATTAAAATCTTCTTTCATGGGATTGTTTACAAAAGAAATCGCAATAGACTTAGGCACTGCCAATACCATCATCATTTATAATGATAAAGTCGTTGTTGATGAACCCTCTATTGTTGCAATAGAACGTAGTTCCGGCAAGATCATTGCCGTTGGGAAAAAAGCACAGATGATGCATGGAAAAACCCATGAAAACATCAGGACTGTGCGTCCTTTACGGGGCGGGGTCATTGCTGATTTCCAAGCGGCTGAACACATGATCCGTGAGATGATTAAAATGATCGAACTCAGGAAATCATGGTTCCCTCCTGCCCTTAAAATGGTAATCTGTATTCCTTCGGGTATTACCGAGGTGGAGGAACGGGCAGTAAAAGACTCGGCGGAACAAGCTGGCGCAAAAGAAGTCAGACTTATCCACGAACCAATGGCCGCAGCCATTGGTATCGGGATTGATGTCCTTGAGCCGGTTGGAAATATGGTGATCGACATTGGTGGTGGAACAAGCGAAATAGCAGTAATAGCCCTGGGGGGTATCGTGAATAACAAATCAATCCGGATCGCCGGCGATGAATTCAATGCAGACATAGAAGAATATATGCGCAAACAGCATAATATCAATATTGGTGAACGAACCGCCGAACGCATTAAAATTGAAGCCGGAGCGGCGATTGCCGATATTGATAACCCCCCACCGGATTATGCTGTCCATGGGCGCGATCTCCTCACTGGCATTCCCAAAGAAGTTATTGTTAACCATGCTGAAATAGCTCATTGCCTTGATAAATCAGTGGCTAAAATCGAAGCCGCTGTACTTAATGCCCTTGAAATGACCCCTCCTGAACTGGCTTCAGATATTTATGAAACCGGAATTTACCTTACCGGTGGAGGCGCCTTGCTGCGGGGATTGGATAAGCGTCTTCACCTGAAAACAAAACTCAAAGTTCATGTTGCCGAAGATCCACTCCGGGCTGTTGCAAGGGGAACAGGTATTGCTCTGAAAAATTTCGATAAATTTACCTTCCTCATTAAGTAGAAGGTCTTATGCGAAATCTTTTTGAATTTCTCCGGAAGCACTATTTTTATTTCCTTTTCCTGCTCCTGGAGAGTTTTTCGCTCTTCCTGCTTGTTGGCTATAACGAATTCCAACGAAGTTCATTATATTCTACTTCGTATATTCTCTCCGGTTCGGTAAATAATCTCTTTAGTGGTATTTCCGAATACTTTTCTCTGCGAAAAACGAATAAAGTACTTATCGAGGAATTGGCGCAGCTCCATTCACGCCTTCCGGAAGCATTTTATAAAACAGATACTACAAGCTATTATCAGAAAGATTCAATTATAAGCCTGGAATACAAATATATAAGTGCTAAAGTAATCAGTAATTCCACCAATAAACGAAATAATTTCCTGATGATCAACAAAGGAAAACTTCATGGCGTTCAGAACCATATGGGCGTTATCATCGGCAATAAAATCGTCGGGCAGGTCGTCAGCGTATCCAATCATTTTAGCTGGATCATGTCCATGCTGAATAAAGACAGCCGGATATCTGGCAAATTCAAAAAAAACAACCAACTGGTGAACATTGAATGGAATGGTGGGAACTACCGTAAGGGTCAGGTTAAAGAAATCCCCAAACATATTGCAATGCTAAAAGGAGATACTATTATTACCAGCGGAAATTCCGACATCTTTCCGGAAGGGCTTATGATTGGAACCATTTCGGACTTTACAATAACCCAGGATGAAAATTTTAACAATGGGACATTGCTTTTTTCAACCGATTTCAACAGTCTGGGCTATGTTGAGGTTGTGATCGATATATTACGAAAAGAAAAAGAAGAGCTGAAAGCATCTTTTAAATAATACAAAGGGGATTAAATATAACATAAAACCATGGATGTAACATCAAGAACCGTTTTTCTTAATATTATCCGGTTTTTCTTTTTGATCCTTTTACAAGTATTGATTCTGAATCACATCAATCTTGGCGGGTATATCAATCCCTACTTTTATATATTCTTTATTCTTTTATTACCCTTTAACACCCCCCGGTGGTTATTATTGATCTCGGCTTTTTTCCTTGGAATGGGGATTGATTTATTTACCAATACACCTGGTCTCAATGCCGCTGCTAGCGTTCTTACAGCTTTTGCCAGGCCCTTCATAATATCCATCATCTCCTCTGGCCCCGAATCTCTTATCGGAGACACACCTTCCCTGAAAAACCAGGGATTAAAATGGTTTTTAAATTATTCCATTTCACTTGTGTTGGTCCACCATTTCACCCTGTTTTATCTGGAAATTTTTCGCTTCGATGAATTCTTCCAAACCTTACTGCGTGTTATACTCAGCAGCATTTTTACCATGTTGTTGATTCTGATCAGCGAATATTTGATGTACCCTAAAACAAAATAAAAACCCGTTCAGAAAATGAAACGGGTTTTTATGCAAAGAAGAGGTTTCGAGCGGAGTCGAACCGCTGTATACGGTTTTGCAGACCGCTGCCTAGCCACTCGGCCACGAAACCAGATATTCAGAGTGTACAAAGGTATAACTTTTTTTTCAAAATTCATCATGGCATTTCGTCCATCGCGCCTGAAAACAGATCTGTTGCATTTTTCCCCCTACGGGTGGATTTATTTTCGCAATCTTTATACTAATTTCAGCAATAGGCGGATAGGCGCTTCGTACCGATTCGATAATTCTATGGGCTACATGTTCCAATAAATGCGACTTTTTCTCCATTTCCTGTTTGACCAGTTGATAAATATGAACGTAATCAAAAGTATCCTGAAGCCGGTCTGTTTCTTCCGCACGGCTTGTATCTGCCCTGACCTCAAGGTCGACCAAAAATTTTGTCCCTATAATTTGCTCTTCCTTAAAACATCCGTGAAAAGCAAAGAACTCCATACCTTCTAATTGTATCGTACCCATTGCCATTGTTTTTGAGTGTCCGAAATTATCAAATTCCCGTGAATTCAACAGATGGTTCTTTAAAATTCAGTAAGTTTGCAATATATTATAATACGACGCTTCATTTCTTAATTTATGACAGAGAACAATCCAAAGAACGAAGAAAAGCGGTCGCTTAACTTCATTGAAGAAATAATAGAAGAAGATATCCGGACTGGTAAAAATAATAGCAGGGTGCATACCCGCTTTCCGCCTGAACCCAACGGTTATCTCCATATTGGTCATGCTAAATCCATTTGCCTGAATTTTGGCCTTGGGAAAAAATATAACGGAAAAACCAACCTTCGCTTCGACGATACCAATCCAGTCAAGGAAGATATCGAATATGTTGATTCTATCATGGAAGATGTCAGATGGCTTGGTTTTGATTGGGAAGACCGGCTTTTTTATGCTTCGGATTATTTCGAACAACTATACGAATATGCCTTGATCCTCATCAGGAAAGGAAAAGCGTTTGTTTGTGATATGTCCGCCGAAGAAATAGCTGAAACCAGGGGGGCCCCAACCAGGCCGGGAACTGAAAGTCCATACCGCAACCGGACCGTTGAAGAAAATCTGGAACTGTTCACAAAAATGCGTGCCGGTGTTTTTCCTGACGGATCAAAAGTTTTACGGGCTAAAATCGGTATGAATTCTCCCAATATGCACATGCGCGATCCTGTTCTGTACAGGATAATTCATGCAACACATCACCGTACAGGCGACAAATGGTGTATATATCCCATGTATGATTTTGCACACGGTCAATCTGATTCTATTGAAAGAATAACCCATTCTATCTGTACCCTTGAATTTGAAGTGCACCGTCCCCTCTATGATTGGTTTATCAAAGAAATAGGGATTTATGCTCCACGGCAAATTGAATTTGCCCGTCTGAACTTGAGTTATACGGTAATGAGCAAACGGAAATTGCTCGAACTCGTCAAAGAAGGATATGTCAGCGGATGGGATGATCCTCGAATGCCTACTATCTGTGGCTTACGCCGCAGGGGATACACCCCTGAATCAATCCGGAATTTTGCTGATATTATCGGGGTTGCCAAACGCGATAATGTGATTGACGTCAGCTTGCTTGAATTCTGTGTCAGGGAAGACCTGAACAAACGGGCCGACCGCCGTATGGCCGTTTTGAATCCATTGAAAGTTATCATCGACAACTATCCGGATGGCCCCGGGGAAGAGATGGAAGCAATAAATAATCCGGAAGACGAAACAAAAGGAAAACGAAAAATCCCCTTCTCCAGGGAATTATTTATTGAACAGGAAGATTTCATGGAAGACCCTCCCGCTAAATTTTTCAGACTCGCTCCGGGGAGAGAAGTTCGATTGAAATATGCCTATATCGTCCGCTGTGAAAATTTCATCAAAGATTCTGAAACAGGGAAAATAACAGAAGTTCATTGTACTTATGATCCGATGACAAAAAGTGGTATGCCCAACAGCAGCCGGAAGGTTAAAGGTACCCTTCACTGGGTCTCGGCCCAATATGCCATCCGGGCTGAAGTCAGGTTATATGAGCGTCTTTTTAATAAAGAAAACCCTGATGATATGCCTGAAGGACAGAGTTATAAAGATTGTATAAACCCCGAATCCCTTCATTTAGTAAACGGATTTATTGAGCCAGCTGCGGAAAATTCACAAGTTCTGGATAAATATCAGTTTGAACGAATTGGATATTTTTCAGTTGACAAGGATTCATCCCCCCAAAATCTTATTTTCAACCGGGTTGTTTCTCTGAAAGATTCATGGACAAAAATGGAAAAAGTCAAATAAACTTGATTTTTTTGCAAAATAATTCTTAATTTTGCACTCAGTTTGTCCGATGGTGTAACTGGCAACACAACTGATTCTGGATCAGTAGAGTCTAGGTTCGACCCCTAGTCGGACAACACAAAATGAAAATCCAACTACTTTGTATTTATGTAGTTGGATTTTTTATTTTAGAAATCCTCCACGTGGATGGTAACCTCCGCCTGTTCAAATTTATTTTTAATATCATCTTCAATCTGGTCACAAATCGCATGTGCCTCCCCTACCGTCAGCCTGGGATCCAGGTTGAGATGAAAATCAATATACCTGTAATTCCCTGCCTTACGGCTGCGAAGTTTGTGAAAGGTCATGTTGTCTTTACAATGTTGTTGTATGATCGCTGTGATCTGTTGAACTTCCGATGCCGGTAATGCCTGGTCGAGTAAAGGGGCATAAGCCCTTGAAAATAAATCAAAAGATTCTTTCAGGATCAGTAGTGCAACAAAAATGGCAATGATCGGGTCAATGAGATGAATTCCACTGATCCACATCAACGCAAGCCCTGTTGCAACACCTAACGAAGTATAAACATCCGTTTTAAGATGAAGGGCATCGGCTTCAAGCGCTATGGATCCTGTTTCACGGGAAACCAGATATAGCCTCCTGGAAACAAAAATGTTAACAATTGCGGCTATGATCATGACAACCAAACCCACTCCGATCTGCTCAATATCTTGTGGATGAACAATCTTTTTAACAGCTTCAAAAATGATCCAGAAAGCTGCAACAAAAATCAGCATCGCTTCAATTACACCTGATATGTTTTCAAATTTTCCATGACCATACGGATGATTCTCATCAGCAGGGGTATCAGATATCCGTACCGAGAAAAAAGCAACAACGGATGCAAGCAAGTCCATAAGCGAATGGATGGCTTCTGAAAGGATACTGACCGACCCGGAAAGAAAACCTGCAATAACCTTCAAGATAATCAGGGTGGTATTTGAACACACAGATAACCTTGCAACATTTACCTTTTTGTTCATATTACTGAAAATTTAGAAAATTTAACCTAATATGGATAAGCCGACTTCAATTCTCTGCAAAAACTCCTTTTTCCCCAAAACCTCGGCAATCTCCATCATACCAGGTCCCTGGTTGGATCCAACAATCAAAAGCCGTAAGGGGTTCATCAATTGCCCCATTTTAATATTATGAAGGGTTACAAAATGAGAAGCAACTTCATGTAAAGTGTCTTTTGTAAAATCTTTCATTTCAGACACATCAGCAGCAAAATTCCGGATGATTTCCCCACTGGGCGACTGCCAGTTCTTCGCCCTCGATCGTTCATCATAAGCTTGAGGCGACTGAAAGAAAAACCATGAATTATCCCATAAGTCACCAATTAAATTTGCCCTGTCCTTGGTCAAACCTATAACCCTCAGCACATATTCATCAGAGGCAGTAATTAAGTGACGGGAAAGCTGAGACTTCAGGATTTCCATTAATTCGTCGTCTGTTTTGTGAGAAAGATATTGATGATTAAACCATTTGGCCTTTTCCGGGTCGAATTTTGAACCATGTTTACCAACCCTTTCTATCGAAAAAGCATCAATCAATTCATTCATCGAAAACAGTTCCTTTTCGGTTCCTGG
The DNA here is from genome assembly GCA_023231065.1 of Bacteroidales bacterium. Classification (GTDB taxonomy): domain Bacteria; phylum Bacteroidota; class Bacteroidia; order Bacteroidales; family FEN-979; genus CAIVAT01. The sequence continues at coordinate 9,327 of JALNWE010000028.1, forward strand.
ATTCCAGCCCAATAAGGCCAGCATATTGATAAACGCTTCAGGAAGGTAACCATCTTCACGGTAACCATGTGAAACTTCGCCCGAAACAGGATCAGTCCATTGAAGGGGAAATACCGGGAATCCCAACCGATCCCCATCACGCTTACTCAATTTTCCTTTTCCATCTGGTTTTAAGATCAATGGAAGATGTGCAAATTGAGGCATTGTTTTCTCCCAGTCAAAAAACCGGTATAAAAGTAAATGAAGCGGGGCAGAAGGAAGCCATTCTTCACCCCGGATTACATGGGTGATTTTCATCAGGTGGTCATCCACCACATTGGCCAAGTGATAAGTTGGTAACCCATCAGATTTAAAAAGAACTTTATCATCCAGATTTGAAGTGTGTACACTAACTTTTCCCCTGATCAGGTCATTGAATACGATCACTTCATTTTCCGGGATCCGAATGCGGATCACATATGGATTTCCCGTTGAAATACGGTCGGCAACCTCCTGTTGTGACAGGGTGAGACTGTTTTTCATCTCCTGCCTTGTCTTATAATTGTATTGAAACTGCTCTGCGCCTGCAACCTGATAACGGTTACGGATTTCTTCAAGCTCGCCTACCGAATCGAACGCGTAATAAGCATGTCCGGTTTCCAACAACCGACCAATTATTTCTTTATAAATCATGGAACGGTCCGATTGGCGATAGGGTGCAAAAGGACCGCCACTTACAACGCCTTCATCGAAATGAATTCCACACCACCCCAAGGATTCAATGATATACTCTTCGGCGCTTCTTACAAAACGCTGCTGATCGGTATCTTCAATCCGTAAAATAAACGTCCCGTGGTATTTACGGGCAAATAAGTAATTGTATAATGCTGTCCTGACGCCTCCTAAATGAAGTGGTCCCGTAGGACTGGGGGCAAACCTCACACGAACTGTTTCCGAAATCATAAACGCTCTTCTTTTAATGACAAAAATACACTATTCTTGCTAGTTAGATGCAAGATGGCACGGATATTCGTACTTTTGTACCAGAATGACAAACGACCAAATCCTTCTTCAAAAACTTGACCGGTTCATAAAAAAATATTACCGGAACAGACTTATTCGCGGAGCCCTTTTTCTATTTGCGCTATTGGGTTGTTTTTATCTGGCAATTATACTTCTGGAATTTCTGTTTCGTTTCAATCAAACCGTACGCGCGGTGTTTCTCTTTAGCTACCTGAGTTTAGCCCTTGGTGTTTTTATCCGTTTTATTGCCATTCCCCTGTTTCAACTCTTAAAAATAGGCAGGATAATAAGTTATGAACAAGCAGCTGAAATAATCGGAAAACACTTTTCTGAAATTCAGGACAAACTACTGAATACACTGCAACTTATTCATCAGAAAAAAGTGGCCATTGAACCAACATCCCTCCTGGAAGCAAGCATAGATCAAAAGATCAGTGGATTAAAACTATTTCAGTTTACTGCAGCTATTGATTTCCGGAAAAACCTGAAGTATTTAAAATATGTTATCATTCCACTGTTTTTCTTTCTCTTAATAGCTATATTATCCCCCGGGACTATATCTGAGCCTACCCAAAGAATTGTAAGATTTAACCAGGCCTTTGAACCGAAGTTACCCTTCAGGATTGAAATCCTTAATAAAAAACTGACTGCGATGCAGCAGGAAAATTTTGAATTGAAGATAAAAATTACAGGAGAAGAAATTCCCTCGGAATTTTTCATTCAGTCTGGGGACGTGACCTTTAAAATGCAAAGAAATAAAGAATTTATTTTTACTTACATATTCCGGTCGGTTCAATCCGATATAACGTTTAAATTATCAGCTGGTACTTTTCTATCAGACAAGTTTACATTAAAAGTTTTTCCCAAACCCATTATTCTTAATTTCAATGTTAAAATTGACTATCCGGCCTATATCCATAAACCAGCAGAAACCGTTGAAAACACAGGAGACTTAATGGTTCCGGAAGGCTCAATACTGACCTGGAATATTTTCACAAAAGATGTCGATAACATACAATTTAAAGTTAACACTGTCGCCACAAATTTAAAAAAGCTGGAAAACAATAGTTTTACTTATTCTAAAAAAGTATTAACGACAACCTCCTATTCTATTTTTCCATGGAATAAATACTGCTTAAACAATGACTCGTTATCTTTCAAAATAACCGTTATAAATGATGGCTTTCCATCCATTGTGGTCACAGAAGCAACAGACCCGGCATTAAATACATCACTATTTTTTAAAGGTACCGTTAAGGATGATTATGGTTTTACAAAGCTGACATTCAATTATACAGTAGCCAGCGGATCGGATACAGCAAAAAGCATTTTTAAAGAGGTGAATATTCCCCTTGCAGATAACCTGACCAACCAGAATTTTTATTACAACGCCGATCTTACCAGTTTTGTTGAAACAACAGGGGAAACAATCAATTACTATTTTGAAATTTGGGATAACGATGGAGTCAATGGCCCTAAATCTACCAGGACCGAGATAAAGAAAATAACAACTCCGACACTGAAAGAAATTGAAAAAAACACGAATAAAAATGTACAGAATATAGAAAAAGACATGGAATCTGGTTTAAAGGAATCAGGGAACATGAAAAATACGATAAACGACCTGAACAGAAGAATGACCGAGAAACCCACCATGTCGTGGCAGGAAAAAAAGAAGGTCGAAGGGCTTCTGAAGTCCCAGGAAAGAATATTGGAGAATATTGATGATATTAAGAACCGCAACCTTGAAAATATTCAGAATGAAGAAAAGTTCATGAATACCAGTGAACGGATAGTTGAAAAACAAAGGCAATTGAATAGCTTAATGGAACAGCTCCTTACAGAGGAGATGAAGAAACTGATGGAAGAGATGAAAAATCTTCTGGAACAAGTCGATAAAAACAAATTGGCTGATCTGATGGAAAAAATTAAATTATCCAATGAAGACCTTGAAAATCAGCTTGACAGGAATCTTGAACTTTTCAAACAGATAGAATTTGAACGGAATTTGGAAAATCTTGTTAATGATTTAAAAAAGAACGCCATCGAACAAGATAGATTGGCGGAAAGGGCCGAAAAGGATAAAGGAAAAGATCAACAAATTGTAAAAGACCAGAAAACAGTAAAAAGCACTTCCGATTCAATAAGTCAAAACCTTAAAGATCTTCAAAAAGAGAATCAAGGCCTGGAAAGCAAACCGGATCTTTCTAATGCTGAAAAGAAGCAAGATTCAATAACAAAAGATTTGAATGAAATAGAAAAGCAGGTTAATGGGAAAGAAATGAATAAAGCTTCTGAAAACATGAAAGAAGCAGCTAAAAAAATGGAAGAATTAGCATCGGAACTTGAAAACTCTTTAGCCGAAAATGAAGATGAGCAGATGGAAGAAGACGCTCAGAACATAAGACAGATTTTAGAGAATTTGATAAGACTTTCTTTTGAACAGGAGGACTTAATATTAAAAACACGAATTACAGCACGAAATGACCCAAAATATATTACTCTTGTTGAAAATCAAAAGGAAATGGGAGATAAGATTTCAATTATTGAAGATTCCCTAAATGCAATTGCGCGTCGCCAGATAATGTTACAACCAATAATATCTAGAGAAACCTCCTCGATAGAGAAAAATATCCAGGCCTGTTTATCTTCAATGAACAACCGTCAAACTTCATCTGCTTTATCGCAACAGCAATTAACTATGACCGCCATGAATAATTTGGCGCTTTTACTGAATGAATCTCTTGAAAAAATGAACCAGCAAATGAGCATGAGCATGATGGGGAAAGGGAAGAAAAGCTCTTGTCAGAAAACATCCAATCCAAAAGGAAAAGGATCCATGAAGAACATGAAAAGCATGCAACAAAAGCTAGGGGAACAATTAGAGAAAATCAAGGATGGAATAGAAAAGATGAAAAATTCGGGGAAAGGAAATAAAAACGGAAATTCTGAACTCAACAAACAAATAGCGAAATTAGCAGCTCAGCAGGAAGCAATAAGAAATGAAATGCAAAAATATAAAGATGAGCTTTCTGAACAAGGAATAAAAGATGGGGGCTCTTTGAAAGAGACAATAAAAACAATGGAACAGAATGAAACAGATATTATCAATAAAAGAATCACTCAAGAAACGATGAATCGGCAGCAATCCATCCTTACCAGGATGCTGGAATCTGAAAAAGCCGAACAAGAAAGGGAAAAAGAAGAAAAAAGAGAATCTACTGAAGCAAAAAATCAAAAATATAGTAACCCTTTTTTCGATTTTAAGTATAAAAGTAAAGAAAGGTCTGATCAGGAGACGTTACAATTAGTGACACCTTCACTGAGCAATTTTTACAGGGCCAAAGTAAACACATATATCTTAAAAATCGAAAAATAATATGAAACAGGATTACAGAGAGCTGATCGTTGATGGGAAAGTCGAAATTCCAAGGCTGGAACGCTTCGTGGAAGAAATATGTGATTATTATAATATAAATAACGAGTATTTCGGGAATATTTTATTAGCCACAACAGAAGCTGCAGAAATACTATTTTCGTTAAACGAAATGGATACTGGTAATAAAATTCTGGTTTCATTTGACCGTAATCAACGGGGATTAATTTTTAAGATTAAAATAGAAAACAATGAAACTCACGATGATGAAGTTGAAGACGATTTGGATAAAGAAATAAGGAAACATAAATTATCAAAGGAAATATTTATTATAAAAGCATTAACAGATGAAATAACGATTTCTGTAAATGGAAAAAGCATCATTCTGATTTTTTATGTAACAAGTATGAATTATGAAAAATCATTACAAAGAATAAATAAGTTAAAAGAATATTGGTCGAAAAAAGTAACATTGACGTTAAAAAAAGATGAATAACCAGATATTTTTTTTTAATGAAGAAATCAATTTCGTTCCCCGAAAGAAAAAGCTGATTCGTTTATGGCTTTTAAATGCAATAAAACATGAAGGAAAACATGCAGGGGACCTGAATTTTATTTTTTGCAATGATGATTATCTTTACAAACTTAACAATAAATATCTGAAACACAGAACACTAACAGATATTATAACATTTCCTCATGAAGACAACGTAGATAGGATATCGGGGGACATTTTCATAAGTATTGAGCGAGTCAGAGAAAACGCGAAGAAATTTCATCAGTTAACTGAAAAAGAGCTGAAGCGTGTTATGATACACGGCGTTTTACATTTAATTGGTTTTAAGGACAGTACACCAGATGAAAAACTTCTAATGAGAAAAAAGGAGGATTTCTATCTTTCAATAGATATAAGGTAAACTGTTTCATTTTCGATTTTTTGTTTCACGTGGAACATCAGTGAATTTATGAAAAGATACGATGTTATAGTTGTAGGAGGTGGGCATGCAGGGTGTGAAGCAGCTGCTGCCGCCGCAACCTTAGGATCGAGCGTGTTGTTGATTACAATGAACCTGATGAATCTGGCCCAGATGTCATGTAACCCTTCTATTGGAGGAATAGCGAAAGGTCAGATTGTCCGTGAAATTGATGCCTTAGGAGGTTATACCGGAATTATCGCAGATAAAACAATGATTCAATTCAGGATGTTAAACCTTTCTAAAGGGCCGGCAATGTGGAGCCCGCGATCTCAAAATGACAGAGTCCTGTTTTCTTTGGAATGGCGAAAAACACTTGAAGGCATTAAAAATTTGGATTTCTGGCAGGATACTGTAAATGGAATCTTGGTAAAGAAGAAAAGAGTTGTAGGAATAAAAACTGGAATGGGAATGAAATTCAGTTGTAAGAGTGTTATTCTTGCAAATGGTACTTTTTTAAACGGTATAATTCATATTGGAGAAAAAAGCTTTCAGGGGGGTAGGCTGGGAGAGAGGTCTGAGAATTTGTTAACGGGCGATTTAATTAGCCATGGGTTCACAGTAAATAGGATGAAGACCGGAACGCCTGTAAGGGTGGACGGAAGGACCCTGGATTTTAACAAAATGGAGGAACAAAAAGGAGATAAATTCCCTGGAAAATTTTCTTTTACAAAAACTCCTGTTTTAAAAAATCAAAGAAGCTGCTTTCTTACATACACTAATAAAAACGTTCATGACATTTTACGTACAGGGTTTGATAAATCGCCCATGTTCAATGGAAGGATAAAAGGCAGGGGACCGAGATACTGTCCATCAATTGAAGATAAAATAGACCGGTTTTCAACAAAGGAACGTCACCAGTTGTTTATTGAACCGGAAGGCTGGAACACAATAGAATATTATGTGAATGGTTTTTCTTCTTCCTTACCGGAAGAAATACAATTTAAAGCGCTTAGAAAAGTAAGAGGTTTTGAAAAAGCAAAATTTTTCAGGCCTGGATACGCTATAGAGTATGATTATTTTCCGCCTTTTCAATTGAAATCTTCTTTAGAAACCAAAGTCATTGATAATTTGTTTCTAGCAGGTCAGATAAACGGAACAACAGGATATGAAGAAGCTGCTGCACAGGGAATTATGGCTGGGATTAATGCCCATCAAAAAATTGCCGATCAGCCAGCCTTCATCCTAAAAAGATCTGATGCTTACATCGGTGTTTTAATTGACGATCTTGTCACTAAAGGAACTGAAGAACCATACAGGATGTTCACTTCAAGGGCTGAATACCGGATATTATTAAGGCAGGACAATGCTGATTTCAGGCTTACTAAAAAATCATTTGAACTGGGATTGGCAGAAAAATCAAGAATGAATGCTATTCAAAAAAAGAGTAAAAAAATAGAAGAGTTACTGAGATTTTTAAACTCAAAAAATATTAATCCTGAAGAAATCAACGAACTCCTGGATAAAAAAAACACCCATAGAATAAATCAAAAACAAAAAGCTTCATCTATTTTATTAAGACCTCAAATTTCGTTACATGATATGATTGAAAACCTGCCCGAAGTGAAACTAATAGCCGAAAAAATGCACTGGTTGAATGACGAAATTGTAGATGAAGTGGAGGTTCAAATCAAGTATGATAATTATATTAAGAAAGAACAAGAGTTGGTAGCAAAGATGAAAACGCTTGAGGACATTTCTCTGAAAGAAGATTTGAATTATATGAAAATCAACTCATTATCTTCAGAGGCAAGAGAAAAACTGGAAAAAATTAAACCCAGGACACTGGGTCAGGCCGCCAGAATCAGCGGGGTTTCCCCTGCTGATATTTCGGTTTTACTTGTACTCCTTGGACGATGATGTTCCACGTGAAACATAAACATAAATAATGGAAACTTTATCTGTTTGTCCGGTATGTGGAAGCTCCGGAATAGCTCCTTTTTTATACGTTCCTGATCATTTTTTGACAAAGGAAACTTTCCTAATTCAACAATGCAATTGTTGTGGATTAAAATTTGTTAATCCTCGTCCTGCTGAAAATGAAATAGGCCGGTATTATCAAACAGATGAATATATTTCACATAATGCTGAAAAAAACGATCTGACTTCAACGATTTATAAAATTGCAAGACATGTATCAATAAGGAAGAAATATGGATTACTGAATAAGAAGAAAAACATCAAAACAGTTTTAGATATTGGCTGTGGAACCGGTGAATTTTTAAATTATTGTCAATCAAAAAACATGAAGATTTGTGGTCAGGAGCCCAATTCCAATGCCCGAAATTTTGCCATCCAGCACAACCATTTACAGGTTTACGCTACCCTGGGGGATGTGGAAAATACGAAAGAACATTTTGACTGTATAACCATGTGGCATGTTCTTGAGCATATTCATTCCCTGAATGAAACATTGACTATAATCAAGGGATTATTAAAACCAACAGGTGAATTAATTATTGCTGTTCCCAACTGTAATTCCTGGGATGCGGAACATTATCTGGATTTCTGGGCGGCCTATGATGTGCCAAGGCACTTGTATCACTTTAACTCGTCTTCTTTAAATGCATTGATGGCAGGACACGGCTTTGAAATTGTAAAAAAATTTCCTCAAAAACTTGATGCCTTTTACATTTCACTTCTCAGTGAAAAATACCATATGGCCCACAATCCATACCTAAATGCTGTTATCAAAGGATGGCAGTCAAATTACCATGCTATCACGACCAAATCGGGATACTCGAGTATTATTTATCTGCTGACTTTAAAAATTCCTTAATTTTAAGCCCTCTGCTGAACAATCAAGCGTATTTAATATAATGGTTGGCCGGGAAAAGAAAATCGTTTATACGGGCTCTTTTACGGGCAGAGGTAATTATTTATAAATCAAGTATATAATGAAATTTATCTCCAGTTTTAGAAAAAACCGGGAGTTTTATTACATCCTTCTTGCCGTTATCTTTTTTGGGTTAATATTCGCATTTAAGGCTATCTATCATAGTACCCCGGAAATAAAAAATGAAGCAAAAAGATTTCAGGGAAAAATAGCAGATGCTGAAATCGATTTGGGAAAATCTTTTAAGGAATTTTATTTTCACTTTGATACAATAGCCGATTCCCCCTTTCAGAATTCTGTAACATGGACAACAGCCAACATAGATCATGGTGACTTTTTTTATTTTGTTTTTCGAAACGGGAAGTTAATTTTCTGGAACAATAATGAAATTAATATAAAGGATAATATTATTTCAGATTCCATACCTGAGGATCAATTAACAGTACTACGTTTGAAAAATGGTTGGTATGGATTGGAAAGAGAAAAAGCAGGGACTTATGTGTTTTACGGTGGTTTTCTTATCAAAAGAGAATATCCGATTCAAAATGAATTTATTAGCAATTTGTTTTCAACTCGTTTCGATGTTCCGGGCAATGTAATAATTATTAAAGAAAGGAATAACTATCCTGTCTTTTCGGCACAAAATAACTTTCTTTTTTCAATAATAATTGATCAGACTACTTTTATTGCTAAAGAAAAACCAGCGATTTTATTAATTCTTTTTTTGGCAGGAACAACTTTTTTGTTCTTTTTCTTATACAGGATTTATCTGCGCATTAGTTTACTTAATGAAAGAAGAGGGTTGCTGATCCTTTCTTTTACCATTGACATTATTATCTTACGTTTAATTCAATTTTATTTCCGGTTTCCAAACTATATGTACCAGCAGGATATTTTTGGTCCCGCCTGGTATGCTTCCTCTGCAGTCATGATTTCGTTGGGGGATTTTCTGGTGAATGCTTTCCTGCTGGTATTGTTAACCTATATGTTTTTTATAAACAGGGACTTGATCAAAAAAGAGATCTCAAAATTCACCGGAAAAAAGCTGTATATAATTTCGGTGTCGGGGATCTTACTGGTAGTATTTTCATTTCAGGCAACAACCTATTTTGTAGCCGATATAGTCATTAATTCTGCGCTGGCTTTAAATCTGCAAAACATTGCAGCATTGAAAGGTATGAGCGGTTATGGGTTTTTTATAATTTGTTGTTTATTTCTTGCTTTCTGGTTTTTTTCCACCGGGGTTTTGCAGATTCTACAACCTGTATCGGGGCAGCAAAAAAAACTTTTTATTGAAGGAGGAACCGCGATCGCTTTGAATGGACTGTTTTATTGGATAGCAGGCTGGACCTGGAATGTTATTTCCCTTTTGTTTGTAATGGTTTACCTAACCTTTTTATTTATTGTCACTGTTAGACGGCGCCCCATATTTACATTTCAATATTTTTTGATTTTTCTCTGTTTTTTTTCGGCTTATGCGACGGTTGTTCTTAATGATGCAAACAGGAAAAAAGAAAGGGAACGGCGAATGTTGGTGGCAGTCAAAATGGCTTCCCGGAGAAATCCCATTACCGAAGCGTTATACGAATCCGTGGAAAGAAAAATGTTACTGGATTCTGTAATCCGAAATATCTTTATGTTCGCGTTATCACCCCCGGACACGGAACAGGAGAGGGTATCGCAATACATTACATCTAAATATTTTACCGATTACTGGAACCGTTTTAATGTCCAGATCACATGTTGTAATGCCAATAAAACGCTCCAGGTTCAGCCGCAGGGATATCTTGTGAATTGCGACGAATATTTCAGTGATTTGATCCACAATTACGGAGAAGCAACATCCTATAAGAATCTGTTTTTTCTTGACTATGGTTTCAGTGATGAAAATTACCTGATCGTTTTACCCGGGAAAAACAATCACAATTCATTAAGGGTGGCTACCAATCTGTATATTGAATTGAGTATGAAAACCGCGTTCAAGGATCCGGGATATCCTGAATTGTTATTAGATAAAACCCAAAATAACAGAGCTGACATCTCGGAATATGCATATGCCTTGTTCCAGCATGACAGACTGGTTCATGGTGTCGGTGCATATAATTACCGGGTCGATTTAAAGCAATATCTTGAATCAGCCAAATCATGGCCTTTTTTTCTAAAAGACGGAATGGAGCATTATTATTATCGTATCAATAATTCTACCTCCCTGTTGATCAGTAAAAACCAAACCACATGGGTTGAGTATATTTCTCCGTTTTCTTACCTTTTTATTCTATTTTCTGTTTGTGCTTTTCTAACTTATGCTTTTGTACATTATAACCGGATGGGTCAGCTTTTTTCTCCAAAAAGCCTACGGGACCGGTTACTGATTACCATCACCGGGATTCTGGTCCTGACTTTTATTATTATTGGCATCGTATTGATAATGAATATTATAAAGATTAGTCAGAGAAAAAATGATAGTAATTTGCAGGAAAAAACTTTTTCAGTGCTTGCAGAATTGCAACACAAATATTACGGAATACGGGAATGGCAGCCAAATTCAAAAGCAGGGCTCAATGATTTTCTGGTAAAATTATCCAATGTATTCTTTACCGATATTAATTTTTATGATCAGCCCGGAGATCTGATAGCAACAAGCAGGCCACCTGTATTTGAAGAAGGATTGCTATCCCTGAAAATAAATCCCCAAGCTTACTCGCTGGTTATGAGGGAGAAACAATCCTATTTCATGCATGATGAAACCATCGGGCTGCTCCACTACAGTTCTGCTTATATTCCTTTTTTCAATAATCAGAACCAGCTATTAGGAATTGTTAATCTTCCCTGTTTTTCGAAACAGGATGAACTGAAAAAAGAAATTTCCACCGTATTGGTTACATTCACGAATATATATATATTACTTATTCTGTTTAGTGTTTTTATAGCATTATTGATTTCCAATTACATAGTATCCCCGTTAACTTTACTGGCTCATACGATGTCGCGTTTGCGGCTTGGCCGGGTCAATGAAAAAATCAATTGGAAACAAACCGATGAAATTGGTCAGCTTGTAAATGAATATAACCGGATGGTGGATGAGCTAAGTCAAAGCGCACAGCTACTGGCACAGTCAGAAAGAGAAAGCGCCTGGCGTGAAATGGCGCGACAAGTTGCACATGAGATAAAAAACCCTCTGACTCCCATGAAATTGAATGTCCAATATCTTCAGAAAGCCTGGAATGAAAATGCACCGGATTGGGATCAACGATTAGAACGATTCTCAAAAACGCTGGTTGAGCAAATTGATACCCTTTCGGCTATTGCCTCCGGGTTTTCAGATTTTGCACAAATGCCCCCGGAGAACCGGGAGCATCTGGATTTTTCCAAATTGATACCTTTTGTCTTTTCGATGTATAAAGACAGTTCCCCCATTCAGTTCACTTTTATTTCGAAAGCGGAAAATCCTTTTATTTATGGAGATCGGAAACAATTGATCAGAGTCTTTACCAATCTCATTAACAATGCCATTCAGTCCATTACCAATCCTGTTTGCGGCCAAGTAAGGATTCAGATAGAAAATGAAGCCGACCGGTTAGTTTTAGAAATTTCTGATAATGGGACCGGGATCCCGGAATACAAACAAGAGCGGATTTTTCAACCCAATTTTACAACAAAATCGAGCGGAATGGGGCTTGGGTTATCCATTGTAAAGGGGATTATCGAAAATCTGGAAGGGACTATAAAATTTCATTCGTCGGAGCAAGAAGGAACTACTTTTGTTATTAATATACCAAGCGATGTTACAGAAAAAGAAGACCATCAAGAGAAATAGCAACATCTTTCATTTTGGGTTGCTCATCCTGACCCTGTTTTTATGTTTTTCCTGTAGTCATAAAAAGCCCTATGAATCATACCATCCGTTTGAAAAAGGAAATTGGCCGCGGTTTGATATTGTGAAATTTGAAATTCCGGTCAGCAAAACGGATGGATCTTATGATATTGTTTTATTTGCCAGACTGACCCCACAATTTTCTTATGAATCTCTTAATTTTAATATGATCATGAATACCCCTTCTGGTGAAGAACGTATCAGAGACTATGAAATGAAGGTCAGATCAAAAACCGGGGATCTTGTTATTGATTGCAAACAAGGGATATGTGAAGGGTCGGTTGTTTTAAAGGAAGGGCTTACAATCTCCAAACCGGGCAAGCTGATCATTGAACTGGAGAACCTGATTCCCCGCCTGGAAGCAGAAGGAATTTCAGGAATTGGGATCCGGGTAATTGAGTCGGGAAAGTAGCAGCAGGGTTCGCTCTTTATCTAACCGGATTTGATTTATTAAAGCTTCAATCCCCGAAAATTTCTTTTCATCACGCAAACGGTCCAGAAAAAATACCTGGATAGATTTCCCATAAAGATCTTCATTAAAATCGAACAGGTTTACTTCTATTTTTAATAATTTTCCGTCAATGGTAGGTCTTGTGCCCACATTTGCCATTCCCGGGTAAAGTTTATCTTCATATTTAACGGTTACAACATATACTCCATTGATTACAATTAGTGTCTGATTGGTAGGGATTTCCAGGTTAGCTGTGGGGAAACCAAATGATTTGCCCAGGTGATTGCCATGAATAACTCTTCCTCCGATAGAATAAGGACGGCCAATGAACTCATTGGCCAGGCGTATGTTTCCAATAGCCAGGGCGTTACGGGCCAGAGATGATAGTTCATTTGCATTCACAATGAAACAAAGCTAATCATTAAAACGATTAACCAGTTGAGGATTAATATCCACGGCTTCTGAAGTAATTAATACCTGATTGCAGCACATCATGGGTGTAGAGATAATTATGAACGCCCAAACTGCGATCAGCCTCAACCATCATGAAGTTCCAATACACAGCCAGTTGTTTCTGAGAATATTTTTTCCCTGTTTTTAGTAGCATAGTGTTGGTGTCAAGCATATTGGCAATGGCTAATTTTGTTTTCAATTCTTTTATTAATCCTGCAATTTCTGTTTGTTTACCTCCAACATCGAAACTGGTCGCGCCAGAATGGCAGGCTATGCAGGCGGAAACATTCTGGATGTTTTCTACCTCATTGCTCATCCACAAACTATGTCCGCCAACCACATTTCCCCGTGCAAGCGCCTGATGGCATGAAGCGCAACTTACATGTGATTTGTGATCAGTTTGTCCAAAAGCAGTAGCCCCAATTTCAAATGCACCTTTACCCGCAAGGATAAGGCCCTGGGTTCCGTTATGTGGCCCCCAAAGGCTGCTGGTTGGTTCCAGTGAGTCGGTGATGCTGGTCGGATTAGTCAGCCAGGGAGTTGTTCTCAGGGCTTGATGGCAACGGGCACAAAGATTGGAAGAGCCACCATTAAAATTCAGATCGATGGATACGGACGGATCGTATTTCGCATTAAACGCGATCACTGCATTATTCTGTAAAGCCCAGTCGTCAGAAGAATATGTGTTGTGTATTTTATGACAGGTACGACAGTTGATAGGGGCAGCATCATAAACCGGAGCATTTGTTGTGTCTTTACCTGTTGTAAGAACTTCAAGAAATCCCTGACTGGTATGACAAGGTGCACAAGCGGTTTGTGCTCCTTCACCCGTGGTACTTCCTGTCGCATGCCGGGATGCATTATACTGAAATATTTTAGTTACCAGTGAATCGCTCCAGTTATGGCATTGGATACAATTGGAATTCGCATCTTTTCCGTCCGAACCAGCGGCCCCGGGAGGGCCTTGGGGGCCTTCCTTCGTGCAGGAATTAAAAAAAAGCACCGTAAAAGACACCATTATTCCGGCTGAAAAAAGAAACCCTGGGATTTTTTTCATAATCGTATAGTTTTCGTCAGGAAATAAGTATATACCAGCTATCTGCCATCTTCGATCCGTAAATTAACTGCTAAAAATATAAAGATTACTTGACATGGCACAAATTTTCGCCTGTGTTTATTTACGTGACGAAGGACCGTAATTAAAGAAATAAGCCTTCTAAATAAGTGACGCAGATACTAAATATTCCGCGATCTGTACAGCATTTGTCGCAGCGCCTTTCCGGAGGTTATCGGCGACAATGAATAAATTCAGAGATCGGGCCTGTGATTCATCCCGCCGGATACGGCCTACAAAAACAGTATCTTTTCCCCTGGCTTCTAATGGCATGGGATATATATTTTCTTTCGGATTATCGCGGATGGTGATACCGGGCATGGTTTCTAAAAGATGATAAATCTCAGGAAGGCTAAATTCATTTTCGAATTCAAGATTTACCGCTTCCGAATGGCCACCAAAAACGGGAACCCTGACAATGGTGGCAGTGACCCGTATAGAATCATCGCTCAGGATTTTCCGTGTTTCATTTAACAGTTTCATTTCTTCGGTTGTATATCCATTTTCCAGGAAATCACCCCCATGCGGAAAAAGATTGAGATCAATCGGATAAGGATAAGCCATTTCTCCTTTGATGCCTTGTCTCTCATTTTCCAGTTGCCTTACCGCTTTTGCCCCGGTACCGGTCACAGATTGGTAAGTTGATATGACTATCCTGGAGATGCGGTATTTTTTATGCAAAGGAGCAATCGTTAAAACCAACTGAATTGTTGAACAGTTTGGATTTGCAATAATCTTATCCCTGATGGTCAACACAGATGCATTGATTTCCGGAACAATCAACGGAATGTTTTTATCCATTCGCCAGGCAGAGGAATTATCAATCACCGTAGCGCCTGCAGATGCATATTGAGGCGCCCATTCGCGCGACACTTTTCCGCCCGCTGAAAAAATCGCAATATCCGGTTTTTGCGAGATGGCCGATAAGTGATCAAGAACGACATAGTGTTCCCCGTGGAAATCAATTTTTTGACCCACTGATTTTGGAGAAGCTACCGGAATTAATTGATCAACCACGAAATGGCGTTCATCCACCACCTTGAGGATTTCTCTGCCCACCAATCCCGTAACACCTACTATTGCAAGTTTCATCTTTAATCTATAATTTTTGAAATGTGTTGTCTGAAACCCGTATTATCCTTGTTTTCAGAAATGTAAACTGTTGGAGTATTTCATTATTTTCTGCAAAGATAGCCGAAAAAGATAAAAATATTGCCGTAGGCAATATTCAACGATTAAAAAATGTGCATAGACGATATTTAAGCGTATAAAAATGTACAACTATAATATTACTTTTTTCATTTTTTCGGATTAAGCATTAAAAACAGTCATGAAAAATATTTGTCTGTTACTGTTGATCTTTCCATCCCTCGCTTTTTCACAAGTGAACGATGATTTCAATGATGGTAATTTCACCAAAAATCCCGAGTGGGTTGGCGATACGCTCAACTTTGAAGTGAACGCATCCGATCAGCTTCATTTGCACACAACGGGCAGTGACACATCGGTCCTTTTTACCAGGAGTGAAACTGTTATTGAAACAGAGTGGGATTTCTGGTTAAAATTATCATTCAATACTTCAGCCAACAATTATGCCCGGATTTATTTATCCATTGACACCCTGGATGTTTCTGTTGCAAACGGATATTTTTTCCAAGCCGGAGGCGCGGATGACAGCTTACGGATCATCCGGAAAGAGGGGAACCTAAACGAAATAATTTTTACCTGTACATCTTACCGTACTGTACATAATACCAATGCGTTAAGAATAAAAATAAAACGGGATATTCCCGGCAATTGGGAGGTTTTGATCGATACTACGGGTGGAGCCAACTACCGCACAGACGGTTTCTTTTTCGATAATGTATTCACCACATCACGTTGGTTTGGTGTAAGTTGCCGATATACCTCCAGTAATTCCACAAAATTTTACTTCGATGACTTTTATGTAGGCCCTGTTATACGGGATACAATTTCGCCTATTGTGAATTCTTTGGAGGTTTTGGGTGAAAATCATATTTGTGTTTCTTTCTCTGAAATCATCCCGGAAGAAAATGCAGAGAATACATTCAATTATCGGCTGACCGTGAACGGAAATTTTCCTGATTCGGTCGTTCAGGATCAGCAACAACCTTCAAAGATTGATTTATTTTTCAAGGAAGCTTTTCCGGAAGGCAAATCCGATACACTTGCTGTGCATGGAATCGTTGATTTAGCAGGGAATTCGTTGAAAGATACCCTTATTCCGATCTCCTTTTATCAATACCACCCTTACGATGTTGTCATCCACGAAATTCTTGCAGATCCTGAACCTTCTGTCGCCTTACCAGAAGGAGAATTTGTTGAATTATTCAACCGGACCCCTTATCCTATCAATTTAAAAGGGTGGATTTTCAAATTCGGAAATTTCTTTAAAATTTTCCCGTTTGTTGTGATTCAACCAAAGGGTTATTTATTGATTGTCAGGGATCCTGCCTATTTTAAATACGGAAACGCAATTGTCTTGTTCACTTCCTCAACCTCGCTGGCAAATGAAGGATCAAGCCTGGTCCTGAAAGACAGCAAACAGCGGATTATACATTCGGTAAACTATGAATTAGCATGGTTTCGTGGCTCTTTCAAAGCCGAAGGAGGATGGTCACTTGAAATGATCGATCCTTCAAATCCATGCGGATGCATTGAAAACTGGAACGCATCACAGCATTGTTCAGGTGGTACGCCTGGTGAAGTGAATTCAATTCAGCGATCCAATCCTGACCTTGTCAATCCTTATCTGGTAAGGGGGGCGTTTACCGATCCGGATCAGATCAATGTATGTTTTTCTGAATCAATTGACAGCACGACAATCAGAGAAGCGGATAGTTGGGAAGTCCTGCCGGGGTTTATACAGCCGGACTCTGTATTTTTACCCGGAACTGATTACCGGTCAGTAGGCTTGCATTTTTCTTCTGAATTTGAACCACAAACAATATATCAGCTGAAATTAAAGAGTCCCGTTTATGATTGTGCCGGAAACGGATCGGATACCGGTCGTTTTGTGAGGATTGCCATTCCTGCTTCCCCGGCCAGTCATGATGTTGTCATCAATGAGATTCTGTCAGATCCGGTACCGGGAAGTTCCCGTTTTGTTGAACTTTACAATCGTTCCGATAAAGTACTGGATTTATTGTCCTTGGTTATTTCACGACAAGACACGATAATGGGTTTTCTTCCGGGGTCGGTTCAGGTCTGTGATCAAAGTTATTTGCTTTTTCCTGGCGACCATATTGCCCTGACCCCTTCACCCCAGGATATTTTGGAAAAATACCGCACTCCATGTCCCGATGCGGTGATCATGACAAAAGATTTTCCGGCGTTTGACGAGGATTCAGGGATTATCATTTTGGCCCGAAAAGATAATTTCGTTGTTATTGATAAGGTTCATTATCAGCCCAGTATGCATTATCCATTATTGGCGACCAGGGAAGGAGTATCGTTGGAACGGGTCAATCCTGATCGTCCCTCTTTTGATGAAACCAACTGGCACTCTGCTGCAGAAACCGCTGGTTTTGCAACGCCGGGATATCTTAATTCTCACGGGATAGGATCAAATCAGTCGGAGGGGGAGTTTTCAGTGACTCCTGGGCTTTTTTCTCCTGACAATGACGGACGGGATGATTTGGTAAATATTGGATTCGAAAATATAAATCCTGATGTCGCGCTTACGCTGTCTGTTTATGATTCCCATGGAAGATTAATCCGGCTGCTTGCCAATAATATTCTGTTATCATCCCAGGAGAATTTTTCATGGGATGGGATGACCAGTAATCAGGACAAAGCGCCGATGGGGCCTTACATAATTTTTGCCGAAATGACGAATCCTGACGGGAAAATTGCCCGAAAAAAAACAGTTGTTTTTCTTTGCGGGAAACCTTAGCGCATGGCAATTGCAATGCAGGTGACACTGATCTTACAACCGGCAGCCTGGTGTAAAGTCCGGATACAGGATTCCAGTGTTGCTCCGGTGGTGATAACATCATCCGCGAGAAGTACATGTTTCCCTCGCAGGAAATCAGGATCGGACACATCGAAAATATCACAGACATTGTTGTATCGCGCAAAACGAGATTTTTTAGTTTGTGTGGCATTTGCTTTTTTACGTACGAGGATATGATTTTTCACTGGAATATGCATTGATTCCGACAACCCGATAGCAAATTGTTCACTTTGATTATATCCCCTCTGTTTTTCTTTTTTCTTGTGTAATGGTACCGGGATAATAGCATCAATAGCCTGAAACCATGAAGAGCAGGTTAGCAAACGTCCATATTCAACGCCCAGATAAATTCCGACATCCTGTCGTCCTTTATATTTCAGTTGATGAATCAGTTGCTGAACTTTATTTCCCTTATTAAAAAACAGAAAAGCCGTTGCATTTTCCACAGGAGTACGACCCCAGAACAACCGGGATACAGGATTATCCTGATCGAGATGGAAATTTGTTCTTGGGAGATGATAATCACAAAGACGGCAAATGATCTTTTCGGACTTCCAAAGGCTGTTCCCACAACAGACACAAATTTCCGGAAAGATCAGGGAAATAAAATCTTCCA
This sequence comes from Bacteroidales bacterium, assembly GCA_023231065.1. Classification (GTDB taxonomy): domain Bacteria; phylum Bacteroidota; class Bacteroidia; order Bacteroidales; family FEN-979; genus CAIVAT01. The sequence continues at coordinate 27,999 of JALNWE010000028.1, forward strand.
GTAAGTTCATGGTTTTCTTGCTTAATCGGATGAGTGTAAAAAAAGTAATACACCAAAGAGATATTTTTCATCCGGCATGGATATATTCAGAAAAATCCAGTAGGTTTGGGTAAAATTTGAGTCCCGATAATGAACAATATTCCTTTGCTTAAAGTAAACGAATTATCCGTTGAATTTTCTTCGGGCCGGGACAAAGTTACTGCGGTTGACCAGGTTTCATTTTCTTTGAATAAATCCGAAACGTTGGCAATGGTCGGTGAATCTGGTTCCGGAAAAACCATTACTGCCTTAACCGTAATGCGATTAGTCCCATGTCCTCCCGGAAAAATTCCTGGAGGCGCTGTTTTATTCCGGAATGATGATGGACAGGAAGTGGATTTACTGAAGATCCGGGAAAAAGAGATGGAAAAAATACGGGGAAAAGAGATCTCCATGATTTTCCAGGAGCCCATGACGTCACTGAATCCGGTATTTACTTGCGGGGATCAGGTAATGGAAAGCTTACGGGTACACCTGGGCTTCAACAAAAGGACTGCCAGGGAAAAAGCGCTTGAATTATTTAACGAGGTTTTATTACCTCGTCCGGTTGAAATATTGGGAGCATATCCCCATCAACTTTCAGGGGGTCAAAAGCAAAGGGTCATGATCGCCATGGCCATTGCCTGTAACCCGAAGCTTTTGATCGCCGATGAGCCCACGACAGCCCTTGATGTAACTGTTCAGAAGACAATTCTTGAGCTGATGAAAAAACTGCAGGCCCATCGCCAGATGAGCATTTTATTTATAACGCATGATCTGGGACTGGTATCAGGTTTTGCTGACCGGGTATTGGTCATGACCAAAGGGCAAATTGTCGAAGCGGGAACGGTGGATGAAATTTTCAACCATCCGCAGCATAATTATACCCGTGGTTTATTGGCCTGCCGGCCACCGCTTGATAAACGTTTAACCCGGCTGCCTACCCTTGAAAATTTCATCTATAAAACACCGGAAAAGGATGAAACAATCATCACGCCTGCTCAAAGGGAAGAAGCGCACCAAAAACTTTATAGTCATTCTCCAATTCTTGTGTTTAAAGGTATTTCAAAAGTCTTCGTAACAAGGGGCGGTTTGTTTTCAAGAAAAAACGAACCTATCGTAGCGTTAAATGATATAAAATTCGATGTATTTTCTGGTGAAACTTTGGGCATTGTCGGAGAATCAGGGAGTGGAAAAACCACTTTAGCCCGGGTTGCCCTGGAACTGATACCGGCCGATGAAGGCAAAATAATATACCGGGGAATTGACATTACCCGGTTGACCGCTTCCAAAATGAAAAAGCTCCGGAAAGAGTTACAGATCATTTTTCAGGATCCTTATTCATCATTAAATCCGAGAATATCTGTTGGAAATGCCATTCAGGAACCCATGTTGATTCATAAAATACAAAGGAATAACACGTTGAGGAAAGAGAAGGTGATGGAGCTTCTAATCAAGGTTGGCTTGAAGCCAGAACATTATAACAGGTATCCCCACGAATTCTCAGGAGGCCAGCGCCAGCGCATCTGTATTGCGCGTGCGCTGGCGGTTGAACCAGCATTAATCATCTGTGATGAATCTGTTTCGGCCCTGGATGTATCAATTCAGGCTCAGGTATTGAATTTATTAAATGATTTAAAAAAGGATTTCGGGTTCACCTATATATTCATTTCCCATGATCTTTCGGTTGTAAAATATATGTCGGACCGGTTGATTGTGATGAAAAACGGTAAAATAGTTGAAATTGGGGAAGCAGATTCGGTTTATGCCAATCCCAGGTCAGAATACACGCGGGAATTACTGAATGCCATTCCTTCGCCCGGAATGACACGGAAATACATATAAACTTACAAAAATGGAAAAAAGAAGAATAAAACCGGATAAGAAACAGAAGAACACTTTTGTTCAGATGGTATTGGATGTTTTCCAAAGAGATCCGGCCAGTAGTTTTAACTACAAGCAGGTAGCCTCCCGCCTCGGTATTGAAGACAGGGCTACAAAAGATCTGATCAGGCTGAACATTGAACAATTGTTCACCAGCAAGGCCCTGGTACAAAGTAAACGGGGCAGGTACAGGATCAATCAGGAAGGGATTATTACCAATAAAACAATCAAAACTTCCCTTGTTGGCAAAGTTGACATGAAGCAAACCGGGAAAGCTTATGTTATACCAGAAGACAAAACGGAAGATGTTTTTATTGCAGCTACCAATACAAACCATGCCCTTCACGGGGACACGGTAAAGATATTTCTTTTTCCAACCCGGAAAGGGCACAAAAGGGAAGGGGAAATAACGGAAATTTTGCAACGGAATAAACGGCAGTTTGTCGGGATTATTGAAACCACAAAAAATTTTGCTTTTCTTACCCCCGACAGTACCAATATGCCCGTAGATCTGTTCATTCCCGTTTCAAAATTAAACGGAGCAAAAAAAGGGCAAAAAGTTGTTGCTGTTATTACGGAATGGCCTACCCAGTCAGCCAATCCATTTGGCGAGGTGATTCAGGTTTTAGGTAAACCGGGAGAAGATAAAGTGGAAATGCAATCAATTTTAGCTGAAATTGATTTTCCATTGCAATTCTCTCCGGGTTCTGAAAAAGAAGCAGGTTCATTGTCCGAAATAATCCCAGAAAAAGAGATTAAAAAACGTCGCGATTTTCGTCAAATTTTTACGATTACTATCGATCCTGAAGATGCTAAAGATTTTGACGATGCAATTTCTTTGAATTTACTGCCGAACGGGCGCTGGGAAGTTGGCGTTCATATAGCGGATGTTTCTTTTTATGTAAAGCCGGATTCTGCTATCGATCGCGAGGCCTATGAACGTGGAACTTCAGTATATATGGTGGGGCAAACGATACCCATGCTTCCTGAGCGGCTTTCGAATGATTTATGTTCTTTAAAACAAGGGGTTGACCGGTTGTGCTTTTCTGCTGTCTTTGAAATGGATGAAAACGCCCAGGTATTCAACTCATGGTACGGAAAAACCATCATCAATTCAAACCGGCGGTTTTCCTATGAAGAAGTGCAGGCAATCATTGAATCCGGAGCCGGTGAATTCACAAAAGAGATCACCGTGTTTAATAAGTTGGCAGGCAAATTGCGTGAAAAGCGTTATCAAAAAGGATCCTTTAATTTTGAAACACAAGAGGTCCGGTTCAAACTTGATGAAAAGGGGAAACCGCTGGACATCTATATCCGGGAAATGAAAGATGCCAATAAACTAATTGAAGATTTTATGTTATTGGCTAACCGTATGGTTGCTGAACACATTGGAAAGAAAAATGGAAATCAACCGGTTAAGACATTTGTTTACCGGGTCCATGACACCCCGAATGAAGAAAAACTCGAGACCTTCATCCAGTTCGTTGGAAAACTGGGGTATAAAATGAAAATCAGTTCAAAAAGGTCCCTGGCTGAATCCTACAATAAATTGTTCCGTGATATCAAAGGAACAGGGACAGAGACCATGATTGAAACGATAGCGATACGGACAATGTCAAAGGCTTATTATTCAACGGACAACATTGGGCATTATGGGTTGGCTTTTCCGTTTTATACTCATTTTACTTCTCCCATCAGGCGTTATCCTGATCTGATGGTCCACCGGCTTCTTTTTAAATACATGAATCAAGAACCGGGGGTTCAGAAAGAGGAGTACGAGCCCATCTGTGAACATGCTTCCGAAATGGAACGGCGGGCGGTGGAAGCTGAACGGATGTCGGTCAAATACAAACAAGCAGAATATATGCTTGATAAAGTTGGAGAGGTTTTCGATGCCTTGATTTCCGGGGTAAGCAAATGGGGAATTTTTGCGGAAATAACCGGGACCAAATGCGAAGGTATGATCCGGTTAAGGGATCTGGACGACGATTACTATTTCCTGGATGAGGAGAATTACCAGATCATCGGGCAGAAGCACGGACATTGTTTTAAATTAGGGGATAAGATAAAAATCCGTCTTAAGCGGATCGATCTGGCCCGTAAGCAAATGGATTATGAATGGATCTCCTGATCTCAGGATATTTTCTTCCGTTCGATAAGATCAAAAAAAGCCTTATGGTAAGTTTCGCTTACCGGGATGTATTTATCTCCAATTTTAATCCGGTTCCTTTCGATGGATTCAATCTTATCAAGGGCAACAAAAAATGATTTATGAACGCGGCAAAACTGAGGTTCATGAAGGACTTCCTCCAGTTTTTTTGCATTCATCAGGGTCATGATCCTTCTTGTCTTTGTAACAATACGCCAGTAATCGCTCATACCTTCCACATAAAGGACTTCATTGTTTTCGATCCTTTCCATGCGGGTTTCGGTTTTAACGAAGAAAAAAGTCGTTTCCTTGGGCTTATGTTTAATGTTTTCCGGATCATTGCCGGTACCCGATTCCAGCTGCATACGTTCACATACTTTGTTGACCCCTTTGATGAACCGTTCGAAGGAGATAGGTTTGAGCATATAGTCTATCACGTCCAGCTCAAATCCCTGAACAGCATAGTTCTCGTAGGCTGTTGTGAAAATCACATAGGGTCTGTTTTTTAACGCGTTCAGCAACTGGATGCCGGTGAGTTCTTCCATCTGGATATCCAGGAAGATCAGGTCAATTTTGTTGGACCGTATGTATTCAATGGATTCAACCGCGTTGACAAATGTTTTTGAAAGTTGGAGAAAAGCCACTTTTGAACAATAATCTTTAATGATCTCCAATGCCAGGGGTTCATCATCAATAGCTATACAATTTATGTTCATTTAATTCCAGAGTATTAATAAAACAGTGAATAATTCTTCCTTTTCGTTGATTTCAAGTTTATAATGGGCCGGATATAAAAGCTCGAGCCGGCGACGAATATTCTGAAGTCCGATTCCACCAATGTTGTCTTTGTTGATTGGTTGAGTTTTCCGGATATAATTAATAACCTCAAACTGAATCCATTGTTTGTCGATGAACAAATTGATTTTTATCCCGGGGATGGCACAGTTTTTACATCCATGTTTAAAGGCGTTTTCAACAAAAGGGATCAGGAGCATTGGCGCAATGGTCCGGTTTTCATAAGATCCGGAAATCGTCAGATCCACAAAATCCTTTTGGCGCAGCCGGATATTTTCCAGCGCAATAAAACTCTTTAAATAATCAATTTCTTTCTCAAGCGGAACGGTATCGGCTGCTGCATCATACAGCATATAGCGCATGATAGCCGACATTTTCATGACCGCTTCGGGGGCTTCTTCCGATTTGGTATAGACCAGGGAATAGATATTATTCAAGGTGTTGAATAAAAAGTGGGGTTTAATCTGCGATCTTAATAATGCCAGTTCGCTGGCTTTTGTCTGGATCATCAGCTCCGACTTTAATTTCTGGCTTTCATACCAACGGATCGCGAGTTGGACCAGAAGGGCATAAATTCCAAAAATGATGACCAGCCGCAATGAATTAAACCACCATGACCGCGTGATCTCTAAGGTTTTTATGTCAGTTACATGGCTGATCCCGATATATTTCCAAAAAAGATATTCCAATCCCACACGGGTAGGTACCAATAGTAAGAACACCCCTATCAGCAACAAGATCGGGAAAAGTTTTTTCTTTTTACTGAATATGGCCCCTATAGAAAAATAAATGGAATAAAAGGTAAGGAGGCTCGTAACCGGGTAGATGGTTATTTCTTCAAACGGGTCATATACTTTACCCGACATCATGATAATGCCCAGGAAGGTTTGGTTAAAAATATAAACCCAAAAGGCAAGATGAACCAATATTTTGTATTTCAGCTTCATATAATTGAAATTACTGTACGAAAATAGTGATAAAACGGTCCTTTGTAAAGGGCTTTGTTAAAGTAATCGACGGAATCCCGGATTTATCAGGCGGTTTACCCAAAAAAAACGGTAAAACTCAAGTTGTTTCTTTATGGTTTTTTCATTAATTTTGAAAATCATTCGAAACGGATACCAAACCTATCAGGTCATGTTTACCTGCTTACAGGGGAATCGCCCGGTTCCCTTCTCTTTGATCCTTCTCCTTATATTTTTAGGTTGCGAAGTGAATGCTCAGCATCAATATTTTTTTTACTATGGGAAAACAATTGATCAGGCAGGTAAAGAGCCATTGTCCAACGTAAATCTTTCCATAACCGGATCCAGGATTGGAACGGTATCGGGGAAACAGGGGGATTTTTCCTTTTTCATAGATAGTCTGCC
>JALNWE010000029.1 GCA_023231065.1 Bacteroidales bacterium
CCTGTTGCCATTATCGGAAAGCCGAATGTGGGTAAATCAACCCTGCTGAATGCCATCCTGAATGAAGAAAAAGCCATCGTTTCGGAAATTCCCGGGACAACCCGCGACGCCATCGAAGATACCATTGTGATAGGCGGTTACAGTTTCAGGTTCATCGATACTGCCGGTTTGAGGGCTGCTGAAAATGCCATAGAAACGAAGGGGATTGAAAGAACCTGGCAGAAGATAAACGAAGCGAGGATCATACTCTATGTGTTTGATGTTACCGAACAATCTTTTAAAAAGGTCATGCAGGACATCAAAGAGTTCAAAGAGTTGACCACTGACCAGTCAAAACATCTTATCCTGATCGGTAATAAAACCGATAAATTGCAGGTGCTGCCCAAAGGATTTAAGAGTTTTGTCGAATACGAAACCATTTTTGTTTCCGGAAAACGTCGCGAAAACATTCACCTGATCGCTGAGCACCTTCAGAAAGTAGTCCAGGAGGCTGATATATCCGACCGGACTATCGTGTCCAATACCCGGCATTTCGAAGCCCTGCAAAATGCCCTGAAAGCGGTCCTTTCGGTGGAAGAAGGTTTATCGCGCAGCATCTCTCCCGATCTCCTGACCACTGATATCCGAACGGCCCTTTATCATTTGGGCGAAATCACCGGGGAAATCACCAATGATGAAATTTTAGGGAATATTTTCAGTCGGTTTTGTATCGGAAAGTAAACTCCTTTCAGCTTTCTTTAAGCGCCTGTTTTTATAAGCATTAAAACCTTATATTCTCAGTTATTTAAGTATTTTTGACATGATAACCCATAACAATATGAGCCAGTTTAGTGAACATATCCGGAACCTTCGCGAGAAAAGGAAAATCCGGCAACGGGGGAGGATATTATCAAGTTGCTCCTATACACATCATGTAAACGCAGTAATGTTATTGTTAATCAGGCTACTATACGTTATTCCATATGGTTTTTTTAAAGATGATAGTAGATGAATATTAGATAAACTTTGGATGAAATTCAGACAGACTTTTCCCCCAAAGTACTCACCAATTAATAGAATACGACAAAAATGGAGAGCACACCGTTACAGATATTTTCCAGAACGACAACCTTAATATTAAAGGCAAGAATTATGTAATATGAGTTATGCCCTCTTACAATGAAGAATTGAAAAAAACAGAATTTGAAGGGAATGATAGTATGGAAGACTATCATATTCCCTACTTTAGATAAAACTAATTACTTTTAAAATCAATTTAATTTCCGGGAGATGAAATCAAAAATAGATAACCTCCGGCTGAATTTTAAAATCTGGCTCGAAACCATTGATCAGGTTGGTGTGCTGGGTGATAAAAAATGCGATTTGCTCAAAGCAATCAATGAAACAGGTTCCTTAAATGATGCCATTAAAAAGATGGGACTGACCTATCGCAAAACCTGGGATAACCTCCATAAAATCGAGAAAGAGCTGGGTTTCCCCTTGATAAAACCAACCCGTGGCGGACTGGAAGGCGGTAATACAGTCCTGACAACTGAGGGGAAAATCATCGTTGCTGCATTTGACAAATTCCATACGGAATACGATTCGATAATCCGCAGTGGGTTTGAAACGATCCTTTCTGAAATGAAACAAAAAATAAAGTAAAAGTTATTGTCGACGACTTGTCTTCCAATAAATTATTAATATTTTTGCCAGCGAATTGCAAATTTATGCAATTCGTTTGATAATAATTGAATCTCCGTGTTTTATGAACAACGCCATCTTTAATTTTCCGCTTCCCTCCAACGAAACTGTACTTGAATATAAAAAGGATAGTACGGAAAGGAAGCAACTGGAGCGGGAATTACAGAAACAACTCCTGGATCCCATCGAAATTCCCCTGATTATCGGAGGTAAAGAAATCAGGACTGCCCAGACCGGTCAGGTGAAGATGCCACACCGGCATGAGCATGTGCTTGCCACTTATTATAAGGCCGGTGAAAAAGAAGTGAAGATGGGAATAAACGCCGCTCTTGAGGCCCACCATATCTGGTCGGACCTTTCCTGGACAGTACGGGCTTCCATTTTATTAAAGGCAGCAGAATTAATCTCGGGAAAGTACCGGGCAGTCATTAATGCCGCTACCATGCTGGGGCAAAGCAAAAACATCTACCAGGCTGAGATTGATGCAGTATGCGAAACCGTTGATTTTCTCAAGTTCAATGTTTATTTCGCATCCCGGATTTATGGGATGCAACCAAATTCGGCATTCAACCAATTAAATAAAATGGAATTCCGTCCTTTGGAAGGGTTTGTGTTCACAGTCAGCCCTTTTAATTTTACTTCTATTGCATCGAACCTGAATATGGCCCCTGTCATGATGGGGAATACCACGGTATGGAAGCCCGCGTCCACATCATTATTATCCAATTATTACCTGATGAAGATATTCCGGGAAGCCGGCCTTCCTGACGGGGTCATCAATTTTATACCGGGAAGCGGTTCTTTGATAGGAAAAACAGTACTGAAATCGCCGGATCTGGCCGGCATTCATTTTACAGGGTCAAATGAAACATTTAATTCCCTGTGGAAGGAAGTATCCCGGCAATTGTCACATTACAGATCGTATCCCCGGTTAATCGGAGAAACGGGTGGTAAAAACTTCATTATGGCGCATCCGAGCGCTTTATCCAGAGAAGTCGCCGTAAACGCCTACCGTGGGGCCTTTGAATTTCAGGGACAGAAATGTTCGGCGGTCTCCCGGATATATATACCTTCTTCCCTTTGGCCTGAAATCAAGATTGAATTGTTAAAAATATGCGCGGAAGCCAACATGGGCGACGTGACCGACCCGATGAACTTTATTAACGCCGTGATTGATGAGGCCTCTTTTGATAACTGCATGAATTACATCAATTACGCTTTATGTTCGCCAGAGGCTGAAATCATTGCCGGAGGACATGGGGACAAGCAGGTCGGGTATTTTGTTGAGCCTACCATTATTGTAACTACGAACCCCAGGTTCAAAACCATGGAGGAGGAGATTTTTGGCCCCGTCCTGACCGTTTTTGTGTACGACGACAACAAACTCGAAGAAACCGTAAAGCTGTGCGATGAAACATCGCCTTATGGCCTCACCGGAGCAGTATTTTCAAGCGACAGGGTAGCGACATCAGTAATGTGTGAGCAGTTGAGGTATTCAACCGGGAATTTTTACATCAACGATAAACCAACCGGCGCCATCGTGGGGCTACAGCCTTTCGGAGGTTCAAGGGCTTCAGGGACCAACGATAAGGCTGGCGGTGAATTCAACCTCATCCGTTGGATCAGTCCAAGAACAATAAAAGAAACGTTCCAGCCTGCTTCGGAATTCCGTTATAAATATATGATGGAATAACTGATTGGACCGTGCATATCTGAAACAAACCAAACTAACTTAATAAACTATGAAATTTGAATTGAAAAATCTGGGGATTGGACCAGTGAATCCGGGCGTAAGTACCGGTATCGCTTGGCTCGAAACACATGGCGATGAAACAATTTCCTATTCGCCGGTTGATGCTACTGCCATCGCAAAAGTGAAGAATGCAACACTGGATGATTATGAACATCTGATGTTTAAAGCACAGGAAGCCTATCTGAAATGGAGGATAGTCCCGGCGCCCAAAAGAGGCGAAGTCGTTCGACAGATCGGCGAAGCCTTGAGGAAAAAGAAAGAAGAGCTGGGATACCTTGTCTCGCTTGAAATGGGAAAAATTTACGAAGAGGGATTGGGCGAAGTCCAGGAAATGATAGATATCTGTGATTTTTCGGTAGGACAATCCCGCTTGTTGAATGGCGCGACCATGCATTCGGAACGCCCGTTCCATCGTATGTACGATCAATATCATCCCCTTGGAATAGTCGGGATCATTACTTCTTATAATTTCCCTGTAGCGGTATGGGGATGGAATTCCATGCTTGCTGCCATAGCCGGTGATGTGATAATATGGAAACCAAGTTCCAAAACACCGCTTTGCGCGATCGCTGTACAGAAAATCATTGCAGAAACCTTAAGAAGGAACAATGTCCCTGAGGGGGTATTTAACCTGATCATTACAAAATCATCCGTTCTTGGAGATAATTTCGCCGCAGATAAACGGATACCGCTTATATCCGTGACTGGTTCGACAAAAGTTGGGAAAAAAATTGCTGGTATCGTCGGCAACCGGTTAGGGAAAACCATTCTGGAACTTGGCGGCAACAATGCAGTGATCATCTCCCAACATGCCAATCTGGATATGACCTTGCAATCGGTTGTATTTGGTTCTGTCGGAACCTGCGGACAACGTTGTACTTCTACCCGCCGGCTTATCGTTCATGAATCGGTATTTGAAACGGTAAAAGAACGTCTGGTAGCTGCTTACCAGAGTATCAGCGACAGGATCGGCAACCCACTTGATAAAGACACGCTGATTGGGCCTCTAATGGATGGGACTGCAGTTAAAAACTTCCTTCATGCAATTGAAGAAGTACGGAAAGAAGGCGGTACAGTAGTCTTTGGAGGCACGACGCTCCGGGGGGAAAAATATCATTCAGATAATTATGTGATGCCAGCGATTGTTGAAGCAGAAAATCATTATAAAACAGTCCAGGAAGAGACTTTTGCGCCAATTGTTTACCTGATTAAATACAGTACTATTGAAGAAGCGATCAGCCTCAATAACAATGTACCGCAGGGCCTTTCTTCCTGCATATTCACAGAGGACCTGATAGAAGCCGAGAAATTCCTCTCCGAAACCGGTTCCGACTGTGGAATCGCCAATGTGAACCTGGGGACTTCAGGGGCTGAAATCGGGGGGGCATTTGGCGGGGAGAAAGATACTGGTGGCGGTCGCGAATCAGGCTCCGATGCCTGGAAGGCATATATGCGCCGTCAAACCAATACCCTTAACTTCAGTGGACAAACCGCGCTGGCGCAAGGGATTACATTTGATTTTTAAAATCTTCCCGGCCCTTTTTGCCACCAGACCTATTTTATCTCCAGGTCACAGGTGAGTACGCCGATCAGGTTGTTTCCGTACCTGACGGGTATTACAAACCGCTCTGAAGAAATCGGGCCCTATCCTTATTCCTGGTACATGATCATGGCTGAACAGGGCGCTATGCTGACCGATGCTGAACAGGTTTTTGTATCATGCAGAAATTGATAATTTTGAAGGGCAATCTTCCACACTCCATTTGGTAAAATGACATTTTTTTCCTGGTCAGAACCATTAAAAGCAACGATGATCTGGTCCCAGTTATCTTTGTTGGCATGATCTTTCAATTGATATGCAACGAGTTGTGGGTCATTCGCCGGGAGAAAAACAAGATTTTTCATAACCATGTCCTGGGTTGGCATTCTGAAAGCGGGATGCGCTTTACGCAGGGCGATCAGATCTTTATAATAATCGACCAGCTCCCTGTTCTCATATTTCCAATCCCAGTTGATCTGGTTCACCGAATCCGGTTTGTTGAATGAATTGTCCACTCCGCCCTTGGTCCTTTTCATCTCAACCCCTGCATGTAAAAAAGGAATCCCCTGCGATGTCAGCACAATGGTATTGGCCAGTTTATCCATCCTGATGATATCCTTTTCCGAGGCATCCGGACGCGAGATTTTTAATTTGTCATATAAAGTGTTATTGTCATGACATGAAACATAATTGATGGCCTCATCAGGATTTTTCGTATAAGCTTCTTTCGAATAATTCACCTTAGAATAATCAATCTGGGGATGTTCCCCGGCAGCAACAATACCGAATTTAACCGATTCAGCCATGCCATTGGAGCCGCTTGCGAAACCTGTACTCTTTCCATCAAATACACTTCCTTTTATGCCATCGCGGATATCATCACTGAAAACCGCCACACCATTCATTTTTTTTGCATTCATTTTCAAGGCCCGGTATGTTGAAGGCAGCGGTGAATCTCCTGCCGTCCATCCTTCCCCATAAACAATAATGGAAGGGTCTATGGCATGAAGCGCTGCAACCACCTGGTCCATAGTTTCCATATCATGAATGGCCATCAAGTCAAACCGGAAACCATCAACATGGTATTCCCTGACCCAGTAGGTCACAGACTCTACGATAAATTTCCGGAACATGGCGCGATCAGAGGCAGTCTCGTTACCACAAGCGGAAGCGTTGCTGTAAGTTCCGTCCTTTTCCCATTGCCGGTAATAATATCCCGGGACCAGTTGGTCGAAATTTGAATTGTGCGTCCAGCCAGTATGATTATACACTACATCCATGACAACGCGGAGTCCTTTCTGATGCAGCGTTTGAACCATCTCCTTGAATTCCAGGATACGGACTTTTCCATCTTCCGGATTGGTTGAATAGGATCCCTCCGGGACATTATAGTTTTGTGGATCATATCCCCAGTTGAATTGGGGGACATTCAGTTTTGACTCATCCACGCTGCAAAAATCGAAGGACGGCAACAGGTGCACATGCGTGACGCCCATTTCCGCTATGTGATCGACTCCCGTGCTTTGCCCCTGGTTGTTTTTAGTCCCGGTTTCGGTCAGGCCCAGGAATTTCCCTTTGTTTTTTATACCGGAATTGGGCGCCATGGAGAGATCCCGGATATGAAGTTCATAGAGGACCGCATCGGTATGGTTTTTCAGGACCGGAGGCCGATCGCTTTTCCAACCAGACGGATTTGTTTCGTCCATATCTATGATCTGTCCTCGTTTTCCGTTTACGCCGACTGCTTTAGCATAAGGATCAGGAACTTCATTATTCCATTTCCCGTCGATTTTCGCCTGGAAAACATAATAGCAGCTCTTTCTGTCGCCTTTTAATCTGGCTGTCCACACTCCATTGGCATCCTTCTGGCAACTGATCTCTTCAGTCATATCATTTCCGGAGGAGGTTTTGTACAATTTCAGTTTCATCTCCTGTGCCGGAGGGGACCATACTTTCAGAATGGTTTCGGATTTGCTGTAGTTCACGCCTAAATCATTCCCATTATATACAGGATAATTTTGATAAGGGTTATAAGCCAACGATGCTGCGATCGCGGGTTTTTCAGTATCAGTCCCCTGGGCGGATACCGTTGGTTTAACATTAAAAAATATGCCCGAAAGGAGAATCAGCAAGATCATTCTGGTTTTCATCCCAAATTGCTTTATTTCATCTGTTAATAATTTTGATTTTATTGGTCACAGGAGTTAATTCAATCCCCGTTTTTTCAGCAAGGGGCCAATAGAGGGATCCTGTCCCCTGAATTTTTTATATTGGATCATGCCTTCATCATTTCCTGATTCGGCCAGGCAATACTTTCTGAATTTTCCAGCAAGCTCTTTATTGTAAATATCCCTTGATGATTTAAAGGCATCAAAAGCATCTGCATCCAATACGGCTGCCCAGATATAGACATAATAACCAGCGGCATAGCCCCCATCGAAAATATGGGCGAAATAGGTGGAACGATAGCGGGGCAGGATTTCGGGGATGAGACCGATTTTGGTCATGGCATCCTTTTCAAACGACACAGGATCGACCTTGACGGGTTCTGAAAGGGTATGATAATCCAGATCCAGCAAAGAAGCCGCCAGATACTCTATGGTTTCAAAACCCTGGTTAAACTTCCCGCTTTTTTGAATTTTTTCAATCAGTTTGTCAGGAATCGGTTCTCCTGTTTTATAATGTTTTGCATAAGCTCTCAGTACTTCCGGTTCACCGGCCCAGTTTTCGTTGATCTGGGATGGTAATTCGACATAATCCTGTGGAACATTCCCTGCTGTGCGGATATATTTTCCTTCAGTAAATAATCCATGCAACGCGTGACCAAACTCATGAAAGAGGGTAGTAGTTTCATCCCAGCTAAGGAGGGACGGCATATCACCGGTTGGTTTTGTTACATTACACACCATCGAAACCACAGGGGAGACGCGTTTTCCATCTTCCCAGCCTGCAGAGCGGAAATCGGTACACCAAGCCCCTCCCCTCTTACTGTCGCGGGGATAATAATCAAGATACAGGATCCCAAGGTGATCCCCGTTGGCTTCTTTGACTTCGTAGGTTTCTACATCAGGGTGATACAAGGGCAAGTCAGTCCTTTTGGTGAAAGTGATCCCATAAAGCTTGTTGGCTACCATGAACATCCCATTCCGTACATTGGAAAGGCTTAGGTATGGTTTTATTTCATTCTCGTTCAGGTCAAATTTCTCTTTTCTGACAATTTCGGCATAATACCACCAATCCCAAGGCTGGAGTTTAAAATTACCCCCCTCGCGGTCGATGATTTTCTGCATATCAGCCGCTTCCTTTTTCGAGACAGGCAAGGCAGAATTCCAGAGTTTCATCAGGAATACATCCACGTTTTCCGGGGTTTTAGCCATATTGTCGTCGATGATATAGGCTGCATAGCTTTTGTAGCCCAATAATTTTGCCTTTTCTACCCTGAGTTCAACGATCCTGGTCACAGTCGATTTATTATCATTTTTATTCCCGTTGTCGCCGCGCATAAAATATCCACGGTAAATTTTTTCGCGGAGGGCACGGTTTTTAGCATATTGCAGAAAAGGGATCATACTGGGTTTAGCCAATGTGAAAACCCATTTACCACTCAGGTTTTTTTCTTTGGCGGTTTCTGCAGCGCCATCAATCACCGGTTGGGGCAAACCATCAAGGTTCGCTTTATTCTCAATGACCAGTGAAAAATTCTCATTGGTCTCGGCCAGAAGGTTCTCGCCAAAAGTAAGGGAAAGCATGGACAACTCCGAATTCAGTTTCCTCAATTGCACTTTCTGTTCGGGTGAAAGGTTGGCACCCTGCCGTTCAAAGTCACGGTAATATTTTTCAACCACCCGTACCTGCTGATCATCCAGGTTCATTTCCTTTCTTTTTTCATAAATAGCTTTGATGCGGGCAAAAAGCTTTTCGTTCAGTGCAATATCGTCATTGTGTTTTGATAAAAGCGGGCTCAGTTGCCGGGCGATTGACTGCATCTGAGGATTGGTATTGGCTTCGTTCAGATTATAAAACACCTTAGAGACGCGGGTCAGCAGCTTTCCCGATTGATCAAAAGCTAAAATGGTATTAGCAAAATCAGGGGTCTGACTGTTGTTGACAATGGCATCGATCTCTGCATTATGCTGCTCTATGGCTTCCATAAAAGCCGGTATATAGTCGGAGGTATCGATTTTATCGAATGGAGGGACCTGAAAAGGCGTCTGGTATGCCTCTAAAAATGGGTTAGTTGATTTTTTCATTGGTTTACAGGAGACAAAAAAAACCATGGTCATGGCCGTAAATAAAATTAAAGTGTTGCGCATTGTTTTTATGATTAAGTGAAACCATTACAGTATTTTATCGGCAAAGGTATCAGGAATGGATTAAATCACCATTATCCGGATAAAATTTCTTCGTTTTATCTGGTTATAAACCAGTTTTACCGATGAAAAACCAAACTTCTGATGCCCCTATCCCGTTTACCTTAAAAAAATCTCTTTTCATCCGCGATCAGGCAGGTTTGATCGATATAATTTGAAGCGGATAGCGCCCCGGAGCTACCTTTGCTTTATCAAAGAATCAACAAAAAACTTAAAAAAAAAAGCTATGAAAACAACTGTTTTACCAAAGGCCCTGCTGATCGTCTGTATGATGATCTTCAGTTCAGGTCTTGCCGCTTATGCCGTTAAGCCCGTGAAAGCCACAACCGCCAGCGCCCTTGAAAATATTCTTTCAAATAACATTCAATACCCGGAAATAACCTTCGATGAATATTGTACCGGGGTTGTCGATGTGATTTTTAAAATCGATGATAACGATCAGATCGATATCAGGAAGATAATCGCTGATAATGAAGATATCGCGGCCTGTGTGAAAAAGCAACTTTCAAAAATTTCTTTTGAAGGTATTGAAGATCATTATAATAAATACTTTAAGATTAGGATTACCTTTAAACTTGAATAAACAGCCGACTCCGAAAAGTCAAATTTTTCATTTTACCACGAAGACGCAAATATATCATATTCAATTATTTAAAATTTTTCGGCTTAGCGACTTGGCGGTGAAAAGTAGTTTTCGGAGTGGACTCAATAAATGAGGTTTGGTTGAATTTTTGGTTTTGTGGATCCCCGGTCTTTTCTCAGCCGGGGATTTTTTGTAGAGTATCGGATTATATAACATTTTTCAATTAATATTAGTTTTAGGTAAATATTTTCATATCTTTACGCCAACTTTAAATTCTAAGATTATGTCAAACAAGGTCACGAAAACAGAACTATCTGGCTTTAAAGACGACAAAGAAGGTGTCAAGGAATTTTCCAACGGTGAGATCACGATCTTTTGGCAACCCGAATTATGCATTCATTCGGCCAATTGTTTAATCGGGCTTCCTTCCGTTTTTAATACGAAAAAGAAACCTTGGATCAATGTCCATGCCTCTAACAGTAAAACGATCATGCGCATCGTTGATACCTGCCCTTCCAGAGCCCTGACCTATCTAAAGAGCACAAAATTCATTATTTCAAAACCGCGTAAAACGGTTAAAAAGAGTTCCAAATTTGCCAGGGTCCAGATCACCAAGAACGGGCCGGCGCTGATAACCGGGAACTTTATCATCCGCGATTCCAATAAGAAAAAGATCAAGCTCAACAACGAAGTTGCAGCCATCTGCAGATGCGGCGGATCCGGTAATAAACCTTTCTGCGACGGGACCCATCAGGTCATAGGGTTTACTGATTAATCTGTTTCTAATTGGCTCATATATCCATTCAATTTATTTTGTTTCTGTAACAATCAATTCCTTATTATATGGTAATTGGTATTTTAAAAGAGGGCGCCTTTGAAAAAAGGGTTGCCTTGCTTCCTGAATCGGTATTATCCCTTACCAAATCGATGGTTTCTGTGCTGGTGGAAGAAAATGCCGGGGAAAAGGCTTTTGCATCCGATGTTGAATATAAAGCCGCCGGGGCGACTATTGTCCCGAAAACTGAAATCTTCAGGCAGGCCGACATGGTCATCATGATCAACCCTCCTTCCGAAGCTGAAATGGCCTTATTCAGGGAAAACACAATCCTTCTGGCAGCGCTGAATCCGTATTTCAATACGGACCTGGTCCGGAAACTGGCATTAAAGAACATCACCAGCTTCAGCCTGGATGTCATTCCCCGCACCAGTCGTGCACAATCCATGGATATTCTCTCCTCCATGGCCACGGTTGCAGGGTATAAGGCGGTACTGACAGCAGCGAATACATTACCTAAATTTTTCCCGATGTTCATGACAGCAGCCGGTACCATCGCGCCAGCCAAGGTCCTGATCCTGGGAGCTGGGGTTGCCGGATTGCAGGCTATTGCCACTTCCCGCAAACTCGGGGCAGTGGTAGAGGTTTTCGACGTCCGCGCCGCTGTCAGGGAAGAAGTCATGGGACTGGGCGCTAAATTTGTCGAAGTCGAAGGCGCCATTGATGATAAATCGGCCGGAGGTTATGCTGTAGAGCAAACCGATGAATTCAGGAAGAAACAAGCCCTGGCGGTACATGAGCATGCCGTTAAGTCGGATGTGGTCATCTGTACTGCCCAGATCCCCGGCAAAAAAGCCCCTCTCCTGTTACGAAAAGAAACCGTGGATGGGATGAAACCGGGATCGGTCATTGTTGATCTTGCCGCGTCAACCGGCGGGAACTGTGAACTGACGCGCGATAACGCCACTTATGTCCATCAGGGCGTTACGATCATCGGAAATTCATCGTTCCCGGTCGATATGCCCACCGATGCCAGTAAGATGTTCGGCAAAAACACCCTGAACTTTCTGAAACTAATGATCACGCCAAAGGGGGAACTGAACCTGAACTGGGATGACGATATCGTGAAGGGGACCTGTGTGACCCACAACAAAGAGATTGTTCATGAGAGAGTAAAAGCGCTTATTAATCCTTAAACCTACTGCATTATGAATGAGGTATTACAGTTTTTCATGGAATACCGGGAAGCGATTTTTATCATTATCCTGTCGATCTTTCTCGGGATTGAAGTTATTTCGCATGTGCCCTCTGTTTTGCATACGCCCCTGATGTCGGGGGCAAATGCCATCCACGGGGTGGTGATCATCGGGGCCATCATTGTGATGGGGCATGCCCACAACGCGTTATCCATGATCTTTGGATTTGTGGCCGTGGTATTGGGTACCCTTAACGTGGTCGGCGGCTTTGTGGTAACCGACCGTATGTTAGAGATGTTCAAGAAAAAGAAAACCAGGAAATAAAGAATGGCTATGGAAACGATTGTCAACCTGACCAAAGAGATCACCTTTTCTCCGTACCTATCGATTTTGGAATTATCCTATATTATTGCATCGGTACTTTTTATCCTTGGATTGAAGAAACTGAGCCATCCTGATACGGCGCGCAGCGGGAATTTATGGGCAGCGGCCGGGATGGCCATGGCCATCCTGTTTACCATCCTCTTTCACAAGACGAAAGTGGCTGAAGGCATGTACGAAGGGATCCATAACATTCCCTGGATCATTGTCGCCCTCATCATTGGGTCGGTAACGGGGTGGATGGCTGCAAAAAAGGTTAAAATGACGGCCATGCCGCAGATGGTATCCCTTTTCAATGGGATGGGCGGCGCCTGTGCGGCCCTGATCTCCCTGATGGAGTTTCCGGGCATGCAGGCCCGGCTTGCTGCAGTGCCGGCGACCAACATGCTCAACGGTGAAGCGTTGGCCATTCTTCTGGGATTGATGATCGGAGGCGTATCATTTGCCGGTAGTATGATAGCTTTTGGAAAGCTGGATGAACGGATCGGGGATTTTAAAAACCCCATCGTCCGGTATATCAATCTGTCATTTTTGTTCCTCTTGTTGGCGTTTGTCGTATTTATCATGTTGAAATCGCCGGTGGCAGGCGAAAACTGGATGATCTATACCCTGGCCGCGTTGGCGTTGATTTATGGGATCACTTTTGTCATGCCCATCGGGGGAGCGGATATGCCGGTTGTAATCTCATTGCTCAACTCCTTCACCGGGATAGCTGCAGCCATGGGGGGGTTTCTGTATAGTAACCAGGCCATGCTCACCGGGGGGATCCTGGTTGGGTCATCGGGGACCATTTTGACCATCCTGATGTGCAAAGCCATGAACCGTTCCCTGTTAAATGTCATCATTGGGGCATTTGGCGGTAGTTCGGCAGGACCTGGACAAAGCGGGGACAAGACCGTTAAAGAAATTTCGCTGAGCGATGCCGCGGTTTTATTAAATTATTCCCAGAAAGTCCTGGTCGTACCAGGATATGGGTTGGCAGTGGCACAGGCCCAGCATCTCTGTCATGAACTGGAAACCCTGTTAAGCTCGCGGGGAGTGGAATTAAGATATGGGATCCACCCGGTAGCAGGCCGTATGCCAGGGCACATGAATGTTCTTTTAGCCGAAGCCGATGTGCCTTACGAGAAACTACTTGAGATGGAAGATGCCAACAACGACATGAACAATATTGATGTCGTTATTGTTGTTGGCGCCAACGATGTGGTTAACCCGGCTGCCGAAAATGACCCTTCCAGCCCGATTGCCGGGATGCCGGTTATCAAAGTATGGGAAGCTAAGAATACCATTGTCATGAAACGGAGTATGGCCAAAGGGTATGCCGCCATTGAGAACAACCTCTTTTTTATGCCTAAGACCCGGATGCTTTTTGGCGATGCAAAAACCACCTTGCAGAAACTGATTACAGAGATCAAAAACCTGTGATACCTCTTTCATTTTACCACGATGGCAAAGACGTGGTTATATCATATTCAGTTATTAAAAGTTTTGCGCCTTAGTTACCTCGCGGTGAAAGTAGTTTTCAGAGTTTGCCGTGATTTTATTTTTCAGAGCAAATTTTTAGTTTTATTTTTGAAAACCAGAAACTTTTTATTATATTTGTGCCTTAACAAAAGCATCATTCTTCATGAAACTTCTTTCATCATCCGGTCACCTGTTTATGGGCCCTGCCTGTTTGCCACGGACGGTTTTTACCCCACCTTCAGGCCCCCGACTCATCTAAGTTTCGTCTAAGCTACGTCTAAGCCTTTTCTAATCCTTCACCAGCATTCTCCCAGTTAAGACATAATTGACCTGCACTGACCTATCCTGAAAAAACTATGCAGGTAAAAAAAAATTGAAGTTGGCAAAAAAGGCAAATTAATTTGGTTGTCAGGTCAATAACTTTTCGTTGACAATTGAATTTTAACATAAAAAAGTTTGTAACTTGCCCTCAAAAAGAGCGCATCATGAAAAAAATATCGCTGTTCCTGATGGTATTGTTCTGCTTTACGTTTTCCACCTGTAATCTTTTCGCAATTGGCCCAGTTTTCAATATTTCACCGGATACCATCCAATACGGCACCATACCTATCGGTGAGTCAGCCGCAGGGAATTTCACGATTTCAAATACAGGGGACGAAAATGGGTCCATAACATTTGGGGCCATCTCAGGACCGGGCTCAAACTATTTTTGGTGGATGTCAGGTACATCCTTGATGGTCGCCCCCGGCGCGACCTCGTTCGTCAACGTTCCCTGCTTCCCATCTGCCCCGGGTATAATCAATGCCACTGCCCTTATTTACACCTCCGATCCTCAACTCCCGGTTTTTTATCTTCACCTGGTCGGTACGGCCGTCGGGGCGCCCTATACCATAACCGGGACCATATATTACCCCAATCCTGATAACATCCCGCTGGCGGGACTGATGATCGACCTGAAAAATGAAGGTGGCACCGTGATATCCACAACCACGTCGGATTATAACGGATCTTATTTTTTTCAAAACATCCCTAATGGGAATTATTCTCTGGAAGTATCGGCAGATATACCCTGGGGCGGCGTCACGGCGCTGGATATAATGCTATACCAGAAACACATCGCCAACATCGCTTTCCTGAGCGGAATCTTTCTGGCCTCAGGCGACGTCAATGGTTCTGGCACTTTAACAGCATCCGATGTCCTGCTGATCAGGAAACGGATTGCAGCCATAGGGAACTCTTTCCCGGTAGGCGACTGGCTCTTCAATACCCAACCTGTCACCATCAACGGATCCAACATAATTTATGATTTCAACGGGATCTGTTATGGCGATGCGAACGGGTCGTATGTCCCCTCAAACCTTCCAGGTTTTTGATAACAAAGATGTTTACGGTTAGATAACAAACGCCAAATCTGTTAAATTCAAACCCGGAAGGTTTTTCACGATAATTGCAAAAAAAAAGGTCTCGGAATGATGCTTCGAAACCCTTATTCTTGTGACCCCGGAGGGATTCAAACCCCCAACCTTCTGATCCGTAGTCAGATGCTCTATTCAGTTGAGCTACGAGGCCATAAATACGGGTGCAAATATAACAATTTTCCGAAAATAAATTATACCTTTGCACCCTTGTTTTTTGAAATTGAAAAATCATTTGGGGTAAAATAAGACGAAACGATGATCAGCGTAGGAACAAAAAAACTAGCACCCGACGATTTCTTCCAGATTTTATTTCTTGGTGAAAAAATTGAACTCGATGCCAGCGCAGTTGAAAAAGTAAAGGCTACCTATGAATTTCTTAAAGAATTTGCAAAAGGTAAGGTTATTTACGGAATTAACACGGGCCTCGGTCCCATGGCCCAATATAAGATCAACAGTAACCTCGAACTTCAACTTCAATATAACCTGATCCGCAGCCATTGTTCAGGATGCGGGGACCCTCTTCCTGAAATTTATGCCAAAGCCACGATGCTTTCGCGGCTGAATACCCTGATGCAGGCAAAATCGGGAGTCCATATCGAAGTGGCCTATTTATTGAAAGAACTGATCAACCGGAACATCAATCCCTATATTCCCGAACACGGCGGGGTCGGTGCCAGCGGCGACCTGGTCCAGTTGGCCCACCTGGCCCTCAACCTGATTGGCGAAGGGGAGGTCTGGTATAACGGAAAGATCACACCTGCCCAGGAAGTATTTGAAAAGGAAGATTTAAAACCGATCGGGATGCATATCCGCGAGGGATTGTCATTGATCAATGGAACATCGGCCATGACAGGCATCGGAATGATCAACCTGGTCCATGCAAAAAACCTGTTCGATTGGGCAGTCCTTGCCTCATCCATGATAAACGAGATTGTGGAATCGTATGATGATCACTTTTCTGAAGGCCTGAACAAAGTCAAACTGCACTATGGCCAGCGTCAGGTGGCCTTTATGATGCGGTCAATCCTGAAAGACAGCAAACTCATCCGCCGCCGCGCCGACCATCTTTACAACGGCAAAACTGAACAAGTCGAAGTATTCAAACATAAAGTACAGGAATATTACTCCCTTCGTTGTGTGCCACAGGTCCTGGGCCCTGTCCTCGAAACCATCCTGAATGCCGAAAAAGTGCTCATCAACGAAGTCAATTCAACCAGCGACAATCCCATCATCGACACAGAAGCAAAAAATGTTTATCATGGCGGAAATTTCCACGGTGACTATGTGGCCCTTGAAATGGATAAACTCAAGATCGCCATTACCAAACTCTCGATGCTGGTGGAGAGGCAAATGAACTATCTCCTGAACGACAAACTGAATGAAAAACTTCCACCCTTTGTCAATCTTGGAAAACTAGGCCTGAACCTGGGGATGCAGGGCGTTCAGTTTACGGCTGTTTCAACCGTGGCCGAAAACCAGTCTTATTCCTTCCCGATGTACATCCACAGCATAACCAACAACAACGATAACCAGGATATTGTAAGCATGGGTACCAACGCGGCTTTGATGACCAAACACGTGATTGACAATACCTACCATGTAATGTCAATCCAAATGATCACCATCCTGCAGGCCATCGATTATCTGAATTATCATGAGAAGCTTTCCTCCTATTCCCGGAAAAAGTTTGATGACCTGCGGACTATCGTCCCAAAATTTTCTGAAGATACCACTAAATACAAGGCAATCCGGAATATCGAAAATTATATCCTGGAAAATAAACCAAAGTTCCCTTTGGAAGATTGATACGGGTTATACATTTTAATTAAACCAAAAATGGATCAGGCCCCCAACAAGATGAATTATGCCCTGGTAACAGGCGGATCAAGAGGGATCGGACGCGCTGTCAGTATCCGCCTGGCCGAAATGGGCTACTATGTCCTGGTAAACTACCATTCCAATGTAGCGGAAGCTGAAAATACCCTTCAGGTGATCAGGGAAAAAGGCAGCGACGGGGAAATCATCAGGTTTGATGTTTCGCGCCAGGAAGAGGTGGAACGGGAACTGGAACGGTGGCAGTCATCCCACGAGGGACAGTACATCCGGGTATTGGTCAACAATGCCGGTATCCGTCGCGATGCCCTTGTGATGTGGATGAAGAATGAAGAATGGTTTGATGTCATGAATACCAACCTCAACAGCTTCTTATATGTCACCCGCTTCCTGATCAAAGATATGCTGATCAGGAAAATGGGCAGGATCATCAACATTGTCTCCCTTTCCGGGTTAAAAGGCCTTCCGGGACAGGCCAATTATTCTGCTGCCAAAGCAGGGGTGATCGGCGCGACCAAAGCCCTGGCCCAGGAAGTTGCCAAGAAAAATGTGACGGTCAATGCCATCGCACCGGGTTTCATCAGGACTGACATGACCAAGGACCTGGATGAATCCCAGCTAAAAATGATGATCCCCATGGGCCGTTTCGGTAAACCGGAAGAAGTGGCAGAAGCCGTTGCTTTCCTCGCTTCCGAAAAAGCATCCTATGTAACCGGAACTGTCATTAGTGTGAACGGAGGACTTTATACATAATTGACTTTTGGCATTTTACAATTTTCGGTTTGGGATCTTGTAAAACTTTTTATCTTCGCAACTTCACTTATTCACTATTTCGTTGTTTGATCGATGCATAGGGTAGTTATTACAGGCATGGGCATTTACTCGGTGATAGGAAAAAATCTCGCCGAGGTCAGGGAATCATTATACCAGGGTAAATCAGGGATCATCTATGATAGCCATCGTAAAGAGCTGGGCTTCCGCTCTGCCCTGACTGGCATGGTTGAACGGCCACAGCTCAAGGGGGCGCTTGACCGCCGGATGAGGGTCGGGTTGCCTGTACAGGGGGAATATGCCTATGTTTCCACACTTGAAGCCTTAAAGAATGCCGGGATTGACCAGGCTTTTATTGATCATCATGAAGTGGGTATCCTGTTCGGGAATGACAGCTCGGCTGTACCGGTGGTGGAATCGGTCGACATCCTCCGGAATAAAAAAGACACCATGATGATCGGATCAGGTTATATCTTCCAATCAATGAATTCGACGGTATCGATGAACCTGTCGGTGATCTTCCGTTTAAAGGGTGTTAATTTCACCATCAGCGGCGCCTGTGCCAGCGGTTCCCATGCCATTGGCGTAGGGTATCTGATGATCAGGCAGGGCTTGCAGGATATCATCATCTGCGGTGGGGCACAGGAAATCAACGCGGAATCCACAGCCAGCTTTGATGCCTTGAATGCTTTTTCGATCCGGGAATCCGAACCCACCAAAGCATCCCGCCCTTTCGATCGCGATCGCGATGGCCTTGTACCCAGTGGCGGCGCTGCAACTGTGATCCTCGAAAGTTATGAATCGGCAGTAAAACGCGGCGCCCCAATCTTTGGCGAAATCATCGGTTATGGCTTTTCGTCCAACGGGGAACATATTTCTATGCCGAATGTGGAAGGGCCCGTGAAAGCCATGCAAAAGGCTTTATCGGATGCCGGAATTAAATCAGGTGAAGTCGATTATATCAATGCCCATGCCACTTCCACCCCGGCAGGCGACAGCAATGAAGCCAAATCGATCGAAGCCGTGTTTGGCTCCTCCAGGCCCATGGTGAGCAGCACCAAATCCATGACCGGTCACGAAATGTGGATGGGTGGCGCCAGCGAAGTGGTTTACTCTGCCCTGATGATGAACCATTCCTTTATTGCCCCGAATATCAATCTCGAAAATACCGACGAATCCACCGCCTTGTTGAACATTATAACAAAGACAACCCCGGCAGAGATCCGTACTTTTCTATCCAACTCTTTTGGATTTGGAGGGACAAATTCGTCCCTGATTGTCAGGAAACTTTAATCTCTGTATTCTTAAAAAAAAATCTGTATTTTTGCACCGGCAAATGATATGACGATGCAAAACGATGAGATTATCAGGAAAATCAACCAACTCCTGATTGATGATATAGAAATCGACAAAGCGCTGATTTCCCCTGCTGCTGACCTGAAAAAGGATCTTGGTATCGACAGTCTGGACTTCGTTGATTTATTCGTCATCATTGACAACAATTTTGGTTTTAAAATGAAGGCAGAGGAAATGGTTGACGTCCGTACTTTAAACGACTTTTATACTTATATCATCAAACGAATTAACCCAATCCAGAAATAAATGCCATCATGGGAAGGAAAAACCCGGGGAGGGGTATCAGGATATAGGATATTCGTCTGGACATTGAAAAACACGGGCATTTCATTCGCTTATTTTCTCCTCCGTTTTGTTGTTTTATACTTTGTTTTTACCTCCGGTAAAGCGTTTAAGGCTATATTCAATTATTTCCACATCATCCTTCATTACAACCGGTTGAAGTCTGTCGTCAGCGTCTTCCGGAATTATTATGTGTTCGGGCAGGTACTTCTTGATAAATTGGCGCTCCTGGCTGGCTTTCAGGCTAAATTTACCTTCGATTTCGAAGGAGAAGATTGCCTCAGGCAGATGGATAACGGCGGATTGCTCATCAGCGCCCATGTCGGCAACTGGGAAATCGCCGGTCAACTGCTGAACCGTCTTGAAAAGAAGGTCAATATCATCTTGTTCGATGCAGAACGCCAGCAGATAAAAGGATATCTCTCCGATGTCCTGGCCAACCGCAATGTACACTTTATCGTGATCAAGGATGATTATTCCCACCTGGTGGAGATCAGACAGGCATTGGCGAATAAAGAGATCGTAGCGATGCATGGCGACCGGTACATTGAAGGGAATAAAACGGTTGTCGTGGATTTCATGGGAAGACCGGCGAAGTTCCCGTTAGGCCCTGTAAATATGGCTGCCAAATTCAAAGTTCCGGTATCTTTTGTTTTTGCCATTAAGGCGACGCCCAAACATTATCATTTTTACGCTACGCCGCTTCAATATATCCCCTATCCTGGAAGTTTAAAACAACGCGATGCCACGTTGACCGAAGCAGTAAAGATCTATGTAAAGAAACTGGAAGGGATTTTGCTCAAATACCCGCTTCAGTGGTTTAATTATTACGACTTTTGGAACCTTCAGGATTCAGGAATGCAAGTAACTGTGAATTGATATGCCCGGTAAAAAATTACTTTTTGTATCAGCCAACCAGTATGTTAACCCCTACCCTGTTTATCCGCTGGGCATTTCCTATTTATATACTTACCTGCGCGAAAGGCTTCCTTGTTATGAAATACGGATCTTTGACTTTAACCTGAATTCCCTTTCTGAATTCAGGGAAACCTTGCTTGCATTTAATCCTGATTATATAGGCCTTTCGCTACGCAACATCGACGATGTTAATTTTTACAGCAAGGAAAGTTTTATAAACGGGTATAAAGCTATTGTCGATCTGATCAGGGAAACCATTACGGCGCCTGTGATTATCGGTGGATCCGGTTTTTCGATCTATCCGGAAGAGCTGTTTTCTTCATTTTCACCCGATTACGGCATCCAGGGCGAAGGGGAAGAAAGCCTGTTCCGCTTGCTGACCAGCCTTGACCAAGGGAAGCCTGACCTTTCTATCGACGGGCTTGTTTACCTTCACAATGGCGCTGTTATCACCAACAAACGGACAAACTATATCCACAGGCCCGCACTTGACTTTGATAAAGACCTGATCGGTTTTTACTGGGACAAGGCAGGGATGGTCAATATCCAGACTAAACGCGGATGTCCCTATAATTGCATTTATTGCACTTATCCCCTTATCGAAGGGCACAAGGTAAGAAATCTCGATATCGATAAGATCATTCACACCCTGTCGGATCTATACAACAATCAACATATTGATTATCTTTTTTTCACTGATTCGGTGTTCAATATCGACCATGATTATAACGAAAAATTGGCCAGGAAAATGATTGGGGCAAAACTACCCATCCATTGGGGAGCTTATTTTTCACCCTGTGACCTTTCGCTGGACCAGTTAAAATTATACGCCGAAGCGGGATTGACGCATATCGAGTTTGGCACTGAATCGTTGTCGGATACTACCCTGAAAAACTATAATAAACACTTTACGGTGGATGAGGTGGCAGTGGTTTCCGATTATTGTAACCAGGTGGGGATTTATTTCTGCCATTTCATGATCATTGGTGGTTATGGCGAAACGGAACAAACTGTAAACGAGAGTTTTGAAAATTCCAAACGGATAGAAAATACGGTATTTTTCCCCTATGTCGGGATGCGGATCTATCCCGGGACAACATTGCAGAAGCAGGCGGTTGAAGCCGGAATCATCCATGCCATGGATAATTTGCTGGAACCGGTTTATTATGTGGCGCCCGGAATTAATTACGAAACCCTGAAAGAACGGGCTGATCAAACAGGCCGCCGTTGGGTTTTCCCGGATGAGGATGTGGCTACCGTCATGAATAAAATGCGGAAGCGGAAAAGAAAAGGATCCTTATGGCATCATTTGAAGAAATAAACATTCCGCAAAAACCACCTATGGTCATGGTTGACCGGGTAGTGGAACTGATGGGTTCAGGAACGGTCGCGGCTTTCCACATCCGTGAAAATAATGTTTTCGTGGAAAACGGTTTTTTCCGCGAACCCGGATTGATAGAAAACATGGCCCAGACCGCTGCAGCAGGGGCCGGGGCCAGACCGGGCGCTGAAAATAAACCTCCGGCCCCCGGTTACATCGGAGGTATCAGGAACCTGAAAATATTTGAGCTTCCCCGAACCGGTGATGAAATTTTCACCCATATAACGGTCCTTCACGAAATCTTTGATGCTACAGTCGTATCTGGTCAGGTTTTCCTGAAAGATAAACTGATCGCGGAATGTGAATTGAAAATATTCTTAATTAAATAATAGCCATGGATACCGTGAAAGAAGAAAAAACAGAAACCGGAGGGGAAGAACAACCCTATCATTATAACCGGGAACTCTTTTATTCTTTTGATAAAGAAAAAGGTTACTCCCAGAGGGTTGATTATATGATCCCTGAAAATCAAACCATCATCAGGCAGCAATGGGATTTAGTAGAGGAACGGCTTAAAGGGATCAGATATCTGGTGACAAGTGGAAAACGCAGCCCGATTGCATGGTACATGGAAAAAGCGCTAATGGAAATCCCGATGTTAGCCGGATACATGGAAATGAGCGCGTGGCGGATCAGATGGCACATTACCCCCATGGGGTTCAAACAACTTAAACCCCGTATCTTAGAAAAATATGCTGCTTTATTTGGAATTACGGTAGAAGCTTTAAAACATCCTGATTTAGAAAATAACTTACGATAAAAAATGATAAAACTGGAATTTGAGCACAGGCAGGCGGGACATTGTGAGAACGGTGTTACTTCGAATCTCTTAAACTACCATCAGTATAAAATCAGCGAACCAATGGTCTTCGGGATCGGGGCCGGGTTGTTTTTCAGCTACCTTCCTTTTATGAAGATGCAGCATGCGCCTACAACCACCTTCAGGGTATGGCCCGGGATGATCTTTGACCGGTTAACAAAAGAGCTGGGGATCCAAACGGTGATTTTAAAGTTCCGGGATCCCAGGGAATCCATGACGAAACTCAACGAGGTACTGGATCAAGGTTACCCGGTTGGTCTCCAGGTAGGGACTTATAATCTTACTTTTTTTCCTCCCGAATACCGTATGCATTATAACATGCATAACATGGTGGTTTACGGATATGATCATGAGACCTATTTCGTCAGCGATACGCTGATGGAAAAATTAGTGGAAATCTCTTATGAAGACTTGATGCGCGTGAGATATGCCAAAGGCACTTTTGCGCCCATGGGCAGGATGTATTATCCAACCTATGTCCCTAAGGAGATCAACCTGAAGCCTGCCATTATCAATGGGATCTATAAAACTGCCAACAACATGGTAGGCGTTCCTTTTTTCCCCCTGATCGGCGTCAAAGGGATCCGGTACCTTGCAAGGCAAATGCGGAAGTGGGAGAAAAAACTGGGTCCCGAAAAAGCCTCCTACTACTTAGGGCAGGTTCTCAGGATGGAAGAGGAAGTTGGTACCGCCGGAGCCGGTTTCCGGTTTATCTATGGCGCGTTTTTAGATGAAGCTTCGCGGGTGTTAAACCAGGAATGGCTTAAAGAACTATCCATCGAAATGGGAGAAAATGCCAACAAATGGAGGGAATTTTCATACTATGGCTCCCGCAATTGCAAAAAGCGCGGGAAAGCCGACCAATCCTATGATTTTCTTGCAGATATGCTCATGGATTGCGCCGACAGGGAAGAGAAGATCTTTAAGAAACTGGCCAAAATCAAATAATATTTATATTTTCGCAAAACTGGTAACAGGTTCGTTTTAACACAAAAGAAAATCCTTATGGACGAAAAACCAAACCCGGTTTATAAAGATGAGCGTTACGGCCAGTCACGCGAATTATCGTATTCATACGATAAAACAGGAAATTACGAAAAAACAGTCGGCTTTCATGGAGAGCCCGACAGGGTAATTATACAGCAGGCATGGGATCATTTCAATGAAAGGATAACCGAGGCCAAGGAAAAAGTGTTAGCCGGAAAAGTAAGCCCCATTGCTTATTATATGGAAAAAAACCTGGTTGATACCTTGTCCTTATCCATGCTTGCCGGCATTTCTATCTGGCGCGTCAAGTGGCACTTCAGGCCCCGCGTATTCAATCGCCTGAAAACAAAAACATTGGAAAAATATGCTTCTGCCTTTAACATCACTGTTGAAGAGCTAAAGAAGGTTGAATAATTTAAACATTCCCTAATGGATCCTAAAAAAATTCTCATTAACTATGCCCATCACCAGGCTGGCCATTGTGAGAGCGGAGCTACTTCTAATTTGTTTGGTTTTTATGGCCACGATCTTTCTGAACCCATGGCCTTCGGCATTGGCAATGGTTTGTACTTTAGTTATATCCCTTTTCTCAAAGTTCAATATGCCCCGATGATCTCATTCAGGAACCTGCCTAATGTAGTCTTTAAACGTTCGGCAGATTACCTGGGGATCGATGCTACCATAATCAAGAAATTCAAGGAACCCAAAGCCGCCATGCTGGCATTGGACAGGAACCTTGAAAAAGGCATCCCTACCGGTATGCAGGTCGGATGTTTTAACCTGACTTTTTTCCCTCCCGAATACCGGATGCATTATAACATGCACAACATTGTTTGTTTCGGAAAAGAAGGAGATATCTACCATATCAGCGATACCGTGATGGAAACCCCGCAGACGCTTACCTACGAAGACCTGGTAAGGGTACGGTATGCCAAAGGGCCCTTTGCGCCCAATGGTAAAATGTACTGGATCAACAGTATTCCAAAGGAACTTGATATTAAATCAGCGGTTAAAAAGGGGATCAGCAAAACGGTTTACGAGATGACCAAAATTCCTTTCCCTCTCATAGGCGTTAGAGGTTTAAGATGGATGGCAAAGGATCTGAAAAAATGGCCTGTCAAACACGGGTATGAAAAAGCTTCATTCTATTTGGGCCAAATCCTTAGGATGAATGAGGATTTTGGGACCGGAGGCGCCGGTTTCAGATATATTTATGGCTCGTTTCTCAAGGAATCAGGTGAACTGTTCAATAATCCTGAATTGCTGGAAACTTCCGACATGATGGGCAAGACAGCAAATAAATGGAGAGAATTCACTTACATCGGCGCCCGCAATTGCAGGAACCGCTCCAAGCCGGAAGAAGATTATAGCATGCTGGGCAATATGCTCGGCGAGATCGCTTCAATGGAAGAAAATGTATATAAAAAACTTGATAAAATATTACTTTAAATGTCCGGCAATCCCATCATAGAAATCAGGGAGTTAACGAAATTTTACAGGAGGAATGATGAACCTGCCATCAAATCCGTTTCACTGGATATTTTTCCCAGTGAAATTTTCGGGCTTTTAGGGCCCAATGGCGCAGGGAAAACAACAACGATCTCCATTCTCTGCGGGTTGTTTGCCCCTACCCGTGGAACGGTGACCATCGATGGATTGGATATCAGGCATAACCTGGATGAAATTAAAAGTATCATCGGCGTCGTTCCCCAGGATCTTGCCTTATACCCTACCCTGACCGCTTTGGAGAACCTTACTTTTTTCGGGAATATGTATGGTATGCGGGGCAGTGAGCTAAAAGACAGGATTCACAAATGCCTGGAAGAATTTGGTCTTGAAAAAGTCGCCCGCAAACAGATCAACTCCTATTCAGGGGGGATGAAACGTCGGGTTAACCTGATTGCCGGATTGCTACATAAACCAAAAATTCTTTTTCTTGACGAACCGACCGTTGGAATTGATGTCCAATCCCGGATCTTTATTCTCGATTACCTCAATGCCATCAATGAAACCGGCACTACTATTATTTACACTTCCCATTATATGGAAGAAGCCGAAAATCTGTGTACGCGGGTAGCCATTATGGACAGGGGCAATATCATTGCCTTAGGCAAACCTAAGGAACTTGTGAAAGAACGTTCTGAATTCACTAACCTCGAAAATATTTTCCTGCATCTCACGGGGAAGTCCCTTCGCGATTAGCGGAAATATTTTGATATATAATACTGTAATGTTCAAATTTTTATCAGGGTTCAGAAAAGAAGCGCGTATCCTGTTGAGGGATAAAGCAGGGCTGACTATCCTTTTCGTTATGCCCATGGTACTGATCATCATCATGTCTCTGCTGCAGGAATTTGGATATAGCGCGGTTTCCAGGGAAACCACCCTCAAAGTGCTTTTCCTGGATA
Source organism: Bacteroidales bacterium (assembly GCA_023231065.1). Taxonomy (GTDB): domain Bacteria; phylum Bacteroidota; class Bacteroidia; order Bacteroidales; family FEN-979; genus CAIVAT01. The sequence goes on from JALNWE010000029.1 coordinate 25,920, forward strand.
AGGATCAGGACACCCTGGGGATTCAGATCGGCAAAGGGCTCAGGAAATCCAATTTTTTTGAAGTGATCGACTCGCTGAACGGGAAACCGCTTACGGAAAAGGGTATCAGAGAGGCCGTGAAAAAAGGCGACTATCTGATCGGGATCGTGATCCCCGAAAAAGTTACCAGGTCCATCCGCGCCAATGTCCGGTTACAGGTAGCGAAAACATTAGCAGGTTTCGGATTATATAATCCCATGCTTATCAGCACTATTCCGATGGGAGATGCAGATACGGTGACCGTCTATTTTGATCCTACCGTCAAAAAAACTTTCAAGAACTCCATTCTCAGCGCCATTAAAGAATACAATTACAAGGTTGAAACCGAGATGGTGTTCCGTACTTTTAACCAGGAGATGGCCAAAGTATTCCCCAACTTCACTCCCCCGAAACAGGAGTACAAAGACATGGTCGTGTTCAAGGAAATCTTTCCCTCTTATAAAGAAAAGGAGGAAATTCCGGACTCCGCGCAACATAACGTTCCGGCATGGTCGGTGTTTGCCATGTTCTTTATCATCATCCCTTTCACCAGCAGCATGATGATCGAACGCGAAGAAGGAAGCCTTCTCCGTTTACAATGTATGCCGGTCTCCTTTATGAAACTGCTGATGTCAAAAGTTTGTGTCTATCTTATCGTTTGCTTCGTCCAGACCACCCTGATGATGTTAACGGGAATGTACCTGTTGCCTCTTTTTCACGCGGTTCCTCTGGCGCTGGGACACCAGATTTTAGCGCTTGTGGTTGTTACCATTGTCATTGCATTAGCTGCCCTTGGTTTTGGCCTGATGGTTGGCACCATCGCTACGACCCACCAGCAGGCAGCTTCCTTCGGGGCTGTTTCCATTATTATCATGGCGGCATTGGGTGGATTGTTCGTGCCCATGTACCTGATGACGGATACCATGAAGTTCGTAGCCGGCCTGAGCCCGCTTAACTGGGCATTAACGGGATATTATGATATTTTCCTGCGAGGTAGTGGATTGGTTGAAGTCTTTCCGTCCATTTTCAAATTGCTCCTCTTTTTTATCATCTCCATTGCAATTTCTTTCTTTTATCGCACCCTGAAAAATCCTTTGAATAAATAGAATGGAACTGACAGACCATAAAGAGATCATCGTAAGATTTTCCGAGGTTGATTCCATGCGCATCGTATGGCACGGGAATTATCTCAAATATTTTGAAGATGGAAGGGAATCTTTCGGTCTTAAATATAACCTCGGGTATCTCGATGTATATAAACACCATGTTATGATACCCATTGTTAAGGTGAACTGCGATTTCAAACGACCGCTGGTTTATGGCGATTCGGCAATCATCGAAACCCGGTACATCCCGACCGATGCAGCGAAAATCGTATTTGAATATACCATTTACAGGAAGCAGGACCGGGAGATCGCGGCTACCGGAAGCTCTGTTCAGGTTTTTCTGACACCGGATGGAGTATTGCTGCTGACCTCTCCGGAGTTTTATACCGGATGGAAAAAGAAATGGGGAATTTTGTAATGTCTTGCTGATGAAACCTGTTTATATCACTTCCGATAATATTATTACTTCACTGGGCTTCACTACGGCCGAAAATATGGAATCGCTGAACAACCATATTTCCGGCTTGAAAATGGTGGACGATCCGCGGTTATACCCCTCTCCGGTCATTCTTTCGCTGGTTGCGACCGATCTCATGGAAAACCGGTTTTCGGGAATTTTGGCGAAGTTTAAAAAGGATACGCCAGCCACGCATTTTACCCGACTGGAGAAATTATTCATCCTCTCCATTTCAGAGGCCCTTTCCAAGACCGGGACCAACCCCAATGATCCAAGGACCATTCTGGTTATATCGACTACCAAAGGAAACATCAATCTGCTTGAAGAACGTTACAAAGCAGTCTTTAACCACCGGCGGATCTTCCTGTGGGAGCTGGGACGGATTGTAGCCGAGTTCTTCGGCTTCAGGAACGCCCCGGTGATCATTTCCAATGCCTGTATATCGGGACTTGTCGCCATCATTACGGCTGCGAGGATGATCCAGACCGGGCAATTTGAACACGCAGTGGTTGCCGGTGGTGATATCGCCTCTGAGTTTGTCATTTCCGGATTTCAATCCTTCCAGGCCCTCAGCCCTCATCCTTGTAAGCCTTTCGACAAAGAACGGACCGGATTATCCCTGGGTGAAGGTTGTGGCGCTATGACGCTTACGTCATCCCCCATCGCTTCTGAAGAACCCTCCGTGATCTATGCCGGTGGCGCCATTACCAATGATGCCAACCATATTTCCGGGCCATCCCGCACCGGAGAAGAGCTGAGCCTGGCCATCAACCGGGCCCTTGCAAAAGCATCCGTGGCCCCGGATGAAATCGACTTTATTTCAGCGCATGGAACAGCGACCCTATATAATGATGAAATGGAGGCAAAGGCCATAGGATTAAGCCATCTGACACCGGTTCAGGTCAACAGTCTGAAAGGTTACTGGGGGCATACCCTCGGAGCTGCCGGCCTGATCGAATCGGTTGCTGCCATCCACTCCATCCGGAGTGGACGTATTTTCCGGTCTGAAGGGTATGATCAACCGGGAGTATCGGTACCTTTAAATATAATAGAGCATCATGAATCAAAACCGGTGAACAGATGCCTTAAAACCGCTTCCGGCTTCGGTGGCTGCAATGCCGCCATAGTTTATCAGAAATTGTAAAATGGATCTGATTATCACCTCATATTGCCAAATCCATGAAAAGAAAGTGGTTCTCAATGACCGCCTTATCTATTTTATGGAAAATTATCTTACTTTTGCAGACTTTCTCAAATCAGTCTATAAACAGGAAGAGATCAACTATCCCAAGTTTTATAAGATGGATTCCGTTAGTAAACTTGGATTTCTTGCAACAGAGCTGGTTTTAAGGGAAAAACCAATTACAGGGTACCGCAGCGATGCGATGGGCGTGGTTCTAAGCAATTCAAGTGCGAGTCTGGATACGGATATCTTACACAACGAATCCATTAAAGATAGGGCCAGTTACTTCCCAAGCCCCTCTGTTTTTGTTTATACCTTACCAAATATTGTGATTGGAGAAATTTGTATCAGGAACAAGATCAACGGGGAAAATGCATTCCTGATTACAGAAAAGTTTGACGGAAAGGTTCTTGACAATTATATTCGCGACCTGTTCCTGAATTCGGAGGTTGAAGCTTGTTTATGTGGATGGGTTGAATTATTGGGTAATAAGTACAATGCCTTCATCATGTTAGTGGAAAAAGCTGGTATTCCTGAAAATGGACCAGAAACCGTTTTTAAGCCACTTCGTTTTACTGTAGAGAATTTAAACCAATTAATAGAACGTAACTGAACTGATTTACTATGGAAGAATTAATCAATAAACTGAAGAAAGAAGTCGTTGAACAGTTAAACCTCGAAGATATTTCGGCAGATGATATCAATCCGGATTCCCCTCTTTTTGGTGAAGGGTTAGGGCTGGATTCCATCGATGCCCTTGAATTGATCGTTTTATTGGAGAAGAACTACGGGATCAAGATTGAAGACCCGAAGGACGGTAAAAAAATCTTTTATTCGATCCGTACCATGGCAGAATATATCACCGAGCATAAAAAATAATCCTGAATGGCGCGACGGATCTATATTACGGGTACAGGGATTATTTCGTGCCTTGGTAAAAACCTCCGGGAAAATCTTACCGCGTTGCTTGCTTCACGCTCCGGAATTGGCAGGATCCATTACATAGAAACATTATTGAAAGATGAACTTCTTGTTGGGGAAGTCCCGCTGAGTAAGGAAGAACTGTTTGTCCTGGCCGGTATTGCCCCTGCTGAAGGCTATTCGAGAAATACTTTACTGGGTATCATCGCCGCGCGTGAAGCGGCTGTCCATGGAAAACTCCTTGAAAACCGGGATCTGAAAACAGGTCTCATTTCCGCAACCACCGTCGGTGGGATGGACCAGTGTGAGCTTTACTATTCCGATTTCCTGGCCAATGATACGCGTAACGCCTATATCGATTCGTATGATTGTGCCGACAGTACGGAAAAGATCGCTGTTGAACTTGGGATCAGCGACTATATTACGACCATCAGCACTGCTTGTTCTTCAGCGGCCAATGCCCTGATGTTAGGAGCCCGGATGATCCGGGCAGGACGGTTGGACCGGGTCCTGGCAGGCGGCTGTGAATCGCTGACAAAATTCCATCTGAACGGTTTCAATGCCCTTAAAATCCTGGATAAAGAACCCTGTAAACCTTTTGATCAGCGGCGGGCAGGTATTAACCTGGGAGAAGGCGCTGCTTATCTCGTTCTTGAATCAGAGGAGAGTATTATCAAAACAGGAAATCAACCGCTTTCAGAACTCGTCGGCTGGGGAAATGCTTGTGAGGCCTTTCATCAAACAGCTTCTTCGCCCGATGGCGTTGGCGCTTACCTGGCTATGAAAAAAGCGCTTGAAGTAAGCGGCTTCCAACCCGGTGACATCGATTATATCAATGCTCATGGCACTGGTACCGATAACAATGATCTATCTGAAGGCAAGGCCATTGAAAAATTATTTGAGGGACGGATCCCGCATATAAGTTCGACAAAACCCTTTACAGGGCACACCACAAGCGCTGCCGGCTCAACAGAAGCAATTCTTTCCGTATTGTGCCTGCAACACCAGGTCATCTGGCCAAACCTTAACTTTGAAGTCCCGATGGAGGAGCTCCATTTTTCTCCGGTTAAAACGAGGATCACAGACCAACCGGTGAATGTCGTGATGTCCAACTCCTTTGGTTTTGGAGGAAATGATACATCCCTGATCTTCAAAAAATATTAGATAGTTTTAATTTATAATTCATTAAACGTGTCTTTTATAAACGGTATCGGTCTTATTTCTCCGCAAAAAACCCTGGATCCATCAGAATTTCTGCCGGAAGTGATGGAATATACGGTTGATTACCTGAAATGCATCGAACCGGTTTACCGTAATTATATCGATCCCATCCAGTCACGGAGAATGAGCCGGCTGATCAAGATGGGGATCACATCTGCCAGGATATGCATGACAGATTCAGGTTGCGCGATGCCGGATGCCATCATAACCGGGACGGGATTGGGCAGCGTTGAAGATACTGAAAAGATCCTGGGCGAGATCACCAAAGAGGAAAAGTTCCTTAACCCCACCCCTTTCATCCAATCCACATACAATACCATCAGCTCGCAGGTTGCCATACAGCTCAAATGCCACAACTACAATTCAACCTATGTCCATCGCACTTTTTCATTTGAAAGCGGGTTGATCGATGCGATGTTGCAGATGGAAGAAGGAATGGCTTCCGATATCCTGGTTGGCGGGATTGATGAAATGACCATGAACCATCTCCGGATCATGCGCCGTATTGGCCAATGGAAGATGGAACCGGTGAATAACCTTAAAATTCTGGAAACCTATACCTCCGGGGCGCTTTCGGGTGAAGGTTCTTCTTTTTTCCTGATCAGCAACAAAAGGATTCCGGCATCATACGCGAAATTGAGCGACGTTCGTACCTTTTTCAATTTAAACGGCTCATTCGATGCTGATAAAATTTTACCTGGTTTTTTAAGTGGCCACGGCCTCACGACCGAAGATATTGACCTCGTTATCCTTGGCTTAAACGGGGACTGTGACTATGATCCGGTTTATACCCGTTTTGCCGGACAGTTTTTTCCGGGTAAAGCGCAAGGCTGGTACAAACATCTGTGCGGGGAATATCACACCGCCACGGGGTTCGGAGTATATACGGCTGCCAATATCCTGAAACATCAACGGTATCCGGAGATATTGCATCTTAACCATATTATTCCTTCCCGGTTGAAAAATATCCTCATCTATAACCAGTTCCGCGACGTAAATCATTCCTTGATGCTGGTACAGGGACTCTAAATAATTGATCTTTGGCCTTTCAGTTTAGCTTACTTTTGACTTCTGACTTTTGGCTTTGATTGGTATTTCCGCTATTTTTGTACCGGAATGTAAATCTGATGGATGTCGAAGAAAGTTTATATCACGGGAATCGGGATTATCTGCGCCATTGGGAATAATGTCGCGGAAACCCTCCATTCGCTGTTGAATAAAAAATCAGGAATTGGGGAAATAACATTATTTCCGACCGTTCATAAAGGAGTTATCCCATTGGCCGAAGTCAAAATGTCCAATGAGCAATTACGGCGCGAATTAGGTCAACCGGATGCAAGGAATTTCACGCGTACAGCATTGCTGGGAATGAAAGCTGCCAGCGAAGCAGTTCAATCTGCCGGGATTACCGACATGAAATCTTGCAAAACAGGGCTGATCTCTGCCACAACGGTCGGCGGGATGGACCGGAGTGAAAACTTCTATGCTTCATTCCTTAAAGACCCCCGAAAAGGGAAGCTCGCCGATGTGGCCCATCACGATTGTGCCGACAGCGCCGAACAGGTTGCTGCATTTTTGAATATAAAGGATTTTGTTACCACCATAAGCACGGCATGTTCCTCATCGGTCAATGCGATGATGCTTGGATCGAACCTGATAAAAACCGGGCAGCTGGACCGCGCTATCGTTGGAGGAAATGATTCTGTGACAAAGTTTACCTTAAACGGATTCAATAC
>JALNWE010000030.1 GCA_023231065.1 Bacteroidales bacterium
ATGGCATTCTTGAGCGTGTTGGTGATGGACTTTTGGCCAACGACAGTATCAAAAGTCTGTGGACGGTATTTACGCGCTGATACAATAAAATTCTCCATACGGGTCCGGTCCGGTTCAAAATATTTTCAAAAATACGAAAGTTTTTGTTTTTTATGTAACTTGGCTGCAAAGTGAATCAACCTGCCTTCATGCTCCTGATATTTTCACCGGTAAAGAATTCCCGTCTCGGATATATCTTCCAGATCGCCCTGGATAAGCTTCTTGGTCTGTCCTGGAGTTGGACCACGGACCAGGATGAATTTTTAGCATTTGAAGGGCCAAAACTGGCTTATGCAAAAGAACCGCTGGACGGGGGGCTTTTCCTTGAAGCTTCCGGGCTATTGTTTGAACAAAACATTATTCCCCGTGATCTTAAAGTTAAAATTTTTAAAAACGCCCCTGTTCTCTTTTTCAGCGAAAATCCCGCTTCATCATTGCCTTTTGATCCCTTTGCTGCAGCTTTTTATATGATCGCCCGGTACGAGGAATACATTCCCCATCATACTGACCGTTATGGTAGGTTCCCCGCCACTGAAAGCATCGCATGGAAAGGGAAATTTCTTGAGCGGCCGATCGTTCACGAATGGATAAAGTTCTTGGGGGACCTTCTTCAGCAACATTTTCCGGAGTTGCATTTAGGGTCCGGAGAATACCGCTATTTATCTACCATCGACATTGACCATGTTTACGCTTACCGATGTCGCCCGCCCATACGTACGTTGGGGGGCGTTGGCCGTGCCTTGGGCCATGGCCGGTTTAGGGAGATTATCCAACGTTTACAGGTATTGTCGGGCCGGTTACCAGATCCCTATGACAACTATGATTACATCCACCGGGTAAATGAGCCGTATGGGAACAAGGCGCTTTACTTTATCTTGTTTGCCGATTATGGTGGAAATGATAACAATATTCCGGTAACATCTAAGTCATTTAAACACTTACTTTCCGAACTTGACCGCGATAAAAACGTAGGCATTCATCCTTCCTTTTCCTCCCATAGCCATCCCGGCCGTCTTGAATCGGAGTATATCGGGTTATCGGAGGCGTTACATCGGAAAGTGACCAGGAGCCGGCAACATTTCCTCAAGATTTCATTTCCGACAACATACAGGAAACTGATCGCCCTTGGGATCAGGGAAGATTTTTCAATGAGCTATGCTTCCCATATCGGTTTCAGGGCAGGAATAACCATCCCTTTTCCGTTTTTCGACCTGACCAGAAATGAAATAACCCCATTGATCATCCACCCGGTCTCCATAATGGATGTAACGCTGAAGGATTATCTTCGTCTAACCCCGGAAAAAAGCATTGAAAAAATCGAGGACCTGATCAACGTAATTAAACCAATTCAGGGTGAATTCGTCAGTCTCTGGCATAACGAAAGTCTTGGCGATTCCGGACGCTGGAAAGGCTGGCGGCAGGTTTATGAAACTATGATCAGGATGGCCTCTTCTTAAAAATCGGGATGATACATTACCTGAAGCATACGCAGATTGATAAAACCCGCTGGGACCAATGTATAATCCATGCTGTAAACAGCCGGGTATATGCTTGTTCCTGGTATCTCGACCTTGTTTGTCCGGGATGGGAAGCGCTGGTTGAAGATGATTACAAGTATGTTTTTCCCCTTACCGGTAACCGAAAATGGGGTATTTGTTATTTGTATCAACCCTTTTTCGTACAGCAGCTGGGCCTTTTTTCGACAGAATTACCCTCATGGCCAAAACTGAACGAATTTCTGAATGCTGTTCCTGCTAAATTCAGGTTCATTGAGATCCATCTGAATGTCATGAACAGACCGGAAAATTCCCTGATTTCACCGGAGTTGAGGATTAACCATGAACTGGATCTGATTCCCTCTTATGAAACCCTGAAAGGGAATTACAGTCAGAATACCCAACGTAACCTGAAAAAGGCAAAAGAAGCCGGCGTGACTTTGAAACGGAAGATGGAGGCGGATGAACTGGTAACCCTTTTCAAGGAAAATTTCGGTAAAAAAGAAGGAAAGCTCCGGTCCTGCCATTATGAGATTATGCGGGACCTGATTCAGTCCTGTCAGAAAACCGGTAAAGGATATCTTTTAGGCGCTTACTCTCCTGAAGGGATACTTTCAGCAGCAGCCTTTTTTGTCATGGATGGGTCCCGGATTTATTATTTATTTGCTGCCTCGGCGCCCATTGCCCGTGATAACGGGGCCATGTTCCTTCTTGTGGATGGTTTTATCCGGGAACATTCGGGACAACCGCTTATTTTCGATTTCGAAGGGGGCAATGACCCTGGCGTGGGGAGGTTTTACAAAGGTTTTGGGGCAACCGGGATTACCTACCCGGTTTACCGGGTAAACAAACTTCCGGGAGTGATTGTCCGGGCTCTTTATTTGTATCGTAAGTTACGGAAATAGAATAAATTCGCTACTTTTGTGAGTTCATTCATACTAAAATAACTTTGAAAATGATCCATGTCCTGTCATCCACACCCTCCATCCTGAATCAGTATATTGCTGAGATCAGGGATGTCGAAATCCAACGCGACACGATGCGGTTCCGGAAAAACCTGGAAAGGATGGGAATCATTTTTGCCACATCCATCAGCCGGCATTTGACTTATGAAGCGAAGGAAGTCATTACGCCACTGGGCATTGCCAATGTACCCGTATTACAGGAATACCCGGTGCTGGCCACTATCCTTCGGGCCGGGCTACCATTTCACCAGGGATTTCTAGATTTTTTTGACAAATCGGAAAATGCCTTCATTTCTGCATTCCGCAAACACAGGAAAGATGGGAGTTTTTCAATCAATCTTGAATATTCGTCTGTCGCTGATATTGAAAGTAAAACGGTGATTTTATCTGATACCATGGTAGCTTCGGGTTCTTCGATGGTACTTGCTTACCGCGAACTACTCGCGCATGGGAAACCAAAGCATACTCATATTGCGGCAATTGTCGCAAGTACCGAAGGATTGGAATATGTAAAAAAACATTTGTCCCGCGAAAGTGTCACGATATGGATTGGAGTTGTTGATGAAGAACTTACTGCCCAGTCATTTATCGTTCCCGGGTTGGGTGATGCCGGTGATCTGGCTTATGGCATAAAACATTGAAAATGAAAATAAAAAACGCACTGATTGTTGAAAATATCCGGATATCCCTGAGCTCTATCCGGACCCATTTGCTCCGGACGATCCTTACCATCCTGATTATCGCGTTCGGGATCATGGCGCTGGTTGGAATTCTTACTGCCACTGATTCTATCAAATATTTTCTGACCCAGAATTTTACCATGATGGGCTCTAACACTTTTACCATCCGTAACCGTTCGATGAATGTCCACATGGGAGGTGATCATCCCCGTGAAAAACAATATGAGCCCATATCCTATGGACAGGCACAGGAATTCAAAGAACGGTTCGATTTTCCGGGAACTGTTTCCATCTTTACCTTCGCAACGGGGAATGCCACCCTTAAATTTGGCGCCAATAAAACCAATCCCAATGTAAGGGTGAGGGGTACCGATGAAGATTATTTTACCACATCGGGCGATGAAGTTGAAAAAGGAAGAAATTTTTCCCCAACCGAGATCTTTTATGGTTCATGTTCTGTTATTCTCGGGGCCGAGCTGGTATCCAACCTGTTTAAAAATAATGAGGACCCCATCGGGCAGATTATCTCTATCGGACCTGGAAAATACCGGGTTATCGGGGTCCTGAAATCCAAAGGCTCAAGCATGGGTTTCAGTGGTGACCGGACTTGCTTCGTCCCCCTGAACAATGTCAGGATCTATTTCCCGCGGGAGGACATGACGTTTACTATCAATGTGATGGCTAACAGAACAGCCCTCGTCGATGCTGCCATCGGGGAAGCCACCTCAGTCCTGCGAAATATCCGCAAAGTTCCGACAGGGATTGAAGATACCTTTGAGATAACCAAAAGCGATAATATCGCCAAAATGCTGATCGAAAATATCAAATATGTGACCCTTGCCGCGACGCTCATTGGTTTTATTACTTTATTGGGCGCTGCTATTGGGCTGATGAATATCATGCTTGTTTCGGTCACCGAACGGACCCGCGAGATCGGTATCCGGAAGGCCATTGGAGCGACAAAAAGGGTTATCCGTAACCAGTTCCTGGTGGAATCCATCGTTATTGCACAATTAGGCGGGCTCCTGGGGATCTTTTTCGGCATCCTGGTCGGAAATGTGATTTCTCTCCTGATCGGCAGCGCTTTTATTATTCCCTGGGTTTGGATCCTGAATGGCGTTATCCTTTGTTTCATCGTGGCATTGGTCAGTGGTTTCGTTCCTGCCAGGAAAGCTGCCAATCTCGATCCCATTGAATCACTGAGATATGAATAATACGGGCGAATGGATCTGATCAAGGTGATATCCATGCTGCGTAAGGAGTTCCCTTATGATCCCACCGAAGGCCAGGATAAATTGCTTAACGAATTAGCCGTTTTTCTCACCCTTTCCTGGAAACAGCAGAATGCTTTGTTTATCCTTCGGGGGTATGCAGGGACAGGCAAAACGACCGTAGTACAATCGCTGGTCAATGTTCTGCCGCAACTTGCAAAAAAAACAGTGCTTCTGGCCCCGACCGGAAGGGCTGCCAAAGTACTATCGGGCTATACGGGAAAACAAGCGCACACCATTCACCGTAAGATCTATCTGGCCAGGACCACCAAGGAGGGTCAGATCGACCTGAAACTTCAGATCAATTATCACAAGCACACCTTGTTTATTGTGGATGAGGCTTCTATGATCCAGCACGCCATGCCGGTTGAAGGTGCCCTTTTCTCCACCCGGAATCTCCTGGATGATCTTTTTCAATATGTATATAGCGGGGAAAACTGCAGAATGCTGTTTATCGGCGACGCGGCCCAATTGCCTCCTGTCGGGCTGGATCACAGCCCTGCCCTTGATATCGGGTTCTTAAAGAATGCCTATCACCTTAACATCGATACTTTCGAACTTACCGAGGTTGTCCGCCAGGCCAGTCAATCGGGGATCCTCCATAATGCCACACAGGTAAGGCAAAAACTTCAGGGACAACAGTTTAGCCTTCCCATATTTTCATTAGAAGGTTTCAGGGATGTCCGTCGATTGAATGGACCTGACCTGGAAGAGGCTTTGAATCAGGCTTTTTCCGAATCTGGTAAAGATAATAATGTGATCATTTGCCGGTCCAATAAACGGGCCAATATTTATAACAGGGAGATCCGGCGAAGGATATTATATCTGGATGAAGAAATCTCAACGGGCGATTATATGATGGTGGTCAAAAATAATTACTTCTGGCTGCCACCTGATTCCGCTGCAGGTTTCATTGCCAACGGAGATGTCGTGGAATTGATCCGCATCCGGAAGATCGAAGAGTTATATGGATTCCGTTTTGCCGATGTCACCGTTCGTTTTCTGGACTATCCCGATGAAAAGCCAGTTGATGTTAAAATTATTCTTGATACTTTGATGACTGAATCTGCGGCATTGACCCAGGTTGAAAACAACCGGCTGTTCATGACAGTATTGGCCGATTACGAAGAATTAAAATCCAGGAGGGCAAAGATTGAAAAAGTAAAGGAAAATCCTTATTTCAATGCGCTTCAGGTGAAATTCTCCTATGCGCTTACCTGCCATAAAACGCAAGGGGGCCAATGGGATACCGTATTTATCGATCAGGGATACATCAGCGACAAAATGCTGAACCTTGAATTTGGCCGCTGGTTATACACTGCTGTAACCCGCGCTACAAAGAAACTCTATCTGATCAATTTCGAAGACCGCTTTTTCGGATAATCCCCTCCAACTCCAAACCCATACCGCGATATCCTAATCCATTCCCCTTTCTGATTTACCAGCCCAGCAGCGTTAACCCGACAGTCCAGGGATAAAGTTCCGGTCCCTGGTCTTTCTGGAACATCCGGGTAATAGAATAGGTGGCAAAAAGGTTCAGGTGGGACCAGCCAATACGGAATGCGGCGTCAAGTTTGAAAGGAGCCAGATGGTAAGCTCCCCGGTCGCGGACAACATAATGGTTGTTTTCGAAGGAAGCTATTCTGTTCCCATTATTATCAATCAGATAGTAGGTTTCGCCTTTGCTGGGATAAACCTGTTTGGTATAAGAACCGATGCGCACTCCTGCTATCACTCCTGCCGTAATATGAAAACTGCTCGTACGGCGGAAAGGGTTGGTTTGATATTCAAACAGAAGAGGAATATTCAGATAGGAAACGACCATCTTATTGATTTTGATGCTGACCATGTTGCCATAAGCATCCTGGACCTGGTAGGCCACCATGGCTGCAGAATCTTTCAGCATAACATAATTGTCGGTAAAATAATAGTTGCTGATCTGGAAACCAAGTCCCGTTGTAAATCCCAGATGATTTTTATAAAGGTTTGCATTGATCTCAAAAGGGTTCAGGTTTACTGTAAGTGACCTGGCAGTATTCATATTCAGGTAAGGGTATTCCGGGTTGAAATTCATGTTAAATCCGGGGGTAACATATCCGCTGACACCCAATTCTACTCCGGCCCAGTGTCCGTTATATCGTTTTTTATTTTTGCAGAAAGGGAAATCATTGAAATTAAAATCATCCATTGAACAATTAAAAGGGCCCCATTGAGCGCTATCGCTTATGGGCCATCCCGGCATATATTTTGAATGGTGGTGATGGCCTTGTGCAAAGACAAAGGATGATGCAAAGATCAGAAACAGCAATAAGACAATGCAACGGATCGTGTTTTTCATGGCATTAGGTTTTGGGTTCAACAATCAGAAAGAATGCATTAAGACGAAATAGAAAATGGGTTGTCACATATTGATAAAACAATCAGGAATCGAGTTTCAGAACAGCCAGAAAGGCTTTTTGCGGAACTTCAACATTCCCTATCTGCCGCATCCGTTTCTTTCCCTTCTTCTGTTTTTCAAGCAATTTTCTTTTTCGGGTAATGTCGCCTCCATAACACTTTGCGGTAACATCCTTACGGACAGCTTTCACTGTTTCCCTCGCGATGATCTTAGCCCCGATGGCTGCCTGAATAGCTACTTCATATTGCTGGCGAGGGATATATTCCTTCAGCTTTTCACAGAACTTTCGTCCGAAATCGTAGGCATTGTTACGGGTGATCAAGGATGAAAGGGCATCCACAATATCACCATTTAACAGGATATCAAGTTTCACCAGGTCGGCAACCTGCCAACCGGAAGGGTAATAGTCGAAGGAGGCATAACCCTTTGAGATGCTTTTCAACCGGTCATAGAAATCAAAAACAATTTCCCCCAGAGGGAGCTCAACGGTCAGCTCCATCCGGTCCGTGGTCAGATAGACCTGGTTTTTCAGAATTCCGCGTTTCCCGATGCAGAGGGTCATGATAGGGCCGATATACTCCGATTTGGTGATGATATTGGCCATTATACATGGTTCTTCAATTTTATCGATATAATTGGGTTCCGGAAGGCCCGACGGATTATAAACATCGAGAACTTCACCCTTAGTCGTATAGACCTTATACGAAACGTTGGGTACCGTCGTAATTACATCCATATCGAATTCACGGTCGAGCCTTTCCTGGACGATCTCCATGTGGAGCAGCCCAAGGAAACCACACCGGAAACCGAAACCAAGGGCAGCTGAAGCTTCAGGCTCAAACGTCAGGGATGCATCGTTAAGCCGGAGCTTCTCCAGCGAATCGCGCAATTCTTCATACTGGTCGGCATCAGTGGGATATATTCCCGCGAAGACCATGGGCTTTACGCCCCGGAACCCCGCGACAATCGTAGAACAAGGATTTTCAACATGGGTTATAGTATCGCCAACCTGAACCTCTTTGCTGTTCTTGATCCCTGAAATAATATACCCCACATCGCCGGTCTGGACCATGTTGTGTGGCTCCTGCTTCAGACGGAGGATACCAATCTCATCGGCATGATAATCCATTCCGGTGGCTACAAATTTCACATGGTCCCCTTTATGGATAGAACCTTGAAAAATCCGGTAATAAGCAACGATCCCGCGAAAAGGGTTAAACAGGGAATCAAAGATAACTGCCTGTAAAGGGGCTTCGGGATCACCTGATGGGGCAGGGATCCGCGTTACGATGGCATGAAGGACTTCATCGATTCCTAACCCGACCTTTGCACTCACGGCTAAGATCTCATCCCGGCCGCACCCCAGCAAGTCCACGATCTGATCCTTGACCTCTTCGACCATCGCGGCGTCCATATCGATTTTGTTAAGTACCGGGATGATGGTGAGGTTATGTTCAATAGCCAGGTAGAGATTCGAAATGGTCTGCGCCTGAATGCCCTGTGTGGCATCAACGACCAGTAATGCGCCTTCACAGGCTGCAATGGCCCTTGAAACTTCATAAGAAAAGTCAACATGACCAGGGGTATCAATCAGGTTCAGGATATATTCCTGCCCTTCATAACGGTAATTCATTTGAATGGCGTGACTTTTGATCGTTATTCCACGCTCCCGCTCGAGGTCCATATCATCCAGCACCTGCTCCCTCGAATCGCGTTCCGAAACAGTATCCGTCCATTGCAACAGCCGGTCCGCCAACGTCGATTTCCCATGATCAATATGGGCAATGATGCAAAAGTTCCGTATATTTTTCATCGACGCAAAGATATAAAAAAAAGAAAGTTACCTCAATATCGTCAGACTTCCCTGGATGGATCGTTTAATTTCGCCCGAAAGGGTTATTTCAAACACATCACAAACAAAAAAATAGGTCCCGTCACTGCAGGGTTGGTTGGTGGTTTTATCTTTTCCATCCCAGTTGATTCCGGGTTCATGGGTCTCAAACACCACCTTGCCCCAACGGTCAAATATTTTGAGGTTGATCGTACTGACTGATGTGAAAGGAAAAGGTTGAAAAAAGTCATTAATACCGTCGCCATTGGGGCTGAAAACATTGGGCAGGGAATACACCGGACAGTTCGAATTGTCGATACAAACGATATTTCCCATGCTACTCCGGTTCCCTACTGAATCGATTGCCACGATTGCATAACAACCAACAATAGACAGTGGTGGCTTATGGATATAAACCGTGTCTTTTTGGCCCATCAGCGAATCAATGAGAGAAAGATTTCCGGAAGTAGGTGCATAATAAATATAATACCGGGCAATATCATGCTGACAAGTATCAGCAGGAACAGTCCATGTAAGGGTATTTGTTGACTTATCACAATCCGTGGTAACAGTCAGCAATGGCGGACAGGGCGGAATATTGTCAATTGGAATACCGCAGTTTTCCTGAGAATTATTGATGATCGGATCAATAAAACCACTTCCGGAATACTTCCCGATGCTTTTAATAAAGTAACAGTAGGTCAATCCATTAACCAGCCCGGTGTTATTAAAGGAAGGGACAGGGCTGGCGCCTACGGAATCGAATTCCGTTTCACCAGGATCCCTGCGATAAATCACATATTGCCTGTTGGACCATGGGACATCGGCATTCCATCTTAATTTCAAGGTTTTATCAGTGGGTGTTATCCTGAGGAACATGGAAGGGGCGGGTTGGGAAGAACCAATAAGAAAGCGGTTCCCCTGAGTCACATTATACAGGTCAATCCTGTATGTGAACCCATACTGATGGGTGTTCAGGCCGTTATCGTTGTAAATGGTGTCGTTCAGGAAGTTCAGGGAATCGATCTTCGCAAACTGTCCCGGTGTATCCGATCTTGACCGTGCAATGACATACCGGTATGGACCAGGCGCCTGGAGTGTGTCAATTTCTGTCGGTCTGGACCAGGCTGTATAAATAGAACCTGTGTTTTCGTCCGTGGCGCTGATACTGACATTCGTAATGATGGCAACGTCCTTTTTCAGGGTAGCGCAGGCTTCGTTGGACGCATAGCTTTCAGCAAGGCCAGGATACCATGCAACAACCATATAGCAATACTTGATCCCTCGGATCAGTCCATTTCCATTGTTGTCGTCAAGATAGGTGGTACGCGTAATGTCGTCGGATTTATAAATTTCTGTATATCCCAGATAGGAGGGGACGCCGGTTTCACAATACCCGTGTTCATAACCGGTAGAATCGGTTTTCCGGAATATCATATACCCTTTTGCATTGGGACAGGAATAAACGTCCCACGAAAGGGTAATGGTATTTCCCATGGGAGTGGCTTCCAGATGCCGGGGCGCAGGCCCGATCACTTTGATTTTTATCGATTTGATGGTTGCCAGGTTGACAGGACTGGCATCATCCTTTGCCTTGAAAAAAACCTGATAAGGGCTGTATTGAACCTGATCGCAAGTCGTGTTCCATCGGAAAACCGCCTGAACTTCTCCGTGACCCGTGGCAGGATTGGGTTCCATGGTGGCCGGACTGTTCGTTAATACCAGGGGGCCGCCAGCGGCCGTCAGGGTTATATTGTTGCTGTCAGGATCATAGGAATGTACAGGAAATCGCAGCGTTTTCATCGCTTCCACGCAGGTATCGGCCACGGAATCTATGACGGGTGGATGGTTGTTGCATGCCACAACGATGATCTGCATATCGCGTAAAACACTTCCGATCTTTACGCCGTTACGCCATTCTTCAATCAGGATGGCTATATTATATTCCCCCTGTTGTATGGGACTGTCCCAGATCAAGTCCCCCGTCACCGCGTTAAGCGACAGGAAGTTGGAGGCTGCAGGATAGGTATATCCCGGGATTTCGAGGCCCTGGGCTCCGCGGCAAGGCACCAGTTTGTATGAAAGGCTGTCGCCATCAGCATCATAAGCTCCCGGGTTATGATAGAAAGGCTGATTCACGCAACCGTTATCAATGGGGGGCAACAATAAAACAGGAGAATTGTTATATCCTCCCATGAATGGATTAATGGTAAGCTCTGAATATATGAATAACGGGGTGTTGATGGAATTCGGAATGTTCAGGATGCCCCCGTTCCGGTTGGGATCTTCACAGGAAATGATGTAGGTTGAAGGGCCTGGAAATATATGCTGTCCCACGTACCGGTTGTAAGTAATATCATTCGGCAAATAAACCTTTTCCACACGCGGGATCTCTGAAAGAGTCCCATCGCCCCAGCTGATGGTCAGGTAATCACGGTACGCGTTGGCGGGACTTGGCGTAAAGGTATAGGAGATGAGGGTTATTTCATAAGTGAGCCCGGAAAGGTGTTTATAGACTATTTCGGCTGCTCGCTGATGGGTGGCAAAAAGAGGAAGGGGATTTAAAAAAAGCCACAGGAGTATCAAAAATAAAAGCCGATGGTTCTTTTTTTGCAACATGACAAGTGTTATTCAGCTAAAGGCGCCATCAAAAGTAATAATTTTCTGTGCTCCACTTGAGATATAATTCCTTTATTTCAATATGATCTTAATTTCCGTTACCTTTGCAAACATACTGTAACCGCGAAGAGTAATGTATCAAGCTGATCCGGAAATTGAAAAACGGGAAATACTGAAACGTTACCGGAACCTGCTCCACGTTTGGAAAGCCCGGGATCCTGAAGATAAAAAAAATGTACGGAAAGCCTTTAAAATGGCGCTGGAAGCCCATAAAGACATGCGCCGTAAAAGTGGTGAACCTTACATTTACCATCCTTTAAGCGTTGCTACCATTGCTGCCGGGGAAATTGGCCTGGGCGCCACTTCGGTTATTTGTGCCTTACTCCATGATGTTGTTGAAGATACTGAATATACCATCGAGGATATCCGGGGCCTTTTTGGTGATAAAGTTGCGGATATCATCGACGGTCTGACCAAGATCAAAGGGATTTTTGATCAGCGCACCGCTTCAATACATGCCGAAAATTTTAAAAAAATCCTGCTTACCCTTTCTGACGATGTACGGGTCATCCTGATAAAATTGGCTGACCGTTTACACAATATGAGGACCCTGGACGCCCTGACCCCCGAAAAACAGCTGAAAGTAGCTTCTGAAACCACTATCCTTTATGCCCCTCTGGCCCATAGGCTGGGATTGCATGCCATCAAAAGCGAACTTGAGGACCTGGCGTTGAAGTACACGGAACCGGAAGTTTATGAGTCCATCCAGCGTAACCTCAGGGAAACAGCCAAAGGCCGGTCCCGTTTTGTCAATAAATTTATCTATCCTATCAAGAAGGATTTGGCTGACAAGGGTTTCCATTTTAGTATCCGGGCACGGGAGAAATCAATAGCTGCCATCTGGCAGAAAATGCAGAAAAAAGAGATTCCGTTTGAAGAGATATACGACATTTTTGCTATCCGGATCGTCATTGATTCACCGGTTGAAACCGAGAAAACCGATTGCTGGAAGGTGTATGCTGCCATAACCGATCATTACCGTCCTAACATGGATCGGCTGCGCGACTGGATATCGATACCCAAGGCCAACGGATATGAAGCGCTTCACACGACAGTAATGAGCCATACCGGCCAGTGGGTTGAAATCCAGATCCGATCCCGCAGAATGGATGAAATTGCCGAAAAAGGATATGCCGCCCACTGGAAATACAAGGGATCCATGAATATCAACAGCCAGTTGGATAATTGGCTTGACCGGATCAAAGAGATGATCGAAAGTCCTGATGCGGATGCACTTTCCTTTATCGACGATGTAAAAGGTTATTTCTTCCTGGATGAAATATCGGTTTTTACCCCCCATGGTGAATTACGGACCCTGCCGGCAAATTCCTCAATCCTTGATTTTGCCTATGCCATTCACAGCGAGCTGGGCGATACCTGTATCGGCGCTAAAGTAGATAAAAAGCTGGCCCCTATCAACCAGATCCTGAAAAACGGCCAGCAGGTAGAGCTCATTACCTCCCGTAAGCAATCCCCCAAAGAAGAATGGCTGAATTACGTGGTTACAACCCGTGCAAAAAGCCATATAAAACTGGCTATAAGGAATGAAAGGAAAAAATTTTCAAAACAGGGAAAAGACAAACTGGGGAAATGGTTCCTTCAGATAGGAATTGATTTTACCCACGAGAATATTAAAAAATTCCTTACTGCCAATAATTTCAATAGCCTGGTTGATCTTTACTTTGCTGCCGCCCAGGATCAAATCGGGTTTAAGGATGTTAAAATTTTTGCCGCATCCAGTTTCAAAAATGGCTGGATTAGCTATGTTACTAAAAATACTACCCGGAAGAAAAAGAATTTAATAACCGGTGAAAATCAACCACCGGATGAAAATTCCATTGAAAAAAATGACCTGCAGGTGGAGGTTCCCCAGGGACAACTCAATTATGAAGTGGCGACCTGTTGTAATCCCATTCCCGGAGATGAGGTTATTGGCTTAAAAGCCTCGGAATTTCTCCCGATACAGATACACCGGACAAAATGCCCCACGGCCCAGGAACAAATTTCCATGTTCGGGAACCGGATGATCAAACTGAACTGGACCAACCCTGCTTCCATATCGTACCTTACCGATATTAAAGTAACCGGGATGGACCGGCAGGGGTTGATCAACGAAATCACAAAGATCATCTCCAATGAGCTCAGCCTGAACATCAAATCTTTTCATATTGAGGCCCATGACGGACTAACCGAAGGAGAGATGACGTTTTATGTTCAGGATACCTCGATCCTGAATGATGCGCTTACAAAGCTTAAAAACGTGGAAGGAATTATACATGTGACCCGTATGGATTAAAAAATTTATTTTTATTTGTTCTAAATAGTTGTAAAATACTATCTTTGAACCAAAATTGAGGCCATGATTAAAAAATCCAACGAAGATGCTTTTGAAAATATCCGTCTGATTTTTACGGATTACCTTGAAAGGCATGGTCACCGTAAAACCCCGGAACGCTACACCATTCTCAGGGAGATCTTTGCCACGGAAGGACATTTTGACATTGAGACATTGTACATCCGGATGAAAAATCACAAATACCGGGTCAGCAGGGCAACCTTGTACAATACGATTGAATTGTTGTTGGATTGTAACCTGGTCACCAAACACCAGTTCGGGACGAACTATGCTCAATTTGAAAAATCTACCATGCTGAAACAGCATGATCATTTTATTTTTAATGATTCCGGTGAAGTGTTGGAATTTTACGATCCACGGGTTGAGCAGATCAGGGAGGATCTCGAAAAACGTTTCGGCGTTGAAGTGACCCATTATGCGCTCACATTTTACGGACAATCAAAATCCACCAAGTAAATTTAGGTTATGAAGGTTGATGTAATTCTGGGATTACAGTGGGGTGATGAAGGAAAAGGAAAAATCGTTGATGTTTTCACCCCCAAGTATGATATTATTGCCCGTTTCCAGGGCGGCCCCAATGCAGGCCATACCATTGCCTTTAATGGTAAAAAATTCGTTTTGCACACCATTCCTTCGGGTATCTTCCACTCTGAAACCCAGAACGTGATCGGGAACGGGGTTATCATTGATCCTTTGATCCTTTTCCAGGAATTGGATAAACTACGCGAATCTGGTTTATCCCCTGAAGATAACCTGTTGATTTCAAGACGGGCGCATCTGATCCTTCCTTCGCACCGCCTGCTGGATGCGGCGTTGGAAACCCGGAAAGGGGATGCAAAAATAGGTTCTACCCTGAAGGGGATTGGACCAACTTATACCGACAAATATGGCCGGAACGGGATCCGCGTTGGAAATATCCGTGATAAGGATTTCATTGACAGGTACCATTTTCTGAAGGGTTCCCATCTTGAAGTGATAAAAAATATGGGATTTGATATTTCTATCTTCAAGCTTGATGGCCTGTCTTTTGAATCTTATGAGACACAATGGCTTGAAGCCGTTGACCGGATGAAGTCATTATCTGTTATTGATGGTGAAATATTCCTCAATCAATCACTGGATAAAGGTAAAACCGTACTTGCCGAAGGAGCCCAGGGAACCCTGTTGGATGTGGATTTCGGCGCTTATCCCTTTGTGACCTCTTCCAATACCATTTCCGCGGGAGTATGTGCTGGCCTTGGCATATCGCCTCACCGGATCGGAAATGTTTACGGGATTTTCAAAGCTTATTGTACCCGCGTTGGAAGTGGTCCCTTCCCAACTGAGCTGGTTGGTCCGGACGGTGAGGCCATACGCCGGCAAGGAAATGAATTCGGGGCTACTACCGGACGTCCGCGACGTTGTGGGTGGCTTGATCTTCCTTCGCTCAAATATGCCATCATGCTGAATGGCGTGAACAGCCTGATCATGATGAAGGCTGACGTACTGAACACTTTCCCGGCAATAAAAATCTGTACCGGATTTCAAAAAGAAGGCGCACTGATTGAAAATTATCCTTTCAACCCCGGTGATCCTTCCCTGGAACCTGTTTACTGTGAAATGAAAGGATGGGACACCTCCCTTGAAACCTGTACTTCAATCGAAGATATCCCGGCAGCATTGAATGCCTATATACGGTTTATAGAAGAATCGGTGGGCGTATCTGTGGATACCGTATCGACCGGTCCCGACCGCTGTCAAACTTTACAAAAGGAAAGATTATAATTTACGCTTGATCTCGATCTGTTCGTACCCCTCAATGATGTCGCCCACCTTGATATCGTTGAAATTTTCTATGTTCAAGCCGCATTCATAGCCATTTAAGACCTCTTTGACATCATCCTTAAAACGCTTCAGCGAACCAAGTACACCGGTGAAGACAACAATACCGTCGCGGATCACCCGGATTTTGGTATTCCGGGTTACTTTTCCATCGAGGACCATACATCCGGCCACTGCGCCAACTTTGGTAATCCTGAATACATCCCTGACCTCAATATTACAGGTGATCTTTTCTTCAATTTCAGGTGACAACATCCCTTCAATGGCCATCTTAATCTCTTCAATAGCCTGGTAAATAATGGAATAGAGACGGATATCGATTTGTTCCGCTTCCGCTAATTTACGGGCGCTGACAGAGGGACGTACCTGGAAACCAACGATGATGGCGTTGGAAGCTGATGCCAGCAGGACATCTGATTCGGTGATGGCCCCAACCGATTTATGGATCACATTCACCATTACCTCTTCTGTGGATAATTTCAGTAAGGAATCCGACAAGGCTTCAACGGATCCATCTACATCGCCTTTAACAATGATATTGAGCTCTTTGAAATCACCGATGGCGATCCGGCGGCCTATTTCATCAAGGGTGATGTGTTTCTGCGTGCGCAGACCCTGTTCGCGCTGTAACTGTAAACGCTTGGTGGCAATGGCTTTGGATTCCTTTTCATCGGTCATGACATTAAATCCGTCACCGGCCTGAGGGGCGCCATTTAATCCCAGCATCAGGATAGGCTGTGATGGACCAACTTCCCTGACGGCCTGGTTGCGTTCGTTGTACATTGCTTTCACCTTGCCAAAGGTGGCCCCGGCAAGAACTATATCGCCGATATGAAGGGTGCCGTTCTGAACCAGCAGTTTTGACACATAACCCCGTCCTTTGTCGAGGGAAGATTCGATGACGGTGCCAATGGCTGACCGGTTGCGGTTTGCTTTTACATTCAGCATTTCGGCTTCCAGTAAAACTTTCTCCAGGAGCACGTCAACATTAAGCCCGGTCTTTGCCGATATTTCCTGGGTCTGGTATTTACCGCCCCACTCTTCAACAAGGATATTGATCTTGGATAATTCTTCGCGTAATTTATCGGGGTTGGCGTTTGCTTTGTCGATCTTGTTAAAGGCAAATACAATAGGGACACCTGCGGCCAGGGCATGGTTAATGGCTTCCCGCGTTTGTGGCATAACGGTTTCGTCAGCAGCAATAACGATGATGACCACATCCGTGATACTGGCCCCGCGGGCACGCATGGCCGTAAAAGCTTCATGACCGGGCGTATCCAGAAAAGTGATCTTCTTCCCGTTTTCAAGTTGAACTTCATAAGCGCCTATATGCTGGGTGATACCACCGGCTTCTCCGGCCACCACGTTGGAGCTTCGTATGAAATCAAGAAGTTTGGTCTTCCCATGGTCAACATGGCCCATTACCGTGACTATCGGCGGCCGTTCGGTAAGATCTTCGGGATTATCGGGCGTGTGCTGTTTAATGGCCTCCTGTACTTCAACGCTGACAAATTCTACTTTATGACCAAATTCTTCAGCGACAAGGGTAAGGGTTTCAGCATCCAGACGCTGGTTGATGGAAACAAACATCCCCAATGCCATACAGGTCGAAATAACTTCTGTAACAGGAACATTCAGCATGGAGGCAAGCTCATTGGCAGTGACAAATTCAGTCACCTTGATGATTTTTTTCCCTTCTTCGATCAACTCCTGTTCATGATGCATCTGTTGGCTGACCGCTTCCCGTTTCGCCCTGCGGTATTTAGAAGCTTTTGATTTTCCGGTCGGACTTAGCCGGGCAAGGGTTTCCTTGATTTGCTTTTCAATATCTTCCTCTGTTACTTCAGGCTTCAGGATCTCCTTATGGTACTTCTTGTCCTTTGGGGCTTGTGCTTTTTGTGCTCCCGGACGGGCCCCTTCTGTTACTGATACATCTTCACCCTGCCGTTTGATCCGTTTACGTTTCTTCTTTTTTGATTTCAGGGTCTCATCCGATGAACTGGCAACCGGCTGTGGCTTCTTTTTCTCAAACTTTTTTGGTTCAGGTAATACGATGGAACCCAAAATGGTAGGACCTTCCAAAATGATCCTTTCGGTGGGCAGGAAATTATCTTCCTGAACAGGCGCTTTGGGCTTCTGTACAGGAGGTTCTTCTATGACTTCCGCGGGGAGAGGTGAAGTTTCAGTCACAGCAACGGTTTCAACGGGCAATTCGGCCTCAGGTACCGGAGGCTCCTCGGGCGCTGGTACCAGAATGACCTCTGATTCCTCTTTTTTGGACTTTTTCTTTTTGGACGATTTCTTTTCGAATTGCCCCAGATCGAGCTTACCAATGATTTTGATCTCCGATTTAAGCTTTTCTTCAGGTTCCGCTTCGGGAAGGATGGCGGTTGAGGCCGGCGTTTCCTGGGGCTCCGGTACTTCAGGGACTGGAACAATTTCGGGAACTATCTTGTCAGGGGCTTTTTCAGGGATCTTTACTTCTGGTTTTTCCGGAATTTGTTCACTTTCGACAACAGGTTGGACTGGTTCTTCAACTTTAGCGGCTACGGGTTTTATTTCCGGTATTTTCTCTTCCTTTATTACAGGTTCTTTACTGACAGGTTCCTTGGGCCTCCGGGTCGGATCGAATGGTTTCTTATCGAATTCCATCGAAACATTCTTGATGAATAATTCGTCCAGCTCCCTTTCATGGTCTTTGTTCGCAGATTTCTTATCCTCTATGGTAATCGTTTCGTGGATGGTAAATTGCAGCCCAATTTTTTTGGCTTCTTCCTTCACATGCTTTTCTGATGCAAACTCTTTCATTAAAAGGGTGTACATCTCCTGCGACAACTTGGTATTGGGATCATTACCGATGGAAAATCCTTTTTTGGTAAGGAAATCCACTACGGTTTTAATCCCGATATTAAATTCCCGGGCAGCTTTACTGAGCCTTGTAGTTGTTACGGTCTCACTCATTGAGCAAAATTATGATTTTTTATTCAAATTCGGCCTTTAATATGCGAATTACTTCCCGGATGGTCTCCTCTTCAAGGTCGGTCCGCTTCACCAACTCCTCTTTATCAAGGTCCAAAACGCTTTTCGCGGTATCGCAGCCAATGGATTTGAGTTCATCGATGATCCATTGATCAATTTCATCAGAAAATTCCTGGATATCAACATCTTCATTTTCAACATCCGTATCGCGATAAACATCAATTTCATATCCGGTTAGTTTGCCGGCTAACTTGATATTGAAACCGCCTTTGCCGATTGCCAACGAAACCTGATCAGGTTTCATATATACATCGGCCCTTTTCTCTTCTTCGTTGATCACAATGGAAGAAACTTTGGCAGGGCTTAAAGCCCGCTGTATAAACAGGGATGGATTGTTGGTAAAATTGATCACATCGATGTTCTCATTCTTCAATTCCCTGACAATGCCATGAATACGGCTCCCTTTCATCCCGACACAGGCGCCTACAGGATCAATCCGGTCGTCATACGATTCAACGGCAATTTTAGCCCTTTCTCCAGGGACCCTGACAATCTTTTTAATGCTGATCAGTCCGTCATAGACCTCCGGAACCTCTGCTTCAAACAACCGTTCGAGAAAAGACTCGGATGTCCTTGATAAAATGATCATCGGATTGTTGTTTTTCATTTCAACCCTGGAGACCACGGCCCGGATGGAATCGCCCTTACGATAAAAATCAGAAGGGATCTGCTCCGATTTCGGGAGCATCAGCTCAATTCCTTCATCATCCAGTACCAGGATCTCTTTTTTCCAGACCTGATAAACCTCCCCTGCTATGATTTCCCCGATTTTTTCCTTGTACTTGTTATAGATATTATTCTTTTCATATTCCTGAATCTTGGAAATAAGATTTTGACGGATAGCAAGGATTTCCCGACGGCCAAAACTACCCAGCTTCACTTCTTCCGAAAGTTCCTCGCCTACTTCGAAATCAGGTTCAATCTTGACGGCTTCAGATAAGGGGACCTGGGTGTTTTCATCTTCCACGGCGCCATCCTCAACGATCACACGGGAACGGAAAATTTCAAGATCCCCCTTGTCAATGTTTACAATGATGTCGAAATTATCGGCCGATCCGAAACGTTTGGTCAGCATGTGCTTGAATACATCTTCCAGGATGCTCATCATGGTTTCCCTGTCGATGTTCTTGAATTCTTTGAATTCCGAAAAGGTTTCGACTAAATTCAGATGTTCCATTGCGTAAAAATTCTACTTTTAAAAGTTATGACTTCTTTGGCTGTTTGTATGTTTTTAAAGGATAACGTGATCAATGTCTGCCCGGTCAGTTTTTTCTTTTTTTCCGGTAAAAGCTCGAGCTCAATGCCCTCTTCATTAATATGGACCACCTTCCCGGTCATGGATGCTCCTTCGAATGTAGTAAGGGTAACCAACTTACCGAGATTCTTTTGAAATTGACGAGGCAGCTTTAAGGGCCGGTCAATACCGGCTGAAGAAACTGTCAGTTCAAAGTCATCTATGTTACGGTCAAAAGTGAGTTCGAGCGCGTGGCTGATCTTTTGACATGCCGCGATGGTGACCCCATTGTCGCCATCCAGGAAGACGATAATTTTATTCCCTGGTTTCACAACTGTTTCCACCAGAAACAGATCGCTCCCCTTCAGTAAATCTTCCACCCGTTGAACGATTTGTTTTTCAGTTATCATAGGTTAACAATAAAAGAGGGGACTTTTTGTCCCCCCTGGTCCATACTGATAAAATCAGCTGCAAAGATACATAATATTTATTGAATGCCAAATCTTTTCAATAAATTTGTAGTAATATCTGCCTTTTATGAAACTACTTCCCTGGATTGTGTTATTCCAGCTCTTGCTACCTGTTATTGCTTGTTCCCAATGGAGTTATGTTAATCCGAAAGTGACGTCAGATAATTACACGGCATTGCATTTCATGGACCCTTCATCCGGGTTTGCTTTTACGATTCATGGTACATTAATGAAGACGGACGATGGTGGTTTTCATTGGGCGAAAGCCAACCATTTACCTCCTTTGAATGGATATTTTCTCGATATGGCATTCACCTCTGCCAGTGAGGGTACCTTGGTAGGCAACAACGGCCTAATACTGCACACCAGGGATGGTGGAGAGACATGGGATTCGGTTAATTCCGGGGCTATGACCAACCTGCAATCCATATTCATGTATTCCGGTTCCATTGGTTATATCGTCGGTCTTGAAGGCACAGTCTTAAAGACCCTGGATGGTGGAAGGACCTGGAAATTGCTTCCGAAATCACTTGACCAGAGCCTTTATGACTGTTGGTTTATCTCCCCTGAAACGGGTTTTGGCACCGCGGATAAGAATGTTTTCAAGACAACAGATGGCGGTTTGACCTGGGCGCTGGCGCTCCAATCTGATTCCGGGTGCAATTTCATCCGTGTGGCATTTGCCGATTCCTTGTATGGATTTGCTATCGGGAGAATGGGCGCTGCTTACAAGACTTCTGACGGAGGAAGCTCCTGGTATCGGACCCCCACGGGTACCACCCGCTATTTGTACGGTATTTCGATGGCCGGTCCCCGGATCGCTTACATCACGGGAAGCGATGGCCTTATGCTGAAAACGGTCAATGCAGGGGAATCTTGGGGGATATTACCGATAGATTTCGCGCTTGGTTTTGGCAATGTCATTTTTACTGATGCCGACCATGGCACGGTTGCGGGTCCCCTTGGCGCCATCATACATACGGTGAATGGGGGAGAAGACTGGGATAATGTTACCTTTTCGACCCTTAACAATTTATATGATTGTTCCTTCCCTGAAATACAGTCCGGATATGCCTGCGGTTCGAAGGGGACGATCATCAGGACTACCGATGGCGGAAGTTCCTGGTCAACAATATCTTCAGGGACTATGCAAACATTATCCACAATTTTCATGGTCAACCCTGTCATCGGCTATGCAGCTGGTGAAAACGGAACGATCCTGAAAACTGAGGATGCCGGGATTACCTGGGATCAGCTTCCTTCACCGGAAACAATCTTATGGCAGAATTTTTTCTTTCAGGATCCATCCAACGGATTCCTGGTGGGCATTTCACCCGTGATCTATCATACTGAAGATGGAGGCCATTCATGGGATCCCTATAACACTGGTACCAATGCTGCCCTGAATGGTATTGATTTTTATGGTTCTATCGGATACGCGTGTGGTAGTAGCGCTACCGTGTTAAAAACTACGGACGGTGGAGAAACCTGGCAGCAAATAATGATCCCTGAATTATTGGAAGCGAACTTGAATAAAATTCATTGTGTCAATGAAAATGTTTGTTATATTACAGGAAATCAATGCATTGACAATTCAAATATCCAGTTTTTCACTGGGACGCATGATGGAGGGACCAACTGGATTGTAAAAACTTTCGCTTTCTATCCGGAGAAAATTTTCAGCGCTTTATTTTTTACGGATGAGTTCACAGGATATGTTGGAGGTTCTGGATTCATCTGGAAAACAGCAGATGGAGGTGATCATTGGATTGACCAAAGCGTGGATAAGCAACAGGTAGGCCCGACTGATATCCTGTTTGTTGATAGTGAAACTGGTTTCTCAGTTTCCTATAATGGTCAGATCCTCAGGACAACCAATGGGGGAGGTATTGGTTTCAAAGAGCCTGTTTTGACCCAATCATCAGATTTGGGGCAAAACATGCCCAATCCGTTTCATTCAGTTACCTCTATCGCATATCATGTGCAAAATGCCGGGAGGGTAGAATTGACCCTTTTAGATGTGACCGGTCGTAAAATTGTTGAGTTGGTCAATCAGTTGCACTTGCCAGGAGATTATAGCGTCGGGTTCGATGGTTCGGGATTATCCCCGGGTTTATACCTGTGCAGGATTATTGCCAATGGAAAAACAGAGATCCGGAAAATGGTTAAAAACTAGAAATCCCGGTCGGAGTTTGGCCGGGATACATAGTCATCCAAGTTTATGAGTAACAAAAGCAGGTTTTATTGATCCGAGAAATCCGCTGATTTCGGTGTTTTTGGCATCAGGATGTTCAGATCTGCAGGATATGATAAACCGGTTTCTTCAAATTCTGCTTCCTTTGGTAATGAAGGGACCAAATTGAAGTTGTCAGCATCGTCCAGGGAGACAGTTTCGATTTGATCGCTAAAATCTGCTTCTTTGGGTAATACGGGAGCCAGATCAGGGAGTTTTACCGTGATTTCGGTTTTCGCGGTGATGTTCTTTAAGGGATCCCCTGACATATTGCTTGCAAAAAGAAAAGGAACATTCAGGGTCAGCAAAAGGGCGAGTATGATGGATGTTGTTTTCATGTCTTTATTTTTTTATTGTTCTTGTGGGTTTTGTGAATAAGACGGAAGGGAGAAAGGAATGTTACTCATCATTGGATGAAGGGGGGGAAGGAATCGACGAAATGGGGAAAAACCCCGGTCTAATATCTTTTCTTACTTTTATCAAAAATATCGGATAGAATAAAACGAGTGGAAAAGAGTACAATACTGGGTAAACCATTAAAGGAAATGAATATGACAATTCAAAAGGTTTTTCGATGGGTATCGGTGATTTTTTTTCTCTTCATCGCAGTTTTGATCGGTTTGGTTATCCTACTTTATACCAATCAGCGTCAGATTGAAGATAACGAATTTCTTAGAAAGCTGAACAACAATGATTTGCAACAGGCTTCCGGGTATATTCAAGGAGTCGCGATCATGGTTATTTGCCTGTTGGCCCTTATTATTTTTTTATACCAGGCAGCTTATAGACGGATTGCCCGTCCGGTGGGGGCTTTAAGGGAGCAAACCAGGATGGTAAAAAGTGATTTAAACCGTTTAACGGATCAGATCATAGATATCTCTATGGGAAATTTTACCGAGAAATTTGTGGTTCAGGCAAAGCCCCTTGAGTTACGCCAGTCTGGTGAATTTAACGAACTTGCCCTGGATCATAATCAGATGATCAGTAAGTTGAATGAAACCGGAGATGCCATATCGACCATAACGGGAGCCATGGCGGCAACCCGTGACAAGCTGCATGATGTCAACCAATGGTTGGAGCGGACGGTGCAGGAGCGTACCAGGGATCTTAAAGCTGCCAATGAAGATTTGGAGCAGGCTCATCAGGAATTAAGTCACCTTGATCAGGCGAAGAGTGAATTTCTCCGGTTGATCAGCCATGAGATCCGCACCCCGCTGAACGGAATCATGGGTTTTACATACCTGATGAAGGATCTTCCCCAGGCGCCGGAAGTCGCTGAAATTTTTGATATTCTTGATGTTTCGGTCAAGCGGCTGGAACAGTTTTCGAAAGTTGCCCTAATGATTACCACGCTGAAAACAAGAAATCTGGATATTCACTTTGCATTGCTGAAACCGGCTGATCTGATTGATCCTGCATGGGCTTCTTTTCATGCTTCGGTCGATGAAAAGCGCCTCCGCCTGACAACCGAAGGAGAAATGGAAAAATCTATTATTTCGGGTGACCCTGAATTGTTAAAAGTTTGTATGTCCAATATTCTGGAAAACGCTGTTCATTACAGTCCGGTTGGAGGAACCATTTTTTTTCGGGCTTTTTCGGATGAAAAGAAGGTTCAGGTCGAGGTCATTGACCAGGGAAAAGGGTTCACCCAGGAAGCCTTAAAGAACCTTTTTAAACCCTTCAGCCCTGGAGAACAGCATATTGATCAGAATATCGGCCTTGACCTGACCCTTGTAAAAATGATCATGGATGTGCATAATGCCCGTATCGAAGCAGGTAACCAGAAGGAAGGAGGCGCTTTTGTCCGCCTGATATTTAATGCCACTGAATAAGGAAGATCTGAACTTCGCGGACCTACTACAGGATGAATTTTAAACCCCAAACGTTTTCCCCGCGTTCAACCCGCAGAATATACATCCCGGCAGGTATATCCGTGACATTCAGGTGGTATGTCCCTGTATCTGTTGAAACGCTGATGAATGATTTAAACACTCTGCCCGTATAATCATCCTGCGATTTGTTGGCCTGCAGGTCATAGACTTTGATAACCCATTCTTTTTCCATCTTCTCTAGATTGGTATACAACCCATAGTAGGTATCGTTAATATAAACCTTCACAAAGCAGGTCCGGTGTTCGACAAAACCAGTTTTTTCCCATAAATCATAAAACAGTTTTTCCCGGATCAGGGTTGGATCGTTATATTCTCCTTTGAGATTAATCTTTTTACTCCCTGATATTTCCGTCCGGAGATATATTCATTGAAACTTATTTTAAACGATATTTTTTCAGGGAATAACGGGAAGTGATACCCCGGAGCCGGAAATTGATGTTTTCCAGGGTGTCGCGGCAAGTATAGTCATCAAAAATAAAACGGGCCATGAAATAATGGCCCGACAAAACATTTTTCATGATATAAGATAGGGAATCGGAGGGGATATCAATATAAACCGAGGAGACCCGTGTATCGTCAAAAAGTGTATCCTGAGAGTGGGCCCCTGTGAATAAAATTATAAAAAAGAGAGACAGTCCGGGATGCTTTTTCATCCAAAATGATTGATATTGGCATAAGATACAATTAATACATGGGGTTAATCCGGAAAGTAGCCTGGGTGTGAATAATAATTTTATTCTTATGTTGGATTTTAAGCTTTTATTTTTATTTTCGATGCAGTTTGAATGATTCCCTGTATCCTTTTTTACAGCCAAGTCACTAAGGCGCTAAATATTAAATAATTGAATACGGAATATTTGCATCATTGTGTCTTCGTGGTAAAAGGAAAAGATTTGACTTTTTGGTGCAGGCTCATAGTTAATATTACTTGTTGAACTTGAAAAACCACATCCCGTGAAAAGATTTATCCTTTTTTTCTTTCTGTTGTTATCATGCTTCGTTTCGGTACGGGCCCAAATTGTAGTTACAAGTAACGCCAATTCCGGTTCCAATACCCTTAGGCAAGCCATTGCGGACGTATCTTCGGGCGGTACCATTACATTTAATTTATCGGCCGGAAACGAAATTATTAAACTCTCATCCGAGTTGGCCATCACCAAGGCCATGACCATCGACGGCAAAAATTCCGCAGGCAGCGGGGTGGATGTTACGGTTCAGGTGACAACTCCGGGTTCTTCATCCTGGAGGGTATTCCAGATTACTTCATCGGGAAGTGCCATTAACATCCATAATATGACCATGTTGGGGGGGGGCACCGGTGGATCATACGGGGGTGTTATACGAATTAATCCAGGGGCTACAGTCAACCTCACCGGCATTACCATGTCGAACGGGAAATCAAATTACGGGGGCGGAGTATTTTTAACAGGGTCCACTACGACCCTGGCTGTTACAAATTCAACACTAAGCAATAACAGTACCACAAGTCAGCATGGCGGATGGATATACAACGAAGGAGGCATTGTTTCGGTCAGCTCATGTACTTTCAGTGGAAATACGGGTGTTTGCGGGGGCGCCATTTTTAACGCAATAAGCACCTCGAGCCTGTTGGTCACTTCCTGTGAATTTACCGGTAATTCGGGTAATGGCGGAGCCATATACAATGAGGGGACTGCAACGATCACAGGTTCCACTTTGTACAGCAATACCTCCGCCAGCATTGGCGGCGCTATTACCTCCTGGGGGCCAGTCACTATAACTTCATCCACCATTTCCGGAAATACTGCCACCACCGACGGAGGCGGGATTTACAAAGGCGGCGCCAACAACCTGATCATTACTTCCTCAACCATCAGCGGGAATACTTCAGGTGGCAATAAGGGAGGCGGGATATACAACAGCACCGGGAGCTGCTACCTGCTGAACAGTATCATCATAAACAATACTTCCTCGGCAGGGGCCGACCTGTATAATGTCAGCGGTTCCACCTATGCTTACTATTGCTGGTATAATGGCGCTTCAGGTACGATCAATGCACAAGCAACTGCGCCAAATGTCACATCGGCTTATGTTTCCGGATATCTGGCCCCCCTGGCAAATAATGGCGGTCCCTCCAAAACGATGGCAGTGAGCCCTGCCTCTCCCGCTCCCGATAACGGAGCTTTCGTTTATTACAATTCATCTTATGGATATTATTTTGTTGATAACCAGCCAACACCGGTTTCCCATAAACTCATTGACTGGGCCACCAACCCCCCGGTCCTTCCGGTATACAAGATAACGGCAGACCAAAGAGGGACCACGATAGGGGCCCCTCCCACTATCGGATCCTATTTTTTGATACCAGTTCATATCGTTTCAACAGCGGGTACCTTATCCGCCGATTACAACACCCTTAAACAAGCCGCAGATGCTATCAATGCAGGTACCCACCAGGGCACGATCACGATCACTCTTTTAGGCAGTACAGTTGAGACCAGTTCCGTTGTTTTCAATGCAAGCAACTCGCCTGCCAGCTACGCTTCAATAAATATTTATCCGGTTGCCACCGGACTTTCGATCAGCGGGAACCTGTCCACAACCCCTGTTATAGACCTGAACGGGGCAGACAATGTGACGATCGACGGGAGGGTAAATGCCACGGGATCGGCTAAAGACCTTATTATTATCAATAGCAGCACTCCTTTAAATGGAGGGCCTTCAACCATAAAATTTAGAAACGATGCCTGTAGTAACACCATAAAATATTGCACGATTAAAGGCAATTCCGGGGTAGGATATCCGACTGGCGTGATCCTCTTCAGCGGCTCCACAGGCACCACAGGGAACGACGAAAACGCCATCGACAATAATAGTATAACCAACGCTGCCGATGCTTCCAGACCGGGATATGCGATTTTCTCATCGGGAACCTCCGCCAAAAATAATAGTGGCAATACCATCACCAATAATTGCATTTATAATATTCTGCAGAAAAGTTATAGTTCCTCATGCATTTACCTGTATGGTAACAGTGATAACTGGACGATCAGCGGCAATAGTTTTTATGAAACGGCATCATTTGCAACTACTGCAAATAGTATGGATTATTCAATCATTTCTATCAACTCAGGAAGTGGATATACGATCTCATCAAATTATATAGGGGGGAGCGGTGCAGGCTGTTCGGGCGCCTGGACAAAAACCGGAGATTTTAGTAATGATTTCATCGGTATCTATATCTCCTCAAGTTCTGCTATAACTGCCTGCGAAATACAGGGCAATACCATAAAGAATATCAACTGGGCCACTAGTAGCTCTTCCTGGAGTGGTATAAAAGTTGAAGGATCAGTTATTTCGAACATCGGAACAACTACCGGAAATGTGATAGGCGCCGCTACGGGCAACGGATCTGTTACATTCACTCAAAATACGAATAATGCCGCTAATGGGTTTTACGGGATTGAACTTAGTTCATCCGGGACAACAGTGGTACAAAACAATGTCGTTGGGGCCATTACCACGAACAATTCAAACACAGGCTATCCTTGCCACTTTTACGGAATTTATTCCAGCGGAACAGGAAACAGGACCATCAGCGCCAACACCATCGGAAGTACGGATGCAGGCGCCAACAATAGCATCTTTGCGGCTTCCCCTACCACTACTTCCGAACAAACAGTATATGGAATACAAAGCCTCGGAAGTGGCAGTGTTGCTATTTCAGGGAATACCATCTCCAAGATGACGAATAATGATACTGATGTAGGATATGGAGGAACGATAAAGGGAATTTATGTGACAAACGGAACCAACACTATTTCGGGCAATACCGTGAGGGATCTTACCATAGCCAATGAATATGCATCAGGAACTTATGCCGCGTCGGTTATCGGGATTGCACTGAACTATACAACTGTTGCAGCCCAGAGCATTACCGATAACACCATTTACAATTTATCGAATACCAATGCTTCATTTACAGGCAATGTCATCGGATTATACTTTAACGGATCAACGACGGCCGGCGCGGTTTCGGGGAACTTTATTTATGGCCTGTCGGTAACAGGGGTCAGCAGCACGGCAGCAAGCATATACGGAATAAAGATAAACGCCGGTGCAACCACTTATGCCAATAACATCATCAGTCTGGGCGGAAATACCAAAACCACGATCTACGGGATTTACGAAACAGGCGCCGCAAACAATAACAATAACCTGTATTTCAATACTGTATATCTTGGAGGAACCCTTGCATCGGGGAGCGCCAATAAATCCTACGCCCTTTATTCCGCAGTAACCACTAATACAAGGAATTTCAGGAACAACATATTCTGCAATGCCCGGTCAACGGACGGAGGATCAAACCTGCATTATGCTATGTATATTTTGACCTCAGGCGGAACAATAACCAGCGATTACAATGATTATTTTGCTTCCGAAACCGGGAGCGTTCTGGGGTATTATGGAGCGAATATATCGGTCCTCCCCATTGTTACAGGCCAGGATGCCTATAGCTTGAACACAAACCCAAGCTTCGCTTCGGCTGGAGGGGCTTTGCCTGAGGATTACAAACCCATGGTGAATACCCTGAATGGCGTTAGTGGAACAGGCACACTAAATGATTATGCCAACGTGACGCGGAGCCTTACTACACCAAGCATGGGGGCTTACGAATTGTTTTATCCGATTTCGGTGACAGCAACATTGGGGACAACCTCAGGTTTGTACCCTTCTTTAAAAGCATCTTTCGATGCCATTAATGCTGGAACCCACCAGGGAGACATTACGATCATGATCAATAAAAGTACCTCGGAAACGGCAGCAGCGGTATTGAATGCCAGTAGTTCCGGTAGCGCTAGCTATACTTCGGTGAATATTTATCCGACCGCTACAGGCCTGTCGGTAAACGGGAACCTTCCGACTCCATTGATCGACCTGAACGGGTCCGACAATGTGACCATCGATGGCAGGGTCAATGCCACGGGATCAACCAAAGACCTGGTCATAACTAACACCAGCACATCGTCAACATCCGGAACCTCGACTATCAGGTTTATTAACGATGCCAGCAATAACACCGTTAAGTATTGTACTCTTAAAGGATCATCGACAGATGCATCTGCGGGGATCGTTTTCTTCAGCACAACTACCGGCAATACGGGCAACGACGGGAACACCATTGATAACAACGATATCACCAATACGATAAATCGCCCGGTATATGCCATCTTGTCCTCCGGAACAAGCGGGATAACAAATAGTGAGGATACCATCAGAAACAACAGAATTTACGACGTTCTTTACCTGAGTGGAAATTCCTCAGATGTTTCCTTGTATAACAGTGATGCATGGACCATCAGCAATAACAGCTTTTTTGAAACCTCATTCGTGCCTACCGGAAGCTACACCTACAAAGTGATTAACATAAATACGGGTACAGGTAACAATATTTTAAACAACCATATCGGAGGAAGTGCAGAGTTGTGCGGTGGAACCTGGTCAAAACCCGATACGTATTCAAACATGTTTAATGTCATTTATATAATAGCGAATTCTGAAACGGGTGTGACCAATATCCAGGGGAACACGATAACGAACATAAACTGGCCAAACATACAGTTCAACTTTACAGGAATCACCGTGGATGCGGGGAATTTCAATATTGGTACCGTGAACGGTAATGTGATTGGGGCCGCCACCGGAACATCTGCCATTCAATGTACCTGTCCAGACTACGGGAGGTCCTTCTGGGGGATCAATATTCAGGCATCAGGTGATGTGGATTGCCAGAACAATATCATCGGCTCTATCAATTTGGGTGACCCTTCAGGGGCTAATTCTGTTAATTTTTACGGTATAAACAAAGGTGCGGCACCGGGTGCTACTATCATCAGTAACAATACGATCGGTAGTAATACTACGAATGGCAGTATCAATATCAACACCGACGCTTCAAGCGGTAGCATGTCTGCATACGGGATCATAACTCAGGGAACGGGAGCAATAACGATTACGGGCAACACCATCTCAAAAATCACAAAGGGGACGACTAATTCTACTTTCCCTTCTGCAGGCACGCTTCAAGGCATCCAGGCCTACAGAGGGACATCCTATACCATCTCCTCCAATACAATCAAGGATCTGAGCATCGCCAATTCCAATACGGCTTCTGATTATACCACATCAGTCATTGGCATTGCCGTATGGTTCTCATGGCCTACAGCCCTCAGCATATCAGACAATACTATTTATAATCTAAGCAACACTTATGATTCCTTTGCAGGGAATGTGATTGGCTTGTACTTTGACAGCTCTCCCTCAGACGGCAAGATTACCGGGAATTTTATCCACGATCTGTCGATTGCCGGAGCGAGCAGCACATCCGCGAATATCTATGGGATTAAAATTAATGCCGGGGCTACAACATACTCTAATAATATTATCAGCCTTGGCGGAAACACTAAAACGACGATTTACGGCATATACGAAACAGGTACATCAGGCTATAATAACAAACTGTATTTTAATACGGTCTATATTGGCGGAAGTGTAGCTTCGGGAAGCACAAACAAGTCGTATGCCATTTACTCGGCTGTTAACACCAATACGCGTGACTTCAGGAACAACATTTTCACCAATGTCCGTTCTACAACTGATGGCTCAAGTTTGCATTATGCGTTATACATAGTCAGCACAGGCGGATCATTAAGCTGTGATTACAATGATTATCTTGCTTCAGGCACAGCCGGAATGTTGGGCTATTATGGCATCGATAAATCTGCATTGCCCATAGTAACCGGTGTAACAGGCAATGATGCCCATAGTCTTGCCATAGATCCTGTATTTGCAAGTCCGGGCGGAACAGCGGCAGCCAATTACCTGCCGTCGGCAACCTCCCTTGTTGCCAATACGGGAACAGGGATAACAACCGATTATGATGGAGTAATGCGCAGCGTAACCTATCCGGCCATGGGAGCATGGGAATATACAGTGACCCCGCTATGTTCAAATCCTACCAGCGGAGGTACGATTGCCGATAACCAGACTGGATGTAGTCCCTTTGACCCGGTACTTTTGACAAACACAAGTTCTCCGTCAGGACAAACCGGCACCCTGGAGTATAAGTGGCAGCAATCGACCACCAGCAGCAGCGCAGGTTTTACCGATATTGACAACAGCAATTCGGACACCTATGATCCACCGGCTGGATTAACAGCAACGACATGGTACAAGCGTTTGGCAAGAGTTGATTGTATGGCCGACTGGTTAGGCGCACAGGAATCGAATGTAATAAAAATAACCGTTGACCCGGTTTCAGTAGGCGGTTCAATTGCAGGTTCAGCAATCGTTTGCTCTGGAACCAACAGCACAACCTTGACCCTCTCCGGACATTCAGGCAGTATTGTAAAATGGCAATATTCAACCGACAACTGGGTGACTCCTGTTGATGTGGCCAACATCACGACCTCGCTGGTTGCAACAGATTTGATCTTGACTACTAAATACCGCACCCTTGTTCAAAGCGGGGTTTGTTCTTCTACCAATTCTTCCGATGCAATTGTCACGGTGGACCCGATGGGCCAGGTCAACCAGCCGGAAAGCCAGGCGGTTTGCAATTTGGGGGCCACCGCGTTGGTCGCTTTTGAGACCACCAATACCGGTGGGGCCACAACATATTCCTGGACGAACGACGCACCCGG
>JALNWE010000031.1 GCA_023231065.1 Bacteroidales bacterium
ATCGACGGATTTAACCTGACCAGCCTTTATAGACTTGCAACTTCATAATGACTTATGAATCTTGGGATTTCGTTCGATCGTACTGATCGGTGGATAAATTTTTTGTTCGAAGAGAGGAAAGTTGCAGCTACTAAAGCCCTTACCAATAAAAGAAAAAACCGACATTTCTGCCGCCTTGTCCAATCCTGCTCCCCCTTACTGCGCAATTCTCGAACCAATTATTCGAGGATTTGAAGAAACTCTATGATCTAATGCACTTTATCAATGTAGATCGCCCCACCAGCAATTGCACTGCATATCAACTAAGCTTAGGCATTTTAACCACGAACCTGCTGCTTGCATGATGTTTGACTTTGCAGGGGATAAAATCTCACTTACAACTTCGGAGCGTGATGGAAAAGAAGAAAGATTTTATCAACATCAGTAAGTATCATACTCATGTACGAGGCCAGTCTGAAATGTAAAGGCTAAAACGAAAAGTGCAAAATGTAAATTATTACACCTTGCACATTGCTCTTTAAACTTGATTTGGCTCCCCCTGCAAGACTTGAACTTGCGACCCTCTGATTAACAGTCAGATGCTCTAACCAACTGAGCTAAGGAGGAATTTGAGGGTGCAAAAATACAAAATCTCCGGAAATTTACAATACTCCGAAAAAAAACATTGCATACCAGCAAAATGTAATTTACATTTGTTATATGAGGAAAGTTATCTTGCTACTTGCATTTTTTTCGATCACAGCATGGGAACATCCTATCCTTGCTCAAACCCAGGGTACACTGGGGAAACGCTTTTTCAGTAACTGGTCCATCGGCATCGGGGGTGGCCCCAATATCTTTTTCGGCGACCTGAAAGTTTACAATTTCTGGCCCGTCAGCCAATACAACAACGAATGGCGGTTTGCCGGGGTTTTTAACCTTTCGCGCCAATTCAGCCATGTTTTTTCTGTTCGCGCCCAGGCATTATATGGCGGGATCAGCGGAACCAAAAGACTTTACAAGAACGGAGCTCCCTGTTATCAATATTTTGAAGGCAACATTTTTGAATACAACATCAATGCTACCATCAATTTTGTTAACCTCTTTTTCCCGTATAAACCCAACTGGAAATTCTTTGTCTATGGGACCGTCGGGGTGGGTTTTTCAAATTGGCTTACCAAAGTAAAGGATCTGAATACCGATGTCGAAATCAGTGGCAGTGGAACTCCATCAGACTGGACCACCGAAATTGTCATCCCGGCTGGCCTGGGAGCTTATTATAGCATTGGAGATAAAGTCAACCTGGGACTTGAATGGACCTTACGGGCCGTTAATTCCGATAAACTTGACGCAACCGTGGGCGGGTTTCATTATGACATGTATTCGCTTCTTTCTTTCAATGTCACTTATAATTTTAACCGTCGCACAAAGCACGAAGTACCAGCAAAACCCGCGGGGCCTGTCATCCCTGCCCCCCTCTTACTGCCCAAAACAGCAGAGACAAAGGAACAGTCCGATACCATTAATTCCATCAATAAAACCGATACTGCGGCCCTTGAAGAAAAGGAACGCGAAACCGGGGTTGATTCTTTATTCCTCCCTGAAGAAACAGCCGATACCGGATTTATCATTCCCGGTGAAAAAGGGCCCTCGGTACGGGGAATCTCATACCGTGTTCAGGTTTTTGCTTTCAAAACCAATTTTTATACGGCAGAAGATATCCGGAAAAGATTCAAAATCAAGCAAACCGTTTACAAGGAATATTCCGAAGGATGGTACCGTTATACCCTGGGTTCGTATACAAGCCTCAGGACAGCCCGGTCCATGATGAACAAAGTGAGGTCTGCTTACCGGATCTATGATGCATTTGTGGCCAGGTACAAAGACGGCATCAGGTATCCTGTTGGTTCGCGGAAGTGAAGCGGGACGTCGTTTTTTCTTATCTTAAATCCCATTTCCGCTTTTAACACATTCAAAGCAATTTCACAGCGTAGGATCATCGGTATTGATATTTATCGGTAATTTTGGCCCATGTTTAAGCAATGCTTCCTTTTTCTGCGCCCGGCTTTGCTTCTGGGAAACCTGCTTTTGTTGCTATTCCCGGTTTTTGCACAACCCGACCTGAATGTCAAACAAGCCGCCGTTACCTTTCTGCGTAACGGTAATTATATCGAAGCGCTCGATAAATTAAACCTTGCCATCCAAAAGGAACCTGCTCTTTCAGATCTGTATTATTTACGTGGTTACGCAAAATACGGGCTGGATGATTACCTGGGAGCTGAGCTGGATTATAGCCGTTCCATCGAACTTTCTCCTTATATGTCCGATGTTTTTATCAATCGCGCTGTCGTTCGTAGTCAACTTTCCAATTTTAAAGGCGCTTTGGAGGATTTCGCCCGGGCGCTGGAATTGGATCCGGAAAATCCGGAAATTTATCTGAACAGGGCCAGGACCAATCTTTTTCTTAAGAAATATTACTCAAGCCTGATTGATTGTAATAAAGCCATTCAGCTGAAAATTCCGGGTGAAACCGTTTACGTGATCAGGGCTTGTGCCCAGCAGGGGATCAAACGTTTTCAGGGGGCGTTGGAAGACCTCAACATGGCCATCGTAAAAAATCCCTCCAGTGTGACTGCTTACACACAACGGGGTTTGATACGGCTTGATCTGGAACAGGTCGATTCTGCCATCGTCGATTTCACCCATGCTCTCGAAATTGATTCCACCAATACTTTTGCCCTTTTCAACCGGGCGCTGACCAGGATTAAAAAACCGGATCCCACGGGTGCGCTGGATGATCTGAATGCGGTGGTCAGGTTATCTCCCTATAATTCTTATGCCTATTATAACAGGGCCATCGTATTGATCGGATTAAATGACAAAAAGGGAGCCATTCGTGATTTTACTTTTGTGAGCAAGCTCGATCCCAAAAACATCATGAGCTATTATTACCGTAGCAGGTTGAAGACAGACCTTCGCGATTATCAGGGGGCGCTGGAAGACCTGGACCGGACTCTTGAGTTACTGCCGGAATATGCTGACGCTTATTATGACAGGTATCAAATAAAAACAAAACTGAAAGACCACCAGGGAGCCATGATGGACTATAAAAAAGCCCTCGAACTGGGAGAAAAGAATCATTTTAGCCCCGATAGCCTCCGGTCGAAAAGAAAAGATTACTTTGAAAGTCTGACCAAGTTAAGTGGTGACTTTGATGTAATGAATTCCGCCAGCAGTAAGATACAAGATCAAGCGGTTGAAATCAGTCCCCTTCCTGTTTTTGAAGTCTTTTCAGGCCGGGCTGATTTCGATAAAGTACGGTTATATGACGCTTACCAGAAAAAGTTTTATTATGGCCATATTGTAGCGCTGACCAATCTCAAAGATCTGATGAGCGATTCATTGATCCTCAGGGAAATCGGGAAGCAAACCCGCAGGATTGATTCATGCGGGGCTATTCCCATGAATTATTATGAACGGGGGGTTTTGTTATCGGCAGCCCGGAATTATTCCGGCGCCCTACAGGATTTTAACATCACCCTGAAATTGGATTCAAATTTCATTCTGGCGTGGTTTAGCAGGGGCAATGCCCGATATGAACTGATCCGGGTTATCCAGTCGCAGGAGGAAATGAAAAATGAAATTACCATTGCAGTTGGTCCTTCGAAATCACAGAACCAGGGAATATCCGGAAATATGGAGCATACGTATGAGACTGTGATCAAGGATTATGACCGGGTGATACAGCTTGATCCCGGATTTCCCTATGGTTATTATAACCGTGGGGTTGTGAATTGCATGATGGGAAATTACAAGGAGGCAGAAGAAGATTTCACCGGGG
Source organism: Bacteroidales bacterium (assembly GCA_023231065.1). Lineage (GTDB taxonomy): Bacteria > Bacteroidota > Bacteroidia > Bacteroidales > FEN-979 > CAIVAT01. Next base: position 3,821 of record JALNWE010000031.1, read on the forward strand.
CCATACGGTACAACAATAATTTTGCTGAAGCTTTTTACAACCGGGGCCTGATCCGGATCCTGCTGGACGAAAACAATAAGGGATGCGAAGACTTAAGCCGGGCCGGTGAACTTGGCATCAAGGAAGCTTATAAGGTAATGCGGAGATATTGTTATAAATAATCCTTGCTTATCAGTTATTCATATTCCTGTAACGCACAGCATTGTCCAGTGCATCCAGAATTTCACGGGTAAAACCCACAGGTGGCTCAATACCTAATTCCTCTGAACAGTCCTTATGATTTTTGGGCAGCTGATCCATGATACGATCGCAGAAATTGTTGATTTGTTCAAGCTGGAACTGATCAAATGTTTCAAAATCCGCACCAAAGCGGTCATGATAATCGACCATAGCAGGGACCACTGTTAAAAAGAGCCGTTTTTTATCCGGTATTCGCGTCCGAACCCGGTTATAGGCGGCCGTTATGATCAGGTTGGCATGTTCCCTGAATTTATCGGATACCGGAACGATCGTGTTGTCTATCTGGATCTTTTCAGGATTTTCACGTTCCCATTGGGCATGGGCCCGGGCAACCCCGGCATCGTGCATCGATCGTTTGTAATCGACCAGGTAACTGGTGTACAGGTAAATGATTTTGGGCATGAGGTATATGCCTTTTCGTACTGTGGCATGTAATACCGAGAAAAATGCTTTCCGGTGTTCTTTCCCCAGGCGGAACATATAAAAAACAAAAACCCCGTACAGCATTTTCCGCAGGGTCCAAAGCGCCGAGATACCGGGTTCTTTTATTTTGGGTTTGTATTTGATTCCCTCAATGAACGCGATCGCCCTTTGTTTGAAAAGACGGGGTTGATAGATCTCTTCCCAGTAATCAGCAAGTCCTTCAAACAATTCAATGCGCGAAAGTTGTTTCGGGATGATGTTGGTTACAATGTCAAGCTTGTCTTTGATTTCCTCACTTTCCGTTGATATGATACGTCCTTTGCGTTTGAGGTCATACCACATCTTGGTGCCGTAAGGCGCCGCCAGTGGGTGGCAAAGATGATGTACGATGTTGGCGTCAGTAATAAAGCGGGCTGTGTTCCGGAACACATTTTTATCATCCGAATCAGCGCCAACGATCATGTGGGCCAGCACTATAATGCCATACGACTGGATTTTTCTCACTGCTTCGCCAACCGGAAACCGTATATTCTGATGCTTGTTGTAATCTTTCAGCGATTCTTCGTTTTCCGATTCGATCCCGATCATAACCGACTGGAAGTTGCAATCGGCCAGGAGCTGAAGCAATTCTTCATCGCCGGCAATAGTAATGTCGATCTGGGTTGTAAAATCGATCGGGATTTTAAAGGAGTTATTTAACGGGATCAGCTTACGGAGTAATGTTTTGGTGTACTTTTTATCTCCGGCAAAATTATCATCGGCGATGAAAATCATCTTGGTATTGAGCTGATGAAGTTTTTTAACCTCATCCAACACCTGTTCAATGGTTTTACTGCGGGGTTTTCTCCCATAGGTATAAATAACATCGCAAAAGCTACAGTCGAACGGGCATCCCCTTGTTGTCTGTACCAATGTTGCGGTATAAGCGGCCAGTCCTCCACGGAGCAAGTCCCAGCGTGGCGCCGGGGTCCTGGTCATATCGGGTTTGGTCACATTTTTATACACCGGGAGGTACGCTCCTTTCTGGTAATCTTCAAGAAACCTGGGCCAGGTTTCTTCTGCTTCTCCATGAAAGACCACATCGACATCTTGGGGGTTTTTTGAAACCAGGTGTTCAACCCCGATCCCACCAACAACGACCAGTGCGGCAGGTTGATTTACCTTGACCAGGTTCGCCAGGTACAGTGAACGTCTCAACTGATTGGAGGTGATGGTTATCCCGACTATGTCGTAAGGATTATTCCGGATAAGCGAATCAGAGGGGCCGCGGGTGTATTCATCGTGGACTTCAACATGCCAGCACGACGGAGTCAATGCGGCAACCGCTGTCACGGCATGCGGAGCAAACAGGTTTTTCGCGAAGAGGTAGGATATCTCCTGGGTGATCCGGCTGTCGACATCATCAGAAGAACCCGGATTGATAAGCAGGATATTCATTATTAGTCAGGTCGATTGAAGTAATTATTCATAGTCCGCCGGTTTGTCCTCAGCATGGGTGTCCTATCCCGGAGGTGCGGCGAAATCAGGCTGCAAGTTAGCAAAAAGATGGGGATCAACAAAACAGGAACTTCCATCCAAGGCCGTAGCAAGGAAAAATACCTATTCTGGTATATTTCGTTTTATGAATTTCCCATAGCCTTTTTCCACCCATATTTTGTTTTTATCAATTGCCATTTTGCCCCGGAGAAGGACTGTTTTGCATTTACCTGTAATTTCCATCCCTTCATATTCCGAATAATCACAGTTCATGTGGTGCGTTTTCGCAGATAATACATGTTTCTCCCCCGGATCAAAAACCACAAGATCAGCATCTGAGCCCACGGCAATGGTTCCTTTTTGTGGGTACATCCCGAAGATCCTGGCGGCATTGGTTGCCGTAAGTTCCACATACTGGTTCAGGGTTATCCTATTCTTCGCCACTCCTTCAGAGAACAACAACTCCATCCTGTTTTCAATGCCCGCGGCCCCGTTTGGTATTTTTGAAAAATCCTTTTCTCCCATCATTTTTTGTTCCCAAGTAAACGGGCAATGGTCAGAGGCAACTGTATGTATCAATCCCTGTTCAATCCCTGACCAGAGCGCTGTCTGGTCCTTCTTCTCCCGGACCGGGGGGCTCATCACCCATTTTGCGGATTCGAATCCCCGGTTATAAACGGATGCATCAAGTATCAGATATTGAATACAGGTTTCGGCGAATATCTTTTGGTTCCTGACAGTTGCATTCCTGACACGGTTCAGGGCGCCTTCGCATGACAAGTGGACAACATAAGGTTTGATGCCGGATTGAAGGGCTATATCAACAAACCGGCCGGTTGCTTCGGCCTCCGTGATCTCTGGCTGGGAAAGATAATGATACAAAGGTGAAAGCCTGCCTTCGGCCTTATTTTTGGCAACGAGATAATCAATGAGGTCCCCATTGGTAGCATGCGCCGAAACGATCCCTCCGTATTTTTTCACTTCATCCATAAGCCCCGCTATCTGCCGGTCATCAACCATCAAAGATCCGCGGTAAGCCATAAATATCTTGAAGGAGGTTATTCCCTCTTTTTCAATCAGGTCCCTGATCTCGCCCCGGGTGTTTTCATTGAAATCGGTCACCGACATGTGAAAGGCATAATCCGACAGCGTATTTCCAGTTGAACGCCCCTTCCATTCTTCCAGTGCTGAAAAAAGTGATTTTTCCTTTTTCTGGGTGATGAAATCGATCACGGTGGTGGTCCCGCCGAAAAGGGCCGCGCGTGTCCCGGTCTCATAGTTATCACTTGAAAAAGTTTCTTTAAAGGGCATTTCAAGATGAACATGCGGATCGATGCCTCCCGGAAATATGATTTTATTGTCTGCATTAATGATCTGATCCGCCTGAAATGGCAAATCATGGCCAATGGTTTTTATCTTTTCATTTTCAATATAAATATCAGCGATATAGTCATCTGCTGCCGTGACTATTCTTCCGTTTTTAATCAGTATCGACATACTTAAAATTTTTATATGACCTGGCCCCTCATTTTCTTTTAGCAACAAACAGATCATTTTCTATTTCAAAGATAATTCATTAATTGAAAAACCTTCCTAATGATATTAAACCAAAAAGTAAAAACCAGGATACTTGAAGATTATCTTATAATTTTGCCTGATCCTTATTTGACGAGTTTCATAAAAGCTATCAATTCTTGTAAACATTATGAGCATTTCTTTCCCTGCGAAGATCCCTTTCTCCATGATGGTCAAACCCATGGGTTCTACATGCAACTTGAATTGCACGTATTGTTATTATCTTGAAAAAGAAAAGCTCTATCCCGCGAATCCGCATCAATGGAGCATGAGCGAAGAATTACTTGAAACATACATTGCGCAGACCATTTATTGCTCACGGGAACCGGTTGTTCTTTTCGCATGGCATGGTGGTGAACCAATTTTGAGGGGAATGGATTTCTTCAGGAAGGTTATTCAATTGCAAAAAAAGCATGGAGAAGGAAGGGTCATTGAGAATTCTTTGCAAACCAACGGAACAACGTTGACTGATGACTGGTGCGGTTTCTTCAGTGATCATCATTTCCTGATCGGAATTTCGATCGATGGCCCTGAAGATTGCCATGATCATTACAGGGTATACAAAAACGGACAGGGCAGTTTCCTGAAATGCATGAAAGGCTTGGAACTACTTGTGAAACATAAGGTGGAATACAATACACTTTCAGTGGTTAATGATTATACGGCAAAATATCCGATGGAAGTTTACCGGTTCCTGAAAAGTATTGGTAGCCATTATCTACAGTTTCTTCCGGTTGTTGAATGGATTGATCCTGCGGCACAACCTGGCGAGCTCAGAATCCAACCTGCAAATTCCAAAAAAGCTGCTACCGTTACAGACTGGACGGTTGATCCGGTCGATTATGGGGATTTCCTGGTCCGGATATTCGATGAATGGGTTTGCAAGGATGTCGGCGATTACTTTGTTCTTACTTTTGATTGTGTGCTTGCCAACTGGATGCGCGTCCCCCCTCCGGTCTGTGTTTCCGCGGAAACCTGCGGCAATGCAGGTGTAGTTGAATATAATGGGGATGTTTATGCATGTGACCATTTCGTCTTCCCGGAATATAAACTTGGTAACATCCATGAGAAATCCCTGCCGACTTTAATGGAGGCTCCTTTTCAGCTCCGGTTTGGACAGAATAAACGTGACACCCTTCCCGGATTCTGCCTGAAATGCGAATTCCTTGATCTCTGTAATGGAGAGTGCCCTAAAAACCGTATTGTAAACACCCCCGGCGGAGAACCCGGGTTAAACTACCTTTGCCCGGGTTTTAAAAAGTTTTATAAGCACACTGAAACCTATTTTGATTTCATGGCAAATGAATTGCAGAATAAGCGCCCTCCTTCAAATGTGAAAAAATGGGCTTCTGCCCGTCGCACAGGATCCTGAAGTACAGCTTACTGTCCCTGTCTGGATTTAACTGTTTTTCAGGTTCGGGATCATCAGGATACCAGTAATAAAACAGCAAATTGACGTCATTTCATCAGCATCATCTTTTCAACCAGCCTTTGGTTGTTAAACTCCAACCTGATGAAATAAATGCCAGAGGTCAGGTGATTGGCATCCAGCGTATATTTATGGATGCCAGGTGGCAGCGTTTGGTTGACCACGACCTGCAATTTTCTTCCCGACAGATCGGTGACAGCCAAGTTAACCGGACCGGTTTCAGGGATATAGAATGATACGGTTGTTTGATGATTGAACGGATTGGGAAAATTCTGATATAATTTCATTTGTTTGTGGACCGGAGTTGTTTCAGGTATCCCCAACGCATCGTCAAGTTCCCTTTTCAGAGAATCATTTTTCAACTGTATTTCCTCTGTTGTCATACCAGGCACGGAAACGTCGTCGCGGACGATATCAGTAGAAAAATCAACGAGATTTATCAGTTCAACCGGATCATAGGTCAGGCAATAAAGTTCCCAATTATCCGGTTTAACTTTTTCCGGGTCCACATATTGAATAATTTTCCAGTCCCCGGTGCAAAATGCCCGCATATTATTGGGTTGACGGACAGTCCCGGTATCAATTGGATATCCCAGGGCGATGGTTGAATCAACTCTGGCATGAAACAAAGCATAGGCGGCCTTTTTCTTAACGCCCGGATTATTGGTCCCTAACTCTGTGATCATATCATTCCCTACAAATAACACGCCGGTTCGTGGATTTCCGTCAGGTCCGATGATGGGGCCTGTGTTTGTACCTTTGATATAAGTCGATAGATCAGCTCCCGGAAATGGGTTTGCTGTTATCTGGCCATGAATGGCCGACCCCTTATTTCGTAACTGTTCTTCCTTGTATCCGGCTAAAGCCAGTAGGGTTGGCGCAAGATCAATGGAGCTTGTGGGCTGGAGAATTTCTCTTATCTCCTGGCTGTTTGTATTGACAAGTGGCGAGGAGATGACCAAGGGCACCCTTACCGACTCTTCATAAGCATTATGCCACTTCTGGATCATGCCGCCGTGAGCTGTCGTTAGATCTCCGTGATCGGAAAGGAAAACAACGATCGTGTTATTGGTAAGATGATTGGAGTCAAGGGCCTGCAATATTTTTCGGATCTGCAGATCGGCAAGGTATTCGCAATAGTGATAGAACTGGATATAGCTCAGGGACCAGGCTGAATCGTTGGCTCCCTGTAGTTGAAACGGGTGTGGTGACCGGATATCTAACCCCCATTGAATAAAAGGCAAATCAGTAGTTGCCCCCCACGCGAGCCCCCATTTTAACATGTAGTCCCGCTGGCACCAAGGCTTGGCGCTAAGATTTTCAGTGAAAGTTGGCGATAGAAAGCTGTTGTTCTGCGGAAAGCCGTCAGGGTTCAGATCCACCTGGAAAATTCTTTGCACTGAATCCCCGTTAATCATTGTCCAGCATGTATCGAAGCGACTTTTGTCTCCCATGGCGGGAATTGACGGTGGAGGGGGATAGCCATCCCAGCCAACAACGCCACTGCCACCGGGGACTTGCCAGTTGATGGGCCAGGCGCTGATGTCATGAGGATTTACAATTGAGGCGACGGTAAACCAAGGAACGCCGGAAGAGTCGGTCCCTGCTCTGTTAAGAAAGTCCACAATGTTTTCGGTGAATACAACATCGCGAAAAACCCCCAGGTTGCTCGAGGTACCCCCATGAGGTTCGGGATATGAGCTCTCCCAATCTGAGAACCCCCAGGGCTCAAGATAATCAGGTGGTCCCGCCTCGGAAACATGCCATTTTCCAAAATAATGGGTTTTATATCCGGCAGCACGGAACCAGTCGCCAAGGGTCGGCGCTCCAATAGAGTCAAGAAACGGTACATCATCGGCCGACTTGAACAGCCCGTCTGTATGGTCAACGCCTGTGACAGCCGGATATTGGCCGGTCATGATGCAGGATCTGCTTGGTACGGATGCGGCAGAGGCGGTATAATGTTTTTTCAGGACAACCGCGTTTTGTCGCAGGCGCATCAATCCCGGAAAAAAGCGGGTATATGAATTACCCTGAGAAAGCGGTCGAAAACCAAGGATCTCTTTTAAATCCTGAACCGCACCCTCGTTGGGCCCGTATCCCTCTGGCGGGGTTTGCATCTGATCCACCATAATCAGTAAGATGTTGGGATGTGTTTCGGCCTTCGCGGGAGGTATTTCACGAAAACCTGTAAGTGCGGCAACAGCAAGAAGAGCGGGTGGCAGGGTTAAAAAATTTCCAGGAATTTTATTCATAACTACTTCTTGTTTAATGAAAGTTTGTTTGATAAAATTAGAAAAAATCGTGATAATCGATGGGGTATGTAAAAACGGCTTTAAAATGACATACATATTCTATGTTTTGCTATTACATTTATCTGGCTCATTGTGTTCATTATTACCTAATCCACTGTATCTTTATAGCGATGGGCAAGAAATTTCTTTATATCCTTTCAGGATTTATTCTGTTTATTCCACCGCTTGTATCACCAGCAGGTAAACAGGATCCGATCAACTTTGAAACACCATCGCGTACCAGGGATGAAAAATTTAGTTATACCCATTTGACGCGCGAAAATGGCTTGCCTTCCAATCGCACTCGCTGTGTGATCCAGGATTTGCAGGGTTATGTGTGGATCGGTACTGATAACGGGCTGGTCCGGTTCGACGGGCGTAACACCACCGTATTCAGGCCTGAACGGAATGATCCCTCATCGGTCATTGATATCTGCATCAATGCTTTGTTTGAAACACGTGATTCGTTGCTGCTGATCGGGACCTTCGACGGCCTCTCCTTGTATGATCCAGTTACCAAAAAATTTACCGGATATTCCATTTATCAAAAGGGAAACGCCCGGTTTCCTTTAAAAAATATCACCTGTTTTTATGAAGACAGGGACGGTAGTATCTGGATCGGAACTGAAAACGGATTGGTTCAAATGAATTGGCATCCGGTTGTTTTTAACTGTTTTCAACTCAGTAAAAGCGAAGATAAAATCAGCCGGGAATACCATTTTAACTTTGTCACCTGCATTATTCAGGATCCCAGGGATGATGCCAAACTGCTCATTGCAACCATGGGTGGATTGTTGCAGTTTGATAAACGAAGGAATGTTATCTCTCATGATTATAAAAAAGCAAACGACCCTTATAGTCCTGTCGATCTCAGCCTTGATTCAGGCCGTTTTCTCTGGAGCTGCGGATGGGGGAGCGGATTAAATTGCCTGGACTTGGAAACCGGGAAATGGCAGGAATATCCTTATGATCAACAAAAGCCAATCAGCATTTTGGGAATTACAAAAAAAAGTCGGAATGAGCTCTGGCTTGCGACCATCGATCATGGGCTTGGAATATTTAATCAATCCGACCACTCTTTCAAATTCCATCAGAAAATCGCGGGAGATGAAAAATCTTTACTGACAAATTCTGTCATTAAAATAAAATATCTAAACAATAAAAAAGATCTCTGGATCCTCAGTGATGAAGGGAAAAACCACCTACAAAACAAATTGTAAGTGGCTGATTTTGAAGTGGGACGTGCAGGATTCGAACCAGCGACCTCATGCGTGTGAAGCATGCGCTCTGAACCGACTGAGCTAACGTCCCGCGGAAAAGCAAAGATATAAAAAAACCTGGTAAATTAAAGACCAATTTCTGTTGCTATCGGGAGCATCGACTCAACAGCCAGAACAGCGAACTGATCGATCGGGATGCCGATCTTTTCACATTCCAGAATATTTTCCCTTTTTACTGATGCGGCAAACATTTTTTCTTTCATTCGTTTAACAACCGATTTTGGTTTGACACTGCTGAGTTTTTTATCCGGGTAAACATAGGTTGTAGCCGTGATAAGGCCCGTGATGGTTTCTCCGGCTGCCAGGGCATGCTGAAATTCAGTAGTTCGCTCTTTCCCGGATGAACATTCATTGTGCATCCTGATGGCATCAAGAATCCCGGAATCTACCTCAAACTCTTTAAGCAGCGCTTCTGTCTGGGTCCCGTGAACCAGAGGATCGGCATGGGTGACCTCCACATCCAGGTCGTGCAGCAATCCGGCAAGGCCCCACTTTTCTTCATCCCGTCCCAATTTCCTGGCAATGCCACGCATAACGGCCTCTGAAGCAAGGCAATGAAAAATCATCTTTTCGCTTTTTACAAACTGATGCAAAAGATCCAGGGATTGTTGCCGGGTAAGTGTCATTTTTACAGTATTTGAAAAGCAGGCCAGGGAAATTTGTGAGCCGACCTTGTTACAAAGGTACGATCTTTTTAAAAAGCCAGATACTGACTCAATGTATTTAACAGGGATAAGCGATCAAGGGGCTTGAAAACACAATCCACAAACCCTGCCTTTTTCATCCGCTCCTGATCCATCGGCATGGCATAAGCCGTCTCGGCAATAAATGGGGTGAATTGATATTCCATGAAACGTTGTTGTATTTCGGTTTTCAGGGTGATTCCGTTCCAGGGGGGCGGGAGGTTGATATCGACCAAAAAAAGACAAACGTGTTTTTCTTTTGCACGGAAATCATCAAGAATTTTCATTGCGGATTCCCCATCTTTGGTAACGGTGAGATGACAGACAGCGCTTAGCCAGATATTCAGGATGGTGATGGTATCAGCATCATCTTCAATTAAAAGAACTTCAGGAATATCAACGGTTTTGTCAGAAGGCATGGGCAAATTTCTGTTTATTGTGATTTCAACTGATATTGTTGTAATTGAATTTCAAGATCATTTAAATACTTGGCTAATCTGATGGTAAAAATGGCCTGGGAAATATCGAATGGTTTTAATAAAAAGGCCCTGGGATGATCTTTAAAACATCTTTCATACACTTCGGGTTGGTTCACCCCCGATAAAAATACCACGCCGCAATGATACCGGTATGTAATAATTTCTGCGGCTTCAATACCGGTCATAGTTCCCGCCAAAGAGACATCCATGAGTATAACTTCGGGGAATTCTTCTTTGTTTTCTATTTTTTCAAGATATGCAAGGCCTTCCTCGGCTTTCCCAAACATAGCAGAAACATCATACCCAAGGCTCATGATTTGCCTCTTTAAATCATTGGCCAATAGCAGCTCATCCTCAAAGATCACTATTCTGGTTTGTGACATCTTTTAAAAATTGCTCTAAGATAATAGATAATTACGTATAATTGACCTATCAATGAAAAAAAATTTTGAAGAGAGCATTTACAATGCCCGGAAATGGATTTATCTGATCATTTGTAATCCCTGCCGGCGGGCGATTTGTTTAGACAATGCTCTTTATTTCAGCTATTTGTCCCGGGGTTAATCCCTGGGGGCCCATTCCTGTGGATTTACACATAAAATAAATCCGGGCTGATTTAGCTAACAAGTCAAGATCGTCAAATGCATCTGTCAGGGTATTGTTTACAGCCAGGCAGCCATGTTTTTCCCAAATGATGATCCGGTGGTTATTTAATGTCTTTATGGTTTTTTGAGCAATTTTTTCCGCTCCCGGAAGAAGGTATGGAACATATCCCAGTCCTCCGGGTATATAGGTGGATGCTTCGGGGTACATTCCAAAAAGTACGTTACTGAGCATTTCTTCGTTGTCAAAACCAGGCAGTTGAGTCAAGGCAATCAGTTCGGTCACATGGGTATGAAGGACAACTTTTTCTGTTCTTTTTTTCTGGTGCAGCATCTGGTGAATGGCTAGGTGAATGGCTAATTCCGAAGTGGGTTTAGCCACAGGGCCTACCCTTTCTCCGCCAATAATATGATAAGCGGTACCTGAAGCATTCAGATAGATAAAGCAGGTGTTTCCCCCAGGGTTTTTGGCGGTTTTACGCATGCGGCTGCTGGCGCCGCTCACCAGAAACAGTAACCCGGAAATTGCCGGATATGCTTTGGGTAAAGGAAAAAACGGATAAGAAGAAAGCCCTTCAAGTTCCTTCTCATTATAATAATCCGTGATATTGATCGAAAAATTCCCGGCATTTCGTTCCGCCCAGCCACGGTCCCAGAGATATCCGGAAACTTCAGCAACTTCTTTCATGATGGTATGGATCTCTTTTTTCTGAAAAAGGTCGCTCAACAGGTTTAATAAAATATCAATATTTCCAATCATAAACGTTTTCGTTTAAAAAAATCCTGAAGAAGTTTACGGCTTTCTGAAGCTAAAACACCGGAAGCAATCTGTGTTTTGGGATGAAGCAAGGTGTCACCAACCAGACTGTACCCTCTTTTTTCATCAATTGCGGCATAAATCAGACCGCCTAATTGGGCCCAAAAAGCTGCCCCGGCGCACATCACACAAGGTTCAAGGGTTACAAAAAGAGTACATTCATCCAGATATTTTCCACCCAGGTAATCGGAAGCAGCCGTAAAAGCCTGCATTTCAGCATGCGCTGTAACATCATGGAGTGTCTCGGTGAGGTTGTGTGCACGGGCAATGATGGTTTTATTACAAACTATTATGGCCCCAACAGGTACTTCGTCCCGGTCGAACGCTTTCTGAGCCTCTTTCAGCGCTTCGGTCATATAATATTCAGGCGAAAAGAGTGGATGGCTTTTGAAGGTCATATTCATTTTGTTTCTAATACAAAAGTACTTTCTCTGTCCCAATAATTTTCTTCGCAATCTTCATAGTCACAAAATAAATTCCCCGGGGATAACCCGTCAGGTCGATCTGCTTGGCCCATTTTCCCGGACCGGCCAAAAGATCCTGATGAAGTACTTCTTTTCCACTTGCATTATTAATTTTCAAGGTTATACCGGATTCTTCTGTCACCGGCATAGATATGTTCAGCAGCCCGGTAGTTGGATTCGGATATATGAATCCTTTTGCTTCCTTTTTCCCGGCTATACCTGTTGCAACATCCCAGACCATGGAAAACATTCCCCGTCCGTGAGTGGCAGCCATGACCGTATTATCCGATTCGCGCACCTGTAGCATATCCACACGCACATTGGCCATCCCATAGTTGACCGGTACCCATTCAACCGGAATTTGGAGAAGATCTGAGCATGACCAAACTCCAGTTTCGGTAGCCAATAATGCCTGATGATCATCTTCGGGATGATAAATAGCCCATCTTACCGGCATGTCAGGCAGATTTCCTTCAATATTATCCCAGGTTTGCCCTCCGTTGTATGTTTGCCAAACTGAAGGGACACCATAGTTTGAGAAAGTTACCATAAGGGTATCTTCCGACTTTCCCAGCGCGATACAGGAAAGGTTGGCTATCGGAAATGCCGCATCGCCAATTTCGGTCACCACCGGCGAATTTCCCTGGGCTTCTGTAATCTTGAAAAGACGTCCCGATTCAGAACCCACAAACAGGGTAGATTTGCCTGTGGGTGAATAGGGAGAATATCTTACGGCGGAAAAAAACACGGTGGTTCCGGTATTCAGCGAGAGAAAAGTTCCTGAACAGTTTCCTGTCAGGTTCGACAATCGCAGGATCTGATCCTGATGATTTCCGATATAGTCAACGGCATTGCAGAAAAGGAACTTCTTTTTATAATCGAAATCGGCAGGACTGACAAAGGTGCCACTGGACCAGTTATATAATCCATTTTGAAAATTCCCATCCACAAAAATATAATACTGGTTATAATATATCGAGGTGATGGAGAGGGAAGGATCAATCTTGTCATAAAAACAATAGGCTCCGTCTCCCCCGCTGACCATATCATTGATGGTCAATGGGGCCCCCATATAAAAAAGACATCCGTTGTCCTGTAATCCACCGTAAAACTGGTTTATACCCGCTTCCGGGTAAAGGGCACAGGAATAAAACTGGAGGGTCGAATATCCTTTGTTGTGTTCCTCCAAGGTCGGATTGTAGGTACTGCCGTTCGCCGTATAAAAAACGCCGCCATCACATCCAAACAAAAGCTCATCAGACGAACCTGGTTTATATACGATAATATGCTGATCTGCATGAATATAGTCAGGGCCTCCACCACTGTACATTGCGGCCCAATCGCTGACCCTGATCCAGCTTGTTCCGCCATTGACCGACTTGTGCACATCCAATCCGCCGATGTATAACGCGTTGGAATTGTTGGGATCAACGGCTATATCCAATGCATGCCAGGCGATGGTGGCAAAGTTATTCCCTGAAGTCAGGTTATTGGGAAGCGCTTTTTTTGTCCAGGATACCCCTTTATCGGCTGACCGGAGGATATGATAACAATTAAAATAGTTAAACCCATTGGAAGGTTCCACATATCCTGAAGCGATAAGTGCATATACAACGTTGGGATCAGAGGCGGCTGTCGCAAGGACAACCCTGCCGGGAATATTACGGGAAGCGGTATTGAGGATTTCTGTTTGATACTGACTGTTTACCGTCCATTGGAATCCATCATCCGAATAAAGCAATATTGCCCCGCCTTCACCATCGAGATTGGGCCGGGTTCCCACATAGATCCGGTTATCAGCCCCAAGGGCGATATCTGAGACACAATACGGAACAGACGATCCATCGATCAGTGGTAAAACCTGTTGCCAGGAATTGCCCCCATCTGCCGACCGGTATAAACCATCTGAAGGAAGGCTTTGATGCTGTGATCCTTTATACAATCCTGAAGCAACGCCTGCATAGATCACGCTGTTTCCGTTTTCGTTACGAACTACAATATCCGTAACATAAGCGAATTGTTCCGTGTTGGGGATGTGATACCAGGTGGAGCCTCCATCCGTTGATCGCCCTATCCCAAATCCCAGTCCTGAGCTCTCGCGGTAAGTTTGCATGGCTGTTTCAACTTCGCCGGTCCCGATATAAAAAACCTGGGGATTAAGTGGATCATAAGTAAGACAACGAATGGCCATATTGCTCCAGAAATCACTTACCGGGGTCCAGGGGCTGGCGGCATTGGTGATATCGATATTATACCATAGGCCTCCCGTGACGCCACCCGCCCATACTTTTTTATGCGTCGGATCGTTCGGGTCAAACATGATGGCACGCGTACGACCACCCATATCGGATGGGTATCCCTGCCAGACGATGGAATTGGTTCGCTTGAGGGACGCCAGCTCTTCTGTCTGTTCATATGCCGTGATAAGCCTTTCGCGTGGGACTTTGCCCGTTGCAGGGTCAAAGGTCATCAGGAAATCATGGAAGGTGGCCATACCGGGTTCATCGGCTGATTTCCCGTTTTTTAATTTCTTTGTTTTGGGAGCTTTTTTGTTTAAAACAGACAGGAAAATTTCATGATTTTTTCGGATCCGGTCACTATGTCTATTTTTCAGGGGAACAAAAACCAAACCTAGGCAAAAAAGGGACAGAATGATAGTTGCCGGGATCAGTTTATTCGAAAAGGACTTGAAATGAAAATTCTTCATGACTGAAAATTATATGTCGTTAACAAGGCGTTTCGGTCCTGATTTGCTCTTCCAAATCTTTAATTTCATAAGCATCCCTCAGATAATAAGCGCCAATCCGGGTACGGCAGAGGGCGATCAGGTGAGCGCCGCAACTCATGATTTCACCGAAATCCCGTGCCAGGGAACGAATATAGGTCCCCTTGCTGCAAACTATCCGGAAATCCACTTCAGGAATGTCAATCCGGGTGATTCCAAAAGCTGAAACGGTTACCTGACGAGCCTGTATTTCCCGGTTAATTTCTTGTCTGGCATAGGTATATGCCCGTTTTCCGTCAATCCACCGGGCAGAAAAAAGAGGAGGCACCTGATCGAAAGTTCCGGTAAGTTGTTTTGCAGTGTCAAGGATCACTTCCGGGGTAATATGACCAACCGGCAATATTCCTTCGGGCTTGGTTTCCAGATCGAAAGATGGGGTTGTTGCGCCCAGGAAAAAGGTGCCAGTATATTCTTTTTCCAGTCCCTGAAATTCCTCAATCCGTTTGGTAAACTTTCCCGTACACAGGATCAACAGGCCGGTAGCGAGCGGATCAAGGGTTCCCGCGTGGCCGATCTTTATCTTCCGGATGCCGGTTGTTTGCCGGATGACCGAACGCATTTTACCAACCACATCAAACGAGGTCCAGGTATAGGGTTTGTTGATGAGGAGAATTTCTCCTTTTTCAAACTGAAATGGCATTACTGAATGGTTAAACTTTTCCCGGTCAGCAGCAAAATGATCAGGATAACCCCGACAAGGATACGGTAATAACCAAAGAACTTGAACCCGTTTTTGGTCAGAAACGCGATAAAGGCTTTGATGGCAATCATCGCAACAATAAAAGAGACCAGGTTCCCGATCAGGAGGAGGGTAATATTATCGGCTGTGATGGCATGATAATTTTCAAATAATTTCAGGGCAGAAGCGGCAAACATGGTGGGGACGGCCAGGAAGAATGAAAATTCCGCCGCATTTTTCCGGCTTAATTTCTGGGTCATTCCCCCGATGATTGTAGCCGCAGAGCGGCTTACACCAGGGATGACTGAAATGATCTGAAAAAAACCAATGATCAGCGATTTTTTATAGGTTAGTTTTGTTTTTTCGTTGTCAGGGTTGTCAAACCAGCGGTCGACAAAAATCAGGAAAAATCCACCCACCAATAAAGCGCCAGCTACCACGGCAACGCTTTCCAACATCTGATCGATCTGCTTTTCGAGCAGGAATGCGATGATCAGCGGAAGACAGCCGATGAAAAGTTTGGCATAAAAATCCCAGGTTTGGAAAAACCGCTTCCAATACAGTACGATGACCGATAAGATAGCGCCAAATTGGATGTTGACCATAAAAGCCTTCACAAAATCGGTGCTTTCAATTCCCAATAAATGCTGGGTAATGATCATGTGCCCCGTGGAAGAGATGGGTAGAAATTCCGTAATTCCCTCAACAATAGCAATAAGGATAGCCTGAAGGATGGTCATTAATCCTTGGGTTTTTTCATGATGGCAAAGATCTCAACTACATACCCGGCTAAAATAAGGATTGGGGCCAGGGTGATCCTCCTGAAACTGAACATTTCGGGGTTGAACTGGTTGGGGTCAGTGGAACCTCCACCGATCATCAGGAGAAAGCCAACCAGGATGAAAACCAGCCCAATCAACATGAGCCGGTAATTTTCTTTTCCAAAGGCAAATTCACCCACTTTGGAGGCAGACGACGGAGTCTCGGATGCTTTCACTGATTTTGAAGGGCCCGAAGACTTCATCGGGGAGGGATTTTTTTTATTTTCCATGATCACAGGCAAATTGGGGAACAAAAATAGGAAAATTTCAGCAAATCAGGTGTATAATAAATCTGTTCGGATACGAAGATATTTCCGGACAGCAAAATAGGTCGATATCCAGGAAATAAATACACCCAATAAGACAATGAGAACAACCAGGAAAAGTAACATCAGCGGATCCTGTAATTCGAGTAGCTCGGGAATCTGATCAATGGCTAAATAGATCATCACCATGAGCATGCCGATGGCGATCAGGGCGCTGACAATGCCCTGGAGAATACTGCGCGACAGCAATGGCCGCCTGATAAATCCTTCGGTGGCGCCCACCAGTTGCATACTCCTGATAAGAAATCGTTTTGAGTAAACAGAAAGCCTTATGGTATTGTTTATCAATACAATAGCAATAAAAAGGAGGATCCCGCTAAAGCCCAGGAGAAAGATGCTGATTTTTTCCATGTTTCGGTTGATGGCATCGACCAGCGATTTTTGATAAAAGACCTCTTTGATTTCAGGTCTGTTCATTAATTGTCTTTCGATGCGCGACAAAGAATCGCTGCCCGTATAAGGCGCTTTGATCCGGAGGTCAATACTGGGAAGAAGCGGATTATATCCGAGAAATCCTACAAAATCCTCACCCAGTTCATCCTGAAGTTTTTCTGCCGCCCTCTCCGGTGGAATGTATTCGGCGGATTTTACATAGTATGCCCGGTCGAGGTTCTTCTTGAGTTCAAAAATTCCCGATTCTTTGACTCCTTCGCGGATAATGATGGAAAAACCAATGTTTTCTTTCACGTAATCCGACAGCTTTTTTGCATGAAAGATGATCAGCCCCAGCAATCCCATGAGAAATAGAACAAGGGTAATGCTGATAACCGTAGTGAATTGCGAGGTAGCGATCCGTCGCTGATAATACCTTTCTTCCTGCAGGGCCATAGGTTGGAATTGCGTTATAAAATTACGCAATTTTTACTTCTTTCTCATTTTCTCCAACATTAACTGTTCTTTTTGAATTTTGGAATTGAACCCGACATTGGATTTGATTCCGCTTAAGACACTTTTCCATACAAAATTGAAAAATCCCTTAGTCCGGTCTCGCTCAAAATAAATCAAACCAGTCCGTAACCGGCCACTGTCACTGGGATTATTTTCAGGGATCATCAGGTTAATCAGTTCGGTAAGTAAGGCTGTCCTGATCAGTGGCCATGTGCCGTTTTCGGTAGGTTTTAATTTAATAGCCAGGTTGTTGTAATACATTACAAGGTTCCCTGTTGCCACGCTATCATTCATCCATATAGGGCCTATCTCGGTTTTTTTGGCATCGCCTCCTGAAATTGAAGCGGGGACCAGCCGGGTAAGCATGGGATTTACTTCTTTTAATTCCATTTCTCCGATTGTCGCTTTGATGATCATGGAGTCGCGCGGAGAATCCATTAAAAAATGAAACCAGGCTTCTATCGGCGCTTCCCCCATAAAGGTTGTGGCGCCATGTGCATCAACGAAAGATGTTTGGGGGGCAATCCCTGTGAGGGCCAGGTTCAGGTGATCGAAAAAAATCCGTCCTGGCTCATCCCCTGTTTGTTCTTCATACGCCGCAAAACCGTCAGTTACCAGGAGTGTATCTATTTTCAGGGGAATAGGGCTTTTCATGAACACCTGGCGGGGTAATGGCGGGCGTTGCCAAGGCGGAAACGGTACCCGTTTATCGCGATAGGCTTCAAAGCTGAATCCCTTGAGTCGGATCCTTTCGGTTGTTAGTTGCTGCCCTGTGATCAGATCGCGGAAATCCAGTTTTTCCAAGTCAATCCGGGGAATCCTGACAATAAAACGATCGGTTTGATACCCCAGCTTCCGGGAAAAGTCATACCGGTTAAAATTCGGGGTCAATGAAACAGAGTCCAGATAGACAGTTTGAGCCCTTGTAGAAAATCCAAACCGGGAAAATTTCCAGGTGTACATACTGTCGGAGGTTACTCCGGAAAAACCGGGAGTCATCAGGGTAATATCCTCAGCGTTGAAAAGTGGCGATTTTTCCGGATGGGCACAGGTAGCCGAATCATAATGGAACCGGGACACCGCCAGGTGGATATTATCCAGATTGTATGAACGAAGACTGTCATCTTTCCAGACATCCAGCTTAACAGTGGCTTGGTTTACATCAAGTGACCGAATGTTAAGGGTCTTCATAAAATGTGGCAAAACAAGTGTGAGTTCTTGTTTCTTTTTTTGCCCGGCGATAGCCCGTGTATTGGGTTTTTTCATCTCAACCAACAAGGAAGGCTCTTCCAGTGTTATCCTGTCAAACGACCACTCATTGTCAAAAATAGCCCGGTCAAAATAAAACCCGTTGAGGCGGAGTTCAGGCACCGATATGGTGAACCGGTTGCCACTGTCGTTCAAAGTGTTCAGTGGTTTCAGTGGAATGACACGTAATCCGTGTGCAACAATGGTTGCCGGATTTGAATTAACGCCCAGGCTATTGATTTCCAGTTGATAGGAACTATCGGCAAGGGTAGCGCGAAGTGGCAGGACAAAAAGCAGCAGGGAATCAAACCGGATCAACCCGTCGTGACTTTTTTCCCAGGGTAGGCGAACCATGGCATTGACAACACTAAAATCAATATCCTTCAGTGTAAAATAGGAAGCTTTCCTGTCTTCCTCCCCATTATAAGAAAAAGTGCCTTTTTTCACCAATAATCGTCCTATTTCAAAATTCCGGATAGGACTATCGGCGGGGAGAAGCTGGCTTTCTTCTATCGGAATTTCAGGGGTTGCCTGGTTTTCAGTCTTAAGAGACAGGATCGGATTTTCGAGGATGATCTGGTTTGCCTTCAGTATTTTTTCAAGGAATAATTTTTTATGGTTCAGTCCTGTCAGGGAAAGCTTATCCAGCGAAAAATCGACCGTAAGAAAGAGATGGTTTTTTGTTGGTCCATTTTTGTCCGGAGCCGGCCCCAACTTGATAAGGATGATTTTTTCAGCCTCGATCAGTGAATCCGGGGTTGTAATATGAAGATGCTCAATGTTTAGCCTGCGCAAGCTGTCGGGTGATTCTATCGTGACCGAATGGAGATCAAGATCAAAATCACGACTGTAGAAATAGCCCTGTTGGTTCAACCCATGTACAGAGTCGATCAAAAACTGCTCCATGGTCAGGTCAAAACTGGCTGCAGCAATTTTTCTTTCGATACTATCCTGTTGCCGGGTCAGCTGTCCATATCCCCGCAATATTCGGATCTCATTTCCGCGAATAGATTGGACATATTTTTTAAGTAAATTATAAATCACATTCTCATTTTCTGCTTCAAAGAAATCCTTGGGTTTTTTAAAACGGGGTGTTTTATTTTTCGGTGGCCGGAACCGGGTAAATTTCATATCCGGCTCCTGAATATCAAGTACATCAAAATTGAGTATCCTGCAGTTAAAAAACCTCTTCAGGTCTATATTCCTGAACGTCATGGATGGGATCTGAAAATAGAGGGTGTTTTTCTGCCCTTCCGCTAATAATTCATTTTTTTTAACATCCGGATAGAGCGATCCATCGGTCAACCGGATCATCGACTGGCGTGTGGAAAACGTGACCCGATGAGCAGAAAGCGTGTGAACTTGGTCTTTCAGTTTAAGGTTAAAACCTTTCAGGTCAAGCTCAATTTCATTGGCAAACAGAATCTTTCTGGGATTTTGCCATGCGACAGAGTCCAGATAAAAATAAGAAAGGCTGAGGTTGACATCCTTGATTGTCATTTCCGGATGCCGCTCGTTCAAACTCCCATAATATTCGAAAGATGCGTGCGTCAAGGCGATGGAATCAATGGCAATGTTTTGAAGCGCTCCGGAAATAACGGTATAGAGACCTGTAACTGTGATTTTCACTTTTTTCTTCTTCCTGACAGGAACCGTATTTACAGCCTGATGCTGGTTCCTGAACATCTTCATGGAAAAATTGCCCAGTAATAATTGTTTAACTTTTGCCTGTTTATCAACTAAAGCCTGGTACAGGTTTATTCCATCGATGGAAAAAGAAGGGAGATTTAGCTCGAAAAAATCTCCGTTTTCTACCCGGTTATTTCTTATTACCTGAAAATTGGGGCGAAGGGATAGTCGTTTGCCATATAAACGGGACCGGGCAAGGGAAAAACCAACCTCATCAGCCCTGATCAGATAGAGGCTGTCTGCCAGGGCATATTCAAAATTATAGATCACCAGATCGATATCGCGTGAATAAAACACCCGTTCCCGGTTATAATAGCTGAAGGGATTTACTGAAACATCCCTGAGAAAAGCGGAAAATTCATATTCCCCTTGTGAAAGCTTCCCCGTTCTTTGCTCAAATAAGGTAACAAACTTCCCCCTTTCCAGTTTGACCGAGTCCACATGAAAATCTTTAAAAACCTTGGCTATGGCCGGATAAATATCTTCATAGAGGATACGCCAGCGACTTTTATTCGCTGTTGCGGTATCGGGAAACCCGACAATGCTGATAATGGGTTTGGCTATGGTCAACTGGCGAAAATTGATCCGTTTAAAAGTATATATCTGCCAGGCGTGCAAACGGTCAATGGTCATGGAGGCAAAGGAGACCCTGTAAAGTGAATGGGTTAATTTTTCATGGGATTTTTGTTGCTGATATCGCAGGGTGTCGGGAACAAGTTGAAAGCTGTCGATGGAAATTTTTCCCGTGATGATATTAAAATGCATTTTTTTGAAATCAGCCTGATACAATCCATGGCTGGCCGTGTATATCCGTTCCTGGAGATACCGGCGAAGAAACCGTTCCCCGAAATAATTAAAACCAAAAAAAATAAATATATAAGATGAAACGGCCAGGATCAAAATAGTAAACAAGGTGATTTTAAGCCAATGCAGATGGTGTTTCTTCGTTACCGGGAGGTTAACAGGTTCAGAATCGGTCATTGGTCGGCCTGGTTAGGTTCCAAAGATAAGGATTTCCGGTATTCAGCGGTTTTTTCTACTTTTGCTGGTTAATTTTTCTCCCGCAACCAAGCACCAACAAAACCATGGATTATAATTTCCCGGAAATCGAAAAAAAATGGCAGAAATATTGGGTCGATCATAAGACATTCAAAACGGAGATTGATCCTTCACGTCCGAAATATTATGTACTCGATATGTTCCCCTACCCTTCCGGGGCTGGTTTACACGTTGGTCATCCGTTGGGATATATTGCATCTGATATCTATTCACGCTACAAACGGCTTAAAGGGTTTAATGTGCTCCATCCTATGGGATATGATGCCTATGGCCTTCCAGCCGAACAATATGCAATACAAACCGGGACCCATCCTGCAGTTACTACCGGAAAAAACATAGCCCGTTACCGGGAACAGATGGATAAGATCGGTTTTTGCTACGATTGGGACCGGCAAGTAAAGACCTGTGACCCTGACTATTATAAGTGGACACAGTGGACTTTTATCCGGCTTTTTCATCATTGGTATAATAACAAAACACAAAAAGCAGGGCCGGTTTCGGAATTGGTTAAAATTTTCGCTACGGAAGGTAACGGAAAAGTCAACGCCGCTACAACGCCTCAATGGTTCAAAGAGGTCGCCCGTAAAGATCCTTCCTTCAGCCCGGACTGGGATGGCATTTTTTCAGCAGGGCAATGGAACGGTTTTCCAGAGAAAACGCAACAGGAGATCCTGATGAATTACCGGTTGGCTTATCTGAGCGATGCGGTTGTGAACTGGTGCCCGGAATTGGGAACCGTTCTGGCAAACGATGAAGTTGCCAATGGATTTTCGGTACGCGGGGGACATCCTGTTGAACGAAAACTCATGCGGCAATGGTTCCTGCGAATCACTGCTTATGCCCAGCGTTTGTTAGACGGGCTCAATCAGGTCGATTTTTCAGATTCGCTGAAAGAGATGCAGCGCAACTGGATCGGTCGGTCGGAAGGCGCCGAAATCTATTTCCCTATAAAAGATACCGGTTTCTCGCTGAATATTTTTACCACCCGCCCTGATACCATTTTCGGGGCCACTTTCATGGTACTGGCCCCGGAACATGAATTGATCGATAAAATAACTACTCCCGAAAGAAAAAAGGCTGTAACGGACTACATCCACGAAACCATGAACCGTTCAGAAAGGGAACGGATGGCAGAGGTAAAAAAGATCACGGGAAAATTCACAGGCGCTTTTTGTCTGAACCCGTTCAATGGCGCTGCTATCCCGATCTGGGTGGCCGATTATGTGTTAGCCGGATATGGCACAGGCGCCATCATGGCGGTCCCTGCCCATGACAGCCGCGATTATGATTTTGCAAAACATTTTTCCCTCCCCATCACCGAGGTTGTTTCAGGTGGCGACATCTCTGAGACTTCTTATGATGCCAAAGACGGAATACTGATCAATTCGGATTTTATCAATGGTTTGCAGGTCAGGGACGCCATTCATACGGTTATTCAAAGGATCAATGAAATGGGCATCGGCAGGGGGACCGTGAATTTCCGGCTTCGGGATGCTATTTTCAGCAGGCAAAGATATTGGGGAGAACCATTCCCGGTTTATTTCAAAGATGGAATTGCTTATACCCTCGATGACAGCGAACTTCCGCTTCGCCTTCCTGAAGTTGATACCTATCTTCCAACCGAGACCGGCGAACCTCCTTTGGCACGCGCTAAAAACTGGACAACAAAAGAAGGTTTTCCACTTGAAACCAATACCATGCCGGGTTTTGCCGGTTCAAGCGGATATTATCTGCGGTATATGGATCCGCGTAATGACCGTGAATATTTTTCACATGAAGCCGTCTCTTATTGGCAGGATGTGGATTTTTATCTCGGAGGAGATGAACATGCCACCGGACATCTGATCTATTCCAGGTTCTGGAATAAGTTTTTATTCGATATCGGATTATCCGTAAAAGAAGAACCTTATAAAAAATTGATCAACCAGGGAAAAATACAGGGAAGATCAAGCATTGTATCTCGCATCAAGGGAACCAACACTTTTGTATCAAGTGGCCTGAAGGATCAGTTTGATACCATCCCGATGCACGTGGATGTGAATATGGTTTCCAATGACCTGCTTGACATGGATGCATTCCGTAACTGGCGTCCAGACCTTTCCGGGGCTGAATTTGTCCTTGAAGATGGAAAATTCCTGTGTGATTACGCCCTGGAAAAAATGTCGAAGTCGTTATACAACGTGGTTAATCCCGATCAGTTGATTGAAAAATACGGCGCCGATACTTTCCGCCTTTATGAAATGTTCCTGGGTCCCCTGGAACAATCGAAACCTTGGGACACCAATGGCATTGAAGGCGTTTTTCGTTTCATGCGTAAATTCTGGCGTCTCTTTCATGATGGGGATAACGAATTTTATGTTTCCGACGAAACGCCCCTCTTGCCCGAACTGAGGACGCTACATAAAACCATTAAAAAACTACAGGATGATATTGAACGTTTGTCGTTGAACACGGGAGTGAGTACTTTTATGATCTGTGTTAATGAACTTTCCGAACTGAAATGTAACAAACGTGCGATTCTCAATGACCTGGTCATACTGATTGCGCCCTATGCGCCCCATATTGCCGAAGAACTCTGGAATCAACTGGGCCATGACACGAGTGTTTCCTTTGCCACTTTCCCGCAATTCAATCCGGAATACCTTATTGAATCCACTTTTGAATATCCGGTCTCTTTTAACGGAAAAACACGTTTTAAACTCGAACTTCCGGTCAATCTTTCACCGGCAGAAATCGAGAAAGCCGCCCTGGATGCTAAAGAATCAGAAAAATGGCTGGAAGGAAAACCACCCCGAAAAGTGATCGTGGTCCCTAAAAAGATAATCAACATCGTGCTATAAGGTATAACGGGAATCCGCCTTCCGGTATAATCTTTGCTCCGTTATTTGCTTTTATTATCATTGTTTTTCTTACATTTCCGGTTAAATTTTCTGATCATGAAAACCAAGGTCATTCTTTTGCTTTTCATCCTTTTTATTTTATCCACAACCGGGCGCCTTGTTGCCGGGTCCCGGCAGGATATACGGGCAGGCCATAACAGGCAAAATCCACAACTTTCAGGACAAAAAGAGGAACAGAAAAAGAAGAAAGCAGCAGGGTTACTTCAACCATATCAAGGGATGTGGAAATCCGTTGATTCATTGACAAACCTTGGTCAACCCAGATCTGCCCTGAAAATGGTAAACAATATCTATTCCCGCGCAAAAGAGGAGAAAAATGAACCTCAGTTTTTAAAAACCATTCTTTACCGGGTTCGCCTTGATGCTGATTTTCAGGAAGACTTTTTGGATCAGGCTGTTCGTGATATACATGCGGAATTGGCAACATATATGGGCCCTGCTTCTTATGTTATGCATTCCATCCTTGGTGAAATCTACTGGAAATATTATCAGAACAATGTCTGGCAACTTGCTGATCGGACCCGGGTAAATTCCAATGAAACCGATAGCCTGGCCACATGGGATCTGAATACGCTCGCCCAGGCTGCCGTCAACGAGTATCTGTTGTCGCTGAACAATGCATCCATAACCCGGGCTATCCCGGTGGAAACCTATAAAGCCATTCTTGAAATCACCGGAGACACCAGCCTGAGGAATCATGTCAATAAGACTGACGATTTTCTGTTACATCCGACATTGTTTGACTTTTTAGCCTGGCGCGCCCTTGATTTTTTCACCTGCGGGCAACAACCCAAAACTCAAACTTCTAATCTATTTCTTGTTGACAAAACGGGCTTTTTCGCTCCTTCACCTGAGTTTTCCACCTTCCTTTCAGGTCCGGTCGTTTCTTTGGTTGGCCCTTCTTATCAATACGATTCCATTTCAAGGGATTATTTTTCTTTTCGTATCTATCAGCAGTTGGTCGCTTTCCACCTTCCTGATAAAAATCCGGCAGCTTTAATCGATATTGAACTTAAACGTCTTGAATTCATGAAAAACAAGGCTGTTTTCATGAATACGGATAGCCTTTACCGGATGGCGCTTGAGAACCTGGAACGGAATTTTCAAAAATCTTTTTATACTACCCTGGTCTCTTACCAGCTGGCTAATTGGCTTAACGGCCAAGGACAATTGTACAGACCCCTGGAATCGGAAAACCATCGGGGAGAAATCCTGGATGCTGCAACAATATGCGAGAACGCCATAAAGCGTTTTCCTGCCTCGGAGGGAGCTAAAAAGTGCAAAAGCCTGCTCCGTTCGATCCACGAGCCTTTTTTACAAATAACCTGTGAATTGGCAGTAACGGCAGAAAATCCATTCCTGGCCCTGTTGGGTTTTAAAAACCTGAAAGAATTGAATTTCAGACTTATAAAAACAGAACCTGAAACATACGCCGAAAAATCAGCCTCCATGGAACGAAAAGATTTTTTCCGGTACCTGGCTGAACAGCCTGCCACGAAAACCTGGTCGATTAACCTGCCGGAAATGAGCGACTACCAACAACACACCACAGAAATCCGAATACCGGAAGTAGCTCCGGGATTTTATGTTTTAATGGGATCTACAGATAAGACTTTCAGGGATCCCGGTTGTACCTATGCCGCTACCCCTTTCTGGTCTACCCGGATCAGCTATGTCAGTAAACGTAATGAAAAAGGAAATCTCGACTATTTTATTCTTGACAGGAACACCGGTATGCCCATGAAAAACATCCCCGTAGAAGTTTGGACAAAAATATATGACTACACCTCCAGAAAATATATAGCCACAAAGCTGAATGAATATTTTTCTGATGATAAAGGATTCTTTTCCATTCCCGCCCCGGAACAAAAACAACGTGAAACAAACCTCTTTTTGAAGATCCGTGATAAAGAGGATCTGTTAATTACTGACAATTTTTATCTATATCCCGTACAACCTTCACCGGAAAGAACCTACCAGCAAACCATGCTTTATACCGATCGTGCCATTTACAGGCCTGGACAACCAGTTTACTTCAAAGGGATCATTCTTGAAAAGACAGGCGACCGGTCAAAAATCCGCGCAGGGCAGACCACGACAGTCAGCTTCCTGGATGTGAATGGCCAACTGATCGCTAAAACAAAGCTCATCTCCAATGATTTCGGGTCGTTTAACGGATCTTTTATCGCTCCACAGGGAGTTCTGAATGGCCTGATGACGATTTCAAATGAATCAGGTTCGGTTTCTGTTTCTGTGGAAGAATACAAACGTCCGACTTTCGAAGTGGTCTTTCATCCGCTTGAAGGTAACTATAAACTGGGCAAATCATTAACAATTTCTGGAAAAGTCTCAGCTTATGCCGGAAATGCCATTGATGGCGCCATTGTCCGATATCGCGTGGTCCGTACGGCCCGTTTTCCATTTTATGATATGGGTTGGTACCGGCCTTTTCCTGTTTCACCGGAGACAGAGATCACCCATGGATTCACCAGAACGGGGATTAACGGACAATTTACCATTGATTTCCGCGCAATTCCTGATTTCTCAGTGGAAAAGAAGTCAAATCCTGTATTTGATTTCCGGGTTTATGCCGACGTAACTGATATCACGGGTGAAATGCAATCGTCCGTCCAAACGGTTTCAATTGGATATCAATCGCTGCTGATCGGGACCAATATCCCTGAACTGGTCAACCTTTTATCAGATAGTTTATTTACAATTTCCACCACCAATCTCAATGGCGCCCATACCCCGGCCGATGTAAATATAAACCTGAAACATTTGCATCAACCGGATCATGTATTCAAACCAAGGGTTTGGGCGCGTCCTGACCTTATGACCATTGCAAGGGACGACTTTTATAACCAGTTCCCAAATGATATTTATGGTGAGGATAATAATCCGGCAACATGGTCTGCAGATCCGGGATTATTCGAACAGGTTTTAAACACCGGAGTTGATAGTGTACTTCATTTTACAAAAATGTCCCGTGGTTTCTACCCAACCGGGTTGCAACCGGGGATTTATCAACTCGTCCTTTCATCTGTCGATCCGTTCGGGGAAAAAATCAGCAAAACTATTGTTTTTACAGTCTTTGATCCGGGTTCAAAAGAAATTCCCATTCAGACAATGAACTGGTTCGTTCCTTTAAAAACATCGGGTGAACCAGGCGAAACTGCGCGTTTCATCATGGGTTCAAAAGAAGAAAATATCAACCTCATTTATGAGATCCGTCGTCACGACAGTCTTATTTCAAGGGAATGGCTGTTGCTTAACAACCGTTCGCTTCTGCTCGAGATTCCAATCCATGAATCAGACCGGGGAAATTTTTCTGTCAATTTCTTTTTTGTCAAAAATAACAGGGCTTTCCAGAATAGTCAGGTCATAACGGTCCCATACGCAAATAAAAAACTTGATATTGTCTGTGAGACCTTCCGCGACAAACTGGATCCCGGTGCAAAGGAAGAGTGGAAAATCCGGATCAGCGACCAGGATAAAAAAGGAGTTTTGGCTGAATTTCTGGCCAGTATGTATGATGCCTCTCTAAATGTTTTCCGTACCAACACATGGACATTCGACCTGTATGAAAAGTATTACACCATCAACCCCTGGGATGTCAACAATGCTTTCAGGATTGTTTCGGGACAATGGTTTTCAACAATCGGTGAAACCGCTTCCGAAGAATTTAATATTTTGTCCGGTTATAGACTCAATTGGTTTGGACTTCCTTATTTCGGAAATGATTACCGGATGGGACGTTACCGTCTGGGGACAGCAAATACCGATCTGATGATGGTTAATTCTTCGGCTAAAACCATGGAAGCTCCTTC
>JALNWE010000032.1 GCA_023231065.1 Bacteroidales bacterium
AAAGCAAGATTACAGGGAAAATCTTTGGAAGAAATGATCCATGAAGATGCAGCCTATGTGTTTTATAGTAATTTTAATACCCTGGAAGGAAAAAGTTACGCGGACAGCATCGATTACATCATCATGAATATCAGGAATAATGCCGATTGGCTGGCCCTGGTTGAGAAAAAGGCGCGGGATCAACAGGTCCCCCTCGATACCATCATGCGAAGGGATGCTGTTTACACGTATGAACAATCGAAGAAGAAACCGTAAGTTTGTAGTAATTAATTGTACCTCAATTCCATGAAAAAAAGTTTCCTCCTTGCTTTAACTGTCATGGTTTTATCCGTTTTGCAGTTAAACGCCCAGGATTACCCGGCCCTTGAGGGCAAAGGGCCTGTTTCGCTTACCCCTCAGGAATTGTTTGTTCTGTCAAATGTCCCCGAACTGAAACTACCGGATGCCTATAAGGGGCCTGATGCACCGCTGTTACCTGTATTCGTTGATAATTCTAAAGAAAAATTCTTCCGTGACATTACCCAGCAATCCGGATACGAATGTGGTCAATCGGCCGGGATCGCCTTTAATTTTACATACGAGATAGACCGGCTCCGCGATTTAGAGGCCAATACGCCCGAAAATACCTATCCCACCCATTTTACCTGGGATTTTCTCAATGGTGGCGAAAATTATACCGGCGTCAGCTTTTTTGATTCCTGGGAAATTGTAAGGATGTGTGGTAACATGAATGTGGCAGATTACGGAGGGACCCTGGGTTATGGTGGTTTTACCCGCTGGATTTCGGGTTATGACCTTTACTATCGCGGGATGCACAACCGGCTTACCAGCGTGAAAGCAATAAGGGCCGATACCCCCGAAGGCCTTCTGACCCTCAAATACTGGATATTCGACCACCTGCATGGCGATCCCATTGGCGGCGTTGGAAATATCTATGGTTCTTATTTCTGTACCCCTTCAACCACCCTTCCGCCCTTCACCCCGGAGGGAGGAAAATATGTGCAAACCTACTGGGGAAGTTATGCTTCACATGCTTACACGATATGCGGATATAACGATGCCATCCGGTATGATTTTAACGGGGATGGATTATATACCACCAATATTGACATCAATGGCGATGGAGTTGTGGATCTGCATGACTGTGAAGTCGGCGGACTGAAATTTTCCAATGGTTACGCCGGACCGGGATGCAGCAATGAGGGATTCTGCTATACCATGTACAAAAATGTGGCCGATGCAATTGAATACGGAGGGATCTGGAACCATACGATCTATGTATTGGATGTTAAGGATACCTGCAACCCGCAACTGACCATGAAAGTCAAACTCAAACATACTTCGCGGAATAAGCTGAAAATCACCGCTGGCATCAGTACCGACCTGAATGCTTTGGCCCCTTCCTTTGTCCTGGAATTTCCCATATTCAACTTCCAGGGAGGCGATCACTATATGCAGGGTGGTTATACTGAAGAAGACAAGACCATCGAATTCGGGCTTGACCTGACACCCCTGATGAACCAGATCGACCCGGGTGAACCAATCCGTTATTTTTTACAGGTGCAGGAAAAGGATCCTGACAACAGCAGCGATGGTGAAATTGTCAACTGGTCGCTGATGGACTATACCAATACCATCCCGGTTGAGACTGCTTATCCCGTTTCCCATGTTGCCATCCTGAACAACAGGATCACCCAGATGGGGCTGAACTATACGCTTAACTTTGAAAAACCTGTCATTGCCAACGATACGCTGCCTCCGGCCTTGTTATATCAGCCTTATGATGAAACATTGACAACAACCGGCGGTACACCGCCATATCACTGGGATTTAAAACTCGATTACGCTGAAAGTACCAGCGCTGCAACCTTCCCGGAAGTGTCTTACGAACAACTGGCCCTTACCAACAACAACTCGGGCTATGCAACTAAAACACTCGATTTCGATTTCCCGTTCTATAATAAAACGGTGAATACATTATATGTCTATGCCGACGGATACATCCTCTTTGATGACCAGCCATATCATTATCCATACCAGGTTGATAATATGTTGTTATTCAGGCAAACAAACATTATCTCTCCTTTTATGGCCGATCTTGGGATAATTCCTTCGGCCGGACAAGGGATCTGGTACGAAGGTAATGTCAATTATGCCATCATCCGATGGAAAGCCTCCGTTAATAATTTGCAGGGATACCCCGTCAACATTGCCGTGAAACTTTTTCCTGATGGTACCATTGAATTTTATTATGGCGACATGAATTATCCGGACGGCACAACATGGACTGCGGGATTATCCGGTGGGGACAATAAAAATTACCAGTTTTCGGCGTACAACAATGTCCCTGGAATCCCCGACAATACCCTTGACAAATTTTTGACAACTGGTTATCCTGCCGAAATGAGCCTTTCAGAAGAAGGTCATTTTACGGGTACCCCCAAATATTTCTATCAAAATGTACCACTTAAACTCCGCGCTACCGATAACAACAATGTTGCAACCCTGAAAACTTTACTTTTCAGCACCTCCGGGTTATCGGTTGACCCGATTGTTACCTCTGGCGGGGACAGTCTCATCGAGTTTGGCGAAACTGCTGAAGTTGCGCTGAAAATAATCAACATTGGCGCTCAGGCTTTCAACGATATCCATATAACAATCCTCATTGATGATCCCTATATTACATTGATCGATAGTACAGAGTTTATTCCTGTGGTAAATGGAGGCGAGATCCTGATCCTGCCCGGGGTGTTTTCATTTAATGTTGACCCCGGTGTGCCCGATAGGCATAATTTCCAGCTCCTTATGCAGGTCACAGGCGATGGGCTTGACTTTGAACGTTCCATCAGCCTGGTAGCCGGGGCCCCGGTCTTATCTATAACCAGCCTCCATCTTGCTGACGGGGATAATGGAATGCTTGATCCCGGTGAAAGCGCTGATATAGAAATTGCTTATAAGAACTCGGGAAGCGCCAAAGCCTCATCCATCACAGTCCAACTGAATCCCATGGATAGCTGCCTGATTATCAATCCCAACACGGGAACCATCAGCCTGATGGGCCCGGATTCGACCGCGACGCTGACCTTTCACGTTACGGCAAGTCCTGATGCTTCGTTCGAACATCTCTACGAGATGGCATCTGACCTGTCTGCCAACAATGGTTTTTCAACCCATGATACCTTGTTCCTTCTTTCGGGACAGATCATTGAAAATTTTGAAACAGGCGATTTCAGTAAATTTCCCTGGTTCTTCTCAGGACAATTTCCCTGGTCGCTTCAGACCGACGTGGTTGTTGACGGATTGTATGCAGCCCGGTCGGGAGCAGTTACAGATAACGCGGAAAGCTATATGAACATCAACGTTCACGTTTTAACGGCTGGCGAAATCAGCTTCTGGAAATATGTTTCCTGTGAAGATGATCCGAACAATAATAATTATGATTACCTTTCTTTTAAAATGGATGGCTTTGAATTGGCCCGCTGGGACGGCATAGTTCCCTGGGAATTGGTGTCTTTTCCGGTTCCGGCAGGGTATCACACTTTTTCATGGATATATCATAAGGACTATTCGGTAAGCGCCGGGTGGGATGGATGTATCGTCGATATCATTTCAATGCCCTTGTTAGAAGGTGCTTTACCGGAACTTTCTGCCGGCCCGCTCTCTTTTGAGGAGAACCTGCACCCGGGCGAATCAGTAACCGATACCATCCAGGTGACCAATCTTGGCGGAGGGATCATGCCTTATTCTGTCATGGTCTTTGATACCACTTCAAATAGCCCGGACAATCCGCCCAACAATCTTTACGGATCGTCCATTACCTGTAGCAACGGGCAATTTATACCGGGCCAGGTTTTTAACTGGACGTTTAATGCCCATAACGGCAGCGCTGACAACGAAGGCATTAAACATATAAAAATGGATTTTCCACCGGGGATTAATATTACCGGTGCCACTAATTTCTCGGGTGGTTCCCTGGGCGAATTACTCCTTCTGGAAACACCCGGAATGGGAAATTCCCTTAACTGGCATGGAGAAACCACAAGTGGTAAGGGTGTTCTCAAATCCGGAGAAACAGCAACGGCAGCCATTACCGGAAGTATCTCCGACAATTACACGGACGATATTTTCATTGTATATAATCTCTCCGGTGACAGTATTGGCATTGGGCCTCATCAAATACCTGGTAATGTGAAAATTAACAATTCCGGCCTGGGCAATGAGTGGCTGACGCTGGATCAACTCACTGGCAGCCTGGCCCATAACCAGACTGATACGATAGCTTTTACCATCGATGCAACCGGGTTACTCCCCAAAACGTATCAGTGTAACCTCATTGTCCGCGATTATTACAACAACAAGGTTGTGGTCCCGGTCACGCTGAATGTCAGTTATCATGTGGGTACGGACAACTCCGTGAAACCATCAGATACCCGGTTAACGGGGAACTATCCTAACCCCTTCTCACAGGAAACCGCAATCCGTTATCAGCTTCAGGAACCATCTTCCGTGACCATAACAATCTGTAACCTCCAGGGCAATCCCGTGCGTACCCTTGTTCATACAAACCAGGTTACCGGGGAACATTTCGTTATCTGGAATGGAAACGACGATGACGGAAATCCTTTGGCTCCCGGAATTTATTTTTGCCGCATGATGACCAGCGATTACCAGGGCAATATTAAACTGATACGAATCCATTAAGCCTGTATGAATGACTAAAAAAACGAAAAAAATACTGATCTTCAGCTTCTTACTGCTCTTTTCCGTTGTAGTGGTTGCCCTCGGACTGAAATACTTCCCTTTCACCCGGATAGTAAAACTCCCGGCTTCCGCAGAAAAGGAGTTTGCCAACCCGCGGCAGATCCATACCCGGGCCCCGGGCTCCCTTTACTTTGATTTTGAAGTTGACCAGGGAAAAGATACCCCAGGAGGAATGTACAAAGGGATCGCCCACTCGGGACAGTATTCTGTTAAAGCATTTGGTCAGAACAGTTACAGCCTGACCATCGAAAGAAAGGCAGGGGAAATTGGGGTTGAAAAACTGAAAGCAGTTGCCCTGAGCGCATGGATTTACGTCTTTCCCACAAAAAACGAGGTCAAAGGATCTTTTGTCTTTGCCGCATCCAACGAACTCGGCGTTAATGTTTTCTGGCAGGGGATTGATGTGAGGGACCCGGAGATCCCACGGGGAAAGTGGTTCAAGGTAAGCGGATATTTTGATATGGCTTCCGTGACTTTCAAGCCCGATTATAAACTCCAGGTCTATTTCTGGAATACGAGCAGCGCCGACATTCTCATCGATGATTATTATATCGTTTTCGGTGGGCCGGTTGACCGGAGGGGCGATTCAGCGCTGGTTGACATGACGAGGGGAAATGCTTTTGTCCCCCGGTTCAATTTTCCGCCCTGGCCGGTTTCATTTCTTGAAAAAGCAGAAGTTGGAAAACCTGTCGCCCCGGCCGAAATATTGCCCAATGCCCCATCAGTTTCCGGTAATTTCCTGGGTTCGGGCGCCAATGATCTGCTGACAGCCGGACCGGATGGAAAATTAGTCCTTTTTACATTTTGCCCTTCTTCCAATGAATTCCGTAAGGTGATCATCTCTAATTCAGGACTAATTACACCACTCGGGAAGATTAAAAAACTTTTGGATGGAAAATTTCTTTCCGGATCAAACAGCCAGTTCATTCTTTGTACCGATAAAAAATGGGCGCTGATCAGAATTGAGCCTGTCTCAGGGATCTGTTCCAATTCAGGATCCCTGCAAACCTCCCTGAAGATCCTCTGGCAATCTGATACTCCTTCTGATCGTTTACTTTGCGGAGATTTCAATGGTGACAATAAAACGGAAGTACTTACAGTAGGTCCTGGCGGGACCTGGAAGCTGATGGCATTTGCCCCTTCGGGAAATACCGGCGGGACCTGGAAAATATCAACTGACAATAATTCTGACCCTATCCCTGAATGGAACAGCCAACAATATGAATTCGGGATGAACCCGGGCCGGTTTATTGCCGGTTCCATTGCCGATGTCATTCTCACGGTTACCAAAGAAAAGGGGACCGGGAAACCCGCCTATACCTTCAGGAAATTCACTTCCGGATACTGGATACCCCTCTTTTCCGGAAAACAAGGTTTTGTCGGCAAAATCATCGGTCTTGATACCCTGAAAACAACCGACCGGTTTTTTACCCTGAACCAGCAGGGAGGAAGCGCCGCCAGGATATTCCGTTATAACCGCGACTGGCGATACGACCTGAAAGAAATACGGTTTAACGATAGCACATTCCAGATCCTTTCCTCGGTCGATTTCCAGGGCTACGACAAAGATCATAATCCCAAGTATTATGAGTCGCTTGAGCTTATCCCGGGATCTTTTACTTCTCCTTCGAAACCTGGTTTCATGGTGATAGGCCGCATTGCCAAAGAACGGCAGTATAAAAACATCCTGCCCGATTTTACCGAGCTTTATTTACTTCCTGAAAAGAAAAAAAACTGACAATGAATTTTCCCGTGAACCCTCCCGGACCTTTTCCTGTTAACCGCAAACTTTCTCACATGGCTGCAATAATCTTTACCACCCTTTTCTCATTTTCCTGGTTATTCATTTCATGCGGGCAGTCAACCCAATCGCCGGAAGCGGCCAACGAACAGTTTTCGGTGCGGGATTTCAACCCCATGGCCAACTGGGACCATGACAAGCCGTTGTATTTAGATTATACCGAGGCTATTGATCAGGGCTTTATCATTCCGACTGTCCGGCAGGTCGCTGGTGGTTTTTTTGATCTGGAATTTAAAATAAAAAATACCGGGCCCACCCCGCGGAAATTTTTATATAAGATATATTATCAGAACGAATCTTACAAATTTCCGGAACAGGATACGCAGGATACGACACGGCAGCATCCCAATGCCTGGGAAAATTTCTACGGGAGTTGGGAAACCGTATCGACTACTTTTGCTGAAACTGATATGATCCCCGCAGACAATGAGTTCCACCAGATCAGCAATAAATTTCGCATCGTGGGGAATCCCCGGGATGAGCAACGTTATTATGAAAACAATCATAACGACCGCTGGAAACGGAACCCCCGCGTGGGAAATTACAGTTTCGTCCTGGTTGTTACCACACCGGATATCATCGAACAAAAACGAATTCCCGTAAGCGTACAAAACATTGGCGTGATAGAGGCTACCGGTTTCGTTAATCCATACTTTTATTTTCTATACGGTCCCGGGAAAAACCTGAAAAATACAATCATCCAGCGCTTCCCGGACCAATTGACTGTGATTGCGAAGCCCGATCCCGGGGCAGGCATCTATATCAATCCGAATTCTTTTACCAAAGAAGTTGCAGAACAGAACAGGAAGGCAGGATGTGGCAATGATACTTCCCTGTATCGTAAAGCTGCCTTTGACCAGTTTGTCCATTTTATTGATCCTTCAACAAAGATGAACAACATCCCGGTCATATCCGATGTGCTCAATGATCATTATTCGCGGATGGACTACAACTGGAACAAACGATTTTACCCCAAGGAAGAGCTGATATCAATTACTGCTTCGGTAGCCCCGCGGCCCTGTGAGACGGTTATCTCCGATCCGGTGGACCATAAGATCATGATCCGGAATCCCAAATCGGAATTCGGGAAATGGCAAAAACAGAATGTTGGCGTGATCACCCGGCATGGAATGACTTATGGAAAATGGACCGTCAAATGCAAACTGACGGAATTACTCAACAAGGACAACATGTGGAACGGTATTACCAATGCCATCTGGTTGATCACCATGAGCCAGGCGGACTGGAATTTCCGGCGCGACTGTTCCAAAGGAGGATATATGGCCAATTATTACGGAGGGCAGCAGGACCAACGGGTGAAAAATGTGGGTTATTCCGAGATTGATTTTGAGATCCTGAAAACGGTGCCCTATTGCCCTTCATGGACGCTGCCACCGGCCTATAACAATGGGATCGACGACCAGAATAACGTGCAGGACTGGAATGTTCCTTTTCCCGAAGAGATTTTAGCCGATGATGACAAAATTGCTGTTTGTTGTACCAACTGGGACATGGCTTGCTGGCAACCTGCTGAATTCCATGATGGATGCTACCCGGTAAGATATCAGAATAAAACTTACTGGGCGCACAGGTGGGATAAGAATTACCGGGCCCTGACCCAGAAAACACCGGAACCTGACAATGAACTATTTGGCTCAGATTGGTATTATTTTCAGATCGACTGGCAACCCGATAAGATTATATGGCGGATTGGTCCCTCGAAAGATAAAATGCGGGTAGTGGGGTATATGGATGAGACCGTCACGTCGATCCCGAATAACCAGATGCTGCTGATCATCACCCAGGAATTTCATAACACCAAATGGTGGATCGGTTCAGCCTATTCCCAGGATAACATTCCTTTCCCCAAGGTTGATTATGAAGGTGAGATTTACGAAATAACCATTGAATAGATATAGTCATCTAACATCCTGAATATCAGAACTCGTCCGTGTCGATCACGCGCTTCTTCTTTTTCTTTCCTTTGGGTGGAGCGGCAGTACCTTCATCTCCACCGCAGTCGAGGTCAACTTCAAGGGGTTTCTTAAGGGGATCAAATTCACGTTTTGAGATATGCAGGCTGGGATCGGCATAAACCCGCTGCATATAAAGGGCCCAGATGGGTAAGGCCATATTGGCGCCTTGTCCCAGGGTAATGGTTCGGAAATGGGCTGCCCGGTCTTCGCAGCCAACCCATACACCGGTAACCAGGTCGGGTGTGATCCCCATGAACCAACCGTCGCTTTGATTTTGGGAAGTTCCTGTTTTCCCGGCAATCGGGTTGTCAAAACCATACTTATACCGAAGCCTTACGCCCGTTCCCACTTCCACAACCCCTTTCATTAGCTGGATCATCAGCCAGGCAGTTTCTTCGCTGATTGCTTCCTGCGATTTTGTAGTGAATGTTTGCAATACATTACCGTTCTTATCTTCGATCCGGGTGATGAAGGAGGGTTCTATGTAAACTCCTTTATTGGCAAAAACGCTCATAGCGCCGACCATTTCATACAAGCTAAGGTCACAGGAACCGAGCGCGATGGAGTACACGGCAGGAATATCGCTGGTAACGCCCATTTTATGGGCCATGGCAACCACAGCTTTGGGTGAGTATTTCCGGATGAGCTGGCCCGATACCCAGTTGTTGGAGTTGGCCAATGCCCATTTCAGGGTTACCTGTTCCCCCCTTCGTTGATCATCAGAATTTTCAGGGGCCCAAACGTCGCCATTTCCCAAATCGATGACCGGTTGGACATTCAAATAACGCGAGCACGGCGATTCTCCCTCCTGCATGGCCAGCGTATAAAGAAAGGGCTTAAATGTTGAACCGACCTGACGCTTGCTCAGCTTGACATGATCATACTGGAAAAAACGGTAGTCAATACCCCCCACGTAAGTTCTTACCTGGCCGGTATGCGGATCTACTGACATCAGTCCCGACTGCAGGAAAAATTTATAATACCGGATCGAATCCATGGGGGTCATAATAGTATCAATTTCTCCCCGGTAAGAGAAAACCTTCATTTTGGTCGGGATCCTGAAATCCTGTAATATCTGTTCGTCGCTATATCCTTCCGTTTTCATGTGGAGATAACGGTCGGAACGTCGCATGGCTGACATCATCAAACTGTTGATCTCTTTTTTCTCCACGTTTTTTTCAAAAACAAATGGGGCATTGGGCATTCCTTTCCAATGGGCGAAAAAGCTGGGTTGCAATTCCTTGCCAAGATACTGGAGCATAGCCTGTTCGGCATATTCCTGCATCCGGTAGTTAATGGTGGTATAAATTTTCAACCCATCACGGTATAAGTTATATGGCGTTTCATCCTCGCGCGGATGTTGTGCGCACCAGTCGGACATGATCATGCGAAGGTATTCACGGAAATAGGTGGCAATACCGGTCGTATGGTCCTGGATGCGGTAGCTTGACATATCGATGGGCAGGTTTTTTACAGAATCATATTCAGACTGGCTGATATACTCATATTTTTGCATCTGGGAAAGCACCACATTGCGGCGTTCAAGAGAGCGTTCGGGATTACGTACGGGACTGAACCATGTCGGCGCTTTCAGGGCGCCGATCAGTACGGCTGCCTCTTCAACATTAAGCTGGCTTGGCTCTTTGTTGAAATAGGTCTTGGCAGCCGATTTGATCCCATAAGACTGACTTCCGAAATCGACTGTGTTCAGGTACATGGCGATGATCTCGTCCTTTGAATAGTTCCGTTCCAATTTGATTGCAGTGATCCACTCCTTGAATTTGATCAACACGGTTTCACCAAATGACCGGTCTTGTTTACGAGGGAAAAGATTTTTAGCCAATTGCTGGGTGATGGTGGAACCGCCTCCTTTGGAAGAACCTGTGGCCATGCCCCACATCACGCGGACAATGGCGATCATATCCACGCCTGAATGCTTCTCAAAACGGGCATCTTCGGTAGCTATCAGGGCATTGATGACATTGGGTGAAAGATCCTGGAACTGAGCATTGGAGCGGTTTTCAATATAATATTTTCCTAAAAGTTTCCCATCGCATGAAATCACTTCTGAGGCAAGATTGCTTTTTGGGTTTTCGAGTTCTTCGAAAGTCGGCATCTTCCCGAAAACCCCATAGGCTATTCCCACGAAAAATACTGCAATAAGAAGGATCACAATAATATATGAAATCCAAAATCCCTTCAGGTATTTTTTTGTATTTCGCCCTTTGTCCGGCCGGGGTGACATTTCGTTGAGGATCGGGATATGTGATATATCGTTCATTCTTTTTCGATGCGTAGACCGATATCTTGTATGCCTTTGAGTTCATTGACCCGCATGGCTTGTTCAAATTCAAAACTGTACTTTCCTTTCTGCCGGAACATCACGCCTTTCTGAAAAAGAAACTGATTGTATTTTACGCTTCCCATCCCTGATCCCAGCCAACGACCATCATAACCGGCTAAGGTCAGTTCTACAGTATCCCGCGATAACTGACCATTTGGGAATATGGTGGTAATAAAAAGGAAAAGGTTGCTAAAAGGGTAATCTACGGCATTCCTTACATAGAGATAAAAATCATACCGCGAAAGGATATCTTCAACGGGAACATCAAACCGGAACTTGTTATTGACTTTCCATTTTCCATTTTCAACGGTCTTGTTTTCATCGAACACCCGGTTTGAATCACATGCAGTAAATATCACTATCAGTAAAATGAAAAACAGCAGGTATTTCTTTTCCGGTTTGATGAGCATGATATTCTCTTCAAAATAACAGTTACAAATGGTCAAATCGGGTAAGATCATCTTGTCCTGCACCACTTTCAAATTCTGATTTTTTCTCTGTGATCTGACAATAATCTTCCAGTTTCTCAGGCATATTCCCTTTTTTATTATCTTCCTGGATCAGGATCACATTTTCAACCGGAATAGCCAACAGGTTATTCATGTCGTTCAGATAGGAATACCACATCAGTCTTCTGAAAATATCAGTCTTTTGATGAACGGCTTCACCCCGTTTTGTTTTTAACCGGATCTCAGGATTCGGAAGGTTTTTAATGGCATCAAGGTAGGACTCGTATTCATAATTCAGGCAACATTTAAGCTTTCCGCATTGTCCTGCTAACTTTTGCGGGTTTAGTGAGAGTTGCTGAACGCGGGCAGCCCCTGTTGTAACCGATTTGAAATCACTCATCCAGGTGGAACAACACAATTCCCGTCCGCAGGAACCAATTCCTCCCAGGCGGCTTGCTTCCTGCCGCGCCCCGATCTGACGCATCTCGAT
Source organism: Bacteroidales bacterium (assembly GCA_023231065.1). Taxonomy (GTDB): domain Bacteria; phylum Bacteroidota; class Bacteroidia; order Bacteroidales; family FEN-979; genus CAIVAT01. The sequence goes on from JALNWE010000032.1 coordinate 11,822, forward strand.
CCGGACTTTAAACTCTTCGGCCAGTAGTTTGATCAATTCCCGGAAATCAACCCGGTCATCGGCTGAATAATAAAAGATCGCCTTGGTATTGTCACCCTGGTATTCCACATCGTTGATCTTCATCTGAAGGCCTAATTGCTCGGCGATTGCGCGTGACCGGAACATGGTCGAAGTCTCCAGTTCAACGGCAGCAACCCATTTTTCTATGTCGGTCAGCCTGGCTTTTCTATAGACTTTTTTAATATCTTCCGATGCAACAGGGAAATTTTTCTTACGGAGCTGAAACCGTACCATTTCACCTGCCATGCTAACAATCCCGATGTCGTGTCCGGGAGAGGCTTCAACGGCAACCATATCGCCAACCACCAGTTCCAGATCCGGAGGTACACGGTAATAGTCTTTCCGGCTGTTTTTAAACCGGACTTCCACAATGTCAAAAACCGGAGATCCTTCGACGACCGGAATATCTTTCATCCAGTCAAAGGAATCGAATTTGCTACACCGATGCTGAAAGACCGATTCGTTCTTATGATACAATCTGGGGGGCTGACAACATCCACGGGTTAAAAAGGGATTTTCAGCCATTTTGGCTGGATGAAACTCATAAATATCCTGATCAGCAGAACTTTCTTCCTGTTTCTCTATTTCAGCTTGATGATCCTGATGCAGTTCTTCGTCTTCCATTTCCTTCTAAATCATGACAAAGGTACAAAATTCGGATTAAACAGCCGTACTATTTTAAGCGACAGGTCTAAGAATAGGGTGGGAGCATGTGCATTACGCTCAACATGAAAGATAGCCGCGTTAAAGAGATCATTGAACGAGGAAAGGTTTTCAGAGCGGATAAAAGGTGAAAAATCCCGGATAAATTTCAATTCATCCCCCTCAATCCCTCCTGGTAATTGCTTTCTTAAATTGACTGAAGCACAAAGGCCAATCACCTTCAGGCTATAAGTGAGAAAACCTTTTTGTTTTTCCCTTCCCAGCCGCGCCAGTTCTGACGTAAACGGGATCAATTTACCGATATTTGCGCTATAACATAAACGCATCCATTGCCTGAATGACTCGAAATGAACAGCTTCTTCTTCGGTTCGTCCCTCCTGAAGTACTGGCGCCCCGGGGATTTTTACAAGAAGGGTACGGGATAAGATCGTTTTTATGATTTGATCCGGATCTTCGGAGATCAGCAGGAATAAAGTTTTTTCCGGGGGCTCCTCCAATATCTTCAGGATTTTTGGGGCGGCTGAATAAAATAATTTCTCGACCATCCACAGGATCATTACCTTATAATCCGATTCATAACTTTTATAACTGAGTGTTGTAATGATCTCATTACAATCTTCGGCATTGATGATACCCTGCTTGTTTTCCAGTTCAATGGCTTCGTACCAGCCCTGAAGCCCTGCCTGAAAATTGGTATTGAAAAGAAACTTTCGCCAGTCGTCAATAAAAAACTTACTCTGCGGCTTTTTCGGCACTTTTTTAGTTGTGGCAACGGGGTAAATAAAATGGAGGTCGGGATGTGCCAGTTTCTGATATTTTATACAGGATGGACAAACGCCACAGGAATCGATTTTTAAACCGTTCGTTAACCGTAATTCGTCATTTGCATAGTCAACCTGAGATAGATTTTGCTTGTTGGTGCAATTGATAAATTGCGCATAGGCAATTGCCAGGGCCAGCTTACCACACCCTTCAGGACCAAAAAACAATTGGGCATGGCTAACCCTCTGGTCAATGACGGTCTGTACCAGCTTCTTCTTAATCTCCTCCTGTCCGGGAATTTCACTAAACCGCATGGTTTTCTTTTTATCTCCCATCCCCCATCTCCCATCTGTAATCCTCAATCCTTGCAAATTTAGCTGAAAATATGTTTGGACGATATTTATTTCCAATGGGCAGGATTTTTCCTGATGTACTTTCTGATACGTTCCAATTGGGATCCCTTGCCGATTTTATCCTGTAACGGAATCAAAACATTGTCTATTGCCAGAATATTTCCGGGACCTGTTCAGAAGGCTTTACCTTAAACGGCGCCTCAATTTGCGGGACCAATGAAACCGATCTTACCTGGTAATGTAAGATTTTTTTAGATTTTCCAATAAAACAAACCCTCGAACGGATTTCAACCGGTTTGAAACGAAGTAATTTCATCTTATTTTTTATCCTTAATCCGGTTCAAAGACGAAAAGTAATATGATCCATAAAAATATTTGCATACAGGAAATTCTTTGCCTATATTTGTCATAGCCGGTTTTCTTGCTATACTCCCTATCGAGGTCCAAACTGGTTAAAACACCACACGCTGCTTCTTCTTTTTTCAGGTAACAACCGGTTGTTTGCTGGCAGATCGTATAATTTATCCTCAAAATAATATTCCCCCAAACGCCATTGTGAATCAAAAACCAAACACCATGAAAAAAATGAAAACCTGCATTTTTGTATTTACGACCATTTTGCTGGTCGCGTTTATTTCCCCTCCTGAAGGGCCTGACCCTGCCTATTTCAAGGCTTTCGGATATGGCTCCATCGCGGTATCCATTGGTGGACGGCCTTCATATAACAAATATGACCCGGCTCAGTTCGACTATCAGAATGGAATATTTTACGTCAAAGCCGGCGCTGACCGGTTGGATCTGAGGGCCCTTTTGCCACAGGGCCAAACCTATGAATCAATGATGAATGACTTGTTTAAGACAAAAAGCGATTTGCTGAAAGACAAAAAAGATGATGGTAGCATCTATTGGTATGCCTGGAGCTCCCATGACTATGACGGGACCCGGAAATATCCGGAATGGAAGCCGGGATCACCCCATCCGGATTATCATGACAAGGCGGTATGGACTTCCTCATTAAACTTTGAACCTGCAAAAACCTGGATTTCTTCTGCCGTATATTTTGATGATACAGAAGAAGATTCTTTCAAGGTCGATGTCATAAATACCTGGATGAAATATGCTAAACCCGGGTGGCAGTTGTATATACTTAATACCGTAGGCTTTCAGCGTTGGGTCAAAGAAGCTTCATACTGGGATTACGGTCAGGGAAAACAGGTCACCCCGCTGGAATTTGTGATGTCGGATAAAGAGTATGCTTATTGTATCATCCAGATCAAATAAAGAATGCTGTTCATTTAAATGAAAATGCATCCAGCATCCAGAATCCTTGATCAACTGACCTTTGCACAGAAAAATTCCCGGTTCATGCGCGCAATGTTCGACCGGGAGATCAGCTTGGGACATTCGGCTTCACAGGCATAGGTATTGGTACAGTTTCCGAATCCAAGCTCATCCATTTTTTTAACCATCTTTTTTACGCGCTCCTTAGCTTCGAGTTGTCCTTGCGGAAGCAGGGCAAACTGGGAAACTTTTGCTGATACAAATAACATGGCAGAAGCGTTTTTGCAAGCGGCCACGCACGCGCCACATCCGATACAGGCAGCGGCGTCCATGGCCAGCTCGGCATTTTTTTTACTCACCAGGATGCTGCTTGCTTCAGCAGCCCCCCCGGTATTGACCGAGATATACCCTCCCTCCTGAATGATCTTATCGAAAGCGGTCCGGTCAACCATCAGGTCTTTTATAACGGGGAACGGTTTGGCGCGCCAGGGCTCAATTATAATCGTATCACCATCCCTGAATTTCCTCATGTGAAGCTGACAAGCCGTTACAGCGTCATCAGGTCCGTGTGGCCGGCCATTGATATACAAACTGCACATCCCGCAGATCCCTTCCCGGCAATCATGGTCAAAAACAACCGGATCTTTATCCTGACTGATCAACTGTTCATTCAGGATGTCTAACATTTCAAGAAAGGAACAATTGGGCGAGATATTATCCAGGTTGTAGGTAACAAACTTACCGGAAGATTTAGCATCCTTCTGCCTCCAGATTTTCAGGATTAATTTCATATCGCTGTCAACTTAAAACTCAAAACTTAAAATTCAAAACCAGAACTTAAAATCTAATACTTTTTTAATTTGTCAATAGTCAATAGTCAATGGTCAATGGTCAATTATTTGTATACCCTCTGTTTTACCTCAATTTCCTCATAAACCAAAGGTTCTTTATGGAGGACGAAATTTCCTTCACTTTTGTATTCCCAGGCCGCCACGTACTTGTAATCCTGGTCATTTCGCAAACATTCCCCTTCTTCGGTCTGGTATTCTTCGCGGAAATGTCCCCCACAACTTTCCTTACGGTCCAGGGCATCCAACGCGATCAATTCGCCCATCTCCATGAAATCGGCTACCCGGTTGGCTTTTTCAAGTTCCACATTCAGTTCGTCAGGGGTCCCCGGGATTTTTACATCTTTCCAGAATTCTGCCCTCAACTTACGGATGAGCTCAATTGCCTTTTTTAATCTGGCTTCGGTACGTCCCATGCCCACGTTTTCCCACATGATTTTACCTAACTCCTTGTGGAAATGATCAACGGTTTTCGTGCCTTTGATGGCCATCAGTTTTTCAAGCCGTTGACGGACATTCTTTTCCGTCTCTGCAAATTCGGTTTTATCGGTTGATATCCGGGCGACTTTGATCTCTCCCGAAAGATAATTCTGAAGGGTATAAGGGAGGACAAAATAGCCATCGGCCAACCCCTGCATCAGGGCGGAAGCGCCCAGGCGGTTGGCGCCATGGTCGCTGAAATTGGCTTCACCGGCAACAAATAAACCAGTCACCGTTGACATCAGCTCGTAGTCAACCCAGACCCCCCCCATGGTATAGTGTACGGCGGGGTAGATCATCATCGGGTTTTCGTACGGATTTTCATCCACTATTTTTTCATACATCTGGAAAAGATTTCCATATCGTTCTTCGATCACGTTTTTGCCAAGTCGGCCGATCGATTCTTTAAAGTCGAGAAAGACGGCCAGCCCTGTCGGGCCTACGCCATAACCGGCATCACAACGTTCTTTGGCGGCCCGTGAGGCCACATCGCGTGGGACCAGGTTCCCGAATGCAGGATAACGGCGTTCGAGAAAATAATCGCGGTTTTCTTCCGGTATGTCATTGGCTTTCAACTTGCCCTTCCGGTTGGCTTCCGCGTCTTCCTTCTTTTTAGGGACCCAGATGCGCCCATCATTCCGTAAACTTTCGCTCATCAGTGTTAGCTTCGACTGATAATCGCCATGAACAGGGATGCAGGTCGGATGGATCTGTGTAAAACAAGGGTTGGCGAAAAAGGCGCCTTTTTTAAAAATTTGCCAGATGGCGCTGCCATTGGATCCCATGGCATTGGTTGAAAGATAAAATACATTGCCGTAACCGCCTGAAGCGATTACTACAGCATGGCCAAAATGACGTTCCAGCTTACCGGTGATCAGGTCGCGGGCAATGATCCCACGGGCTTTCCCGTCGATAATAACGACATCCATCATTTCATGCCGGTTGAACATTTTAACGGTACCCAATTTGATCTGCCGGCTCAGGGCGCTGTAAGCGCCTAATAACAATTGCTGCCCGGTTTGTCCCCTGGCAAAAAATGTCCGGGAAACCTGGGCGCCGCCAAAAGAGCGGTTTTCAAGCGATCCGCCATACTCTCTGGCAAAGGGGACGCCTTGCGCCACACATTGATCAATAATGGCATTGCTGACCTCGGCAAGTCGATAGACATTGGCCTCACGGGCACGGTAATCGCCACCTTTGATGGTATCATAAAACAACCGGTAAATACTGTCGCCATCGTTCGGATAATTCTTGGCAGCGTTGATCCCTCCCTGGGCCGCAATACTGTGGGCCCGCCGCGGACTGTCCTGATAGCAGAAAATCTTTACGTTAAAGCCCATTTCACCCAGCGATGCCGCAGCTGATGCGCCAGCTAACCCGGTACCGACCACGATAATATCCAGCTTACGCTTATTGTTCGGATTGACTAAGTTCTGATGATCTTTATAACGCGACCATTTACTGCTTAACGGGCCCGATGGGACCTTTGCATTTAATTCAGCCATGATGCTTAGCGAATAAGTAAAAAGTATAATGGAATAAAAATAAAACCAAGAGGAATAAGAATGGCATAGATGGTCCCGAACCACCGTATAAAACCGTTATACTGTGGATGATTTACTCCCAGGGTTTGCCAGGCCGATTGGAAAGCATGATTCAGATGGAATCCCAGGATTATGATCAGGATAATATACAGCAGGGAATACGCGGGTTGTACAAAAAGTTCCTGTGCGATCAGATAGAAATCAGGTTCCCCTTCAGCCGTGATGTTCGGATTGCTTACCCATCCTAACCTGATGAAATAAAAATTCATAAAATGAATAAGGAGGAATATTAGAATGATAATTCCGGTATAGATCATATACTTTGACAGGAAAGGGGTATAGGTTTTATTGGTAACCTTATACCTTACCGGACGGGACATCCAGTTCTGTATCTGGAGGATGGTCCCGATAAGAATGTGCAAAATGAACCCCCCGAAAAGGATAACCTCAAACACCTTCACGATATAGTTTGTCCCCATGAAATGGGCCGCGGCATTGAACCAGGCGCCTCCGTCGCTGCGTAACAAACATAGATTGATACCCAGGTGGACCACCAGGAAGATCATCAGAAAAATACCCAGAAGCGACATCCAGATTTTTTTTGTGATGGAAGAAAATCGTAAAAAAGAAGAATTCATAACAACCTTTTAATATATTTGTTCATTGTTTCAAAATTAGAAGGAAATATCCTCATGATAAAATAAATTATACAAAATTTTCACAATTCAAATCCAATCTAAATTATGTTCTCTTCAGATGTTTATATCGAACGCCGGAAAAAACTACGGCCCGGACTGCCCGGAGGAATTGTTTTATTTATAGGGAACCAGGAAGTTCCATTTAATTACCCGGCAAATACTTATGCCTTTCGTCAGGATAGCAATTTTTCTTACTTTTTTGGTTTGGACCATCCCGACCTGGTTGGTTTGATCGATCTGGACCATGATCAGGAATGGATATTCGGAAATGATATCGACATTGATGACATCATCTGGATGGGGAAACAACCCACGATAAAAGACCAGGCAGCCCTTGTTGGGATTGTTCATTCGGCGCCCCTGAAAGAGCTGAAAGAAGTGATCCGCACAGCATGTAACCAGGGGCGGCCCATTCATTTTGCGCCACCTTACCGGGGCGAAACGATCCTTTGGCTTTCGGACCTTTTGGGGATTCACCATCTGGAAGTTGGCAAGCGCGTTTCGGAACCCCTCGTTAAAAATATCATCCGGTTGCGCATGAAAAAGGAAGCGCGGGAAATTTCCGAAATTGAAAAGATGGTCGATGTGGCTTACCAGATGCATACCACTGCCATGAAAATGGCCAAACCTGGCATTGTTGAACAGGAAATATCAGGGATTATCGAAGGAATTGCCATTGCCTTTGGAGGCGCCGTATCCTTCCCGGTCATCCTTTCCATCAATGGCCAGACGTTGCACAATCATAATCATGGAAATACCTTGAAAGAAGGGCGTATGCTCGTCACGGATGCAGGTTGCGAGAATAACTTCCATTATTCCAGCGATATAACCAGAACGGTACCCGTGGGGGGAGTGTTTAATGCCCGTCAAAAAGGGATCTATGAAGTGGTGCTGGCAGCAAATCTCAAGGGTATTGAAGCCATGAAACCCGGAGTTCCTTTCCGGGATGTCCATTTGCTTGCAGCTACGGAAATTGCCAGAGGATTAACTGCTCTTGGCATCATGAAAGGAAACCCGGAAGAAGCCGCTGCTAAAGGCGCCCATACCCTCTTTTTCCCTCATGGCCTTGGCCATCCCTTAGGACTTGATGTTCATGACCTTGAAGGAATGGACGAAAACCTGGTTGGATACGACAATGAAACTATCCGCAGCAAAGAATTCGGATTTTCATCCTTGCGCTTTGGAAGAAAATTACAGGAAGGATTTGTGATGACCATCGAACCCGGCATCTATTTTATTCCTGAACTGATCAATATCTGGAAAAGGGAAAATAAATTTGCCGAATTCATCAATTATCCTGTTGTTGAAGCTTACAGGGATTTTGGTGGTATCCGGATCGAGGATGATGTCCTGGTAACGGCAGATAACCACCGGGTCCTGGGAAGACCCATCCCGAAAACCATCCAGGAAATCGAAGAAATAATGAAATAAAATCACCAATAGTAAAATCCTATGTCTGTTATTAAATTTCAAAAGAAAGCAATTTTCTTTACCGATTCAGGTAAGGGGAAGGCAATAGTTCTGATTCACGGGTTCACTGAATCATCCAGGATATGGAAACCTTTTACCGCGGAACTTTCAAAAAAATTCCGGGTTATCTGTATTGATCTTCCTGGCCATGGAAAGAGTGATTGTGTTGCTGGTGTTCATAGCATGGACCTTGTTGCGGAGGTGGTTTATACCCTTCTTAAAAAATTAAAGATCGGAAAATGTCTGATGACGGGCCATTCGATGGGGGGGTATGTGACCCTGGCTTTTGCCGCCAAGCATCCCGAGATGCTCCGCGGGTTTTGCCTCTTTCATTCTCATTGTTTTCCTGACACCCCCGCCGAGCAGGAAAACCGTAACAGGACTATCGGTATCGTGGACCAGGATAAGTTCGGATTTGTAGCCCAGTTTATTCCGGGCCTTTTTCCGGTGGGAGTTCATAAAAAATTCTCTAAATCTATTGAGAAACTTATCCACCAATCGGCAAAAATGTCCAAGGATGGTATCATTGCTGCACTCGAAGGCATGAAAACCAGGCCCGACCAGACGGAATTATTGAAATCAACAAAGCTTCCGGTTTTATTTATCCTCGGGCTTAAGGATCCGAAAGCGCCACTCGCGCGGTTGTGGGAAATGATCTCTTTGCCGGAAATAAGTCAGGTATTGACGCTTCGCGATGTTGGCCACATGGGTTATATAGAGGCGCCAGAGGTAACCCTTTCGGCCCTTTCGGAATTTGCCAGAAAGACCATGGATTAAGTACTCACTATCTCACTTTTCATAAAAGTGCATCTCCCTGATGTACTTCCATACTTTTTCGGGAAGGAAATATTGCAGGTTCTTTCCCTCCCGGATTCCGTTCCGGATAAAGGAAGAGGAAAGCGTTATCAAAGGGGCATCGACCAACTTAAAGGCCGGATTATTGCTCAACTCGTTGGTTGCTGAACCTGACCGGGGATAAATATAAAATTGGTATTGTTTCAGCAATTCTTCCCAATTTTTCCACTTGTGGAATGTTGGTAAAATATCGGCACCTGCTAACAAAATAAATTCTTTCCCTGGATATTTTTCACTCAGGTAGGTGAGGGTATCAATGGTATAAGAAGGTTTTGGCATTTTAAACTCGATATTCGATGACCGGAACCTGGGGTCATCTTCAATGGCGAGATTGACCATAGTCAGCCGGTGATGATCAGCCAATAAACCTGTTTTTTCCTTCAGGGGATTTTGTGGCGAAACAACAAACCACACCTGATCAATATCCGTAAATTCAGCCATGTAAGAGGCAATCATCAGGTGGCCAATATGGACCGGATTAAATGATCCGAAAAAAAGACCGGTTTTAACACCGCTTTTCATTGGAGAAAGGATTGAACAAGGTTACAAATTTCCTGTTTTGCTTTTTCCAATTCGTTGTTGACGATGACCGTGTCAAATTTCGGGGCAAAAGAAAGCTCCTTTTCGGCCCTACCGATACGTTTCGCGAGATCTTCCGGTGACTCAGTCCCCCGGTTTTCCAGACGTTCTTTTAATGTCCCCATTGATGGCGGTTGGACAAAGATGGCAAGTCCGCTTTTACGGAAGTATTTTTTCAGGTTCAAACCACCCTTCACATCCACATCAAAAACCGGGATTTTATCCAAGGACCAAATCCGGCGAATTTCCGATTTTAAGGTTCCGTAAAAACATCCCTGATAAACCTCTTCCCATTCAATAAAATCACAGGATTCAATATGTTCCTGGAATTGGGCAACAGAGATGAAATAGTAATCCACCCCATCGGTCTCTTCCGCCCGTTTAGGACGCGTACAAGCCGAAACCGAAAACTCAAGTTGCGGAAAAACCCCCATCAGATGATGGACCAAGGTGCTTTTTCCAGCTCCCGATGGAGCCGATACAATGATTGCTTTTTCCTGTATCATAAAATGTTCCCCAACTGTTCCTTGATCTTTTCCAGTTCATCTTTCATTTGGACAACGATCTTCTGGATATCGGCATGGGATGCCTTTGATCCGATGGTATTGATCTCCCGTCCCATCTCCTGTGTGACAAAACCCAGTTTTTTCCCTTGGGAAACAGGTTCACTCAGGGTTTCTAGAAAATATTGACAATGTTTTAAAAGCCGAACCTTTTCTTCTGTAATATCAAGTTTTTCAAGATAATAGATAAGTTCCTGTTCAAACCGGTTCTGATCAGGGGCAGACCCGTTAAAATCACCTGAAATGGTTGCAAAATCCCTTATTAAATGCTTCCGGATCTCTTCTGTCCTGCTTTTTTCAAATGGCTCAACAGCATCCAGCAACTGGAGGATGGCATGGACATGTTTCAGCATGTCCTCCTCCAGCGCTTTGCCTTCCCCGATACGGTATTCATCAACCTGGACCAACGCGGTCCTGATGGCTTCCCGAATTACTTCCCATTCCTTTTCATCGATCTCTTCACGGCTCGATTGCAACACATCCGGCATCTTAATCACCAGGGGAAGTATGGGGGTATCATCGCGCATCTTTTTTCTCAATATTTTCAGATCGGTATAATATTTCATGGCCAGATCATGATTCAATGAATGACTGAGCATTTCACCGGTCATTTCCTGGTTAACGAAAAAATCGACTTTTCCCCTGTCCAGCTGCTGTGTTATTAAATTCCTGACTTCCAGCTCTTTTTCCCTGAAATATCCGGGGATCTTAAGGCTTAGGTCAAGTTGCTTGCTGTTTAAAGTTTTGATCTCGATTGTTAGTTTACGGCCGGTAATTTCTGCCATAGATTTTCCGTAACCGGTCATTGATTTGATCATGGTTAATTATTTTATAGCAAACATACACAAAATTTCACCACTTCATCGTTTGACCTGAATAGGAATTCAATCCTTTTACTACTTTTGAGCTATGGAATTCCGCATCATCGACGACACGCTTCAGTATTATAACCTGATGCTTAACGACATCGCCCAGGCGCGTTCCTATATTTTTCTTGAAACGTATAAATTTTCCAACGACCACATGGGGGTCAGGTTCAGGGATGCATTGACCCGCAAGGGCCGCGAAGGTGTTGGGGTCAAGATATTAATTGACTCCTGGGGAAAAGGCCCTATCTCCGAAACTTTTTTTGAGGAGCTTATTGCACTGGGTGGCGAGGTTAAATTTTTTGAAAAAATCAAAATCAATACCGATCTTTTTACCCGTGGGCACCGTCGCGATCACCGGAAAATAGTGGTGATCGATGACCATATCAGCTATATAGGCTCGGCCAATATAACGGGTTACAATCTCAACTGGCGGGAACTGTGCCTGCGGATGGAAGGAGCGCTTGCGTTATCTTTTAAAAAAGTCTTCCTTGAAAATTTTAATGCTTTTAACCCGTATATCATTAGCAACAAGGTAACCTTCACCCGCAGGATCAGAAACGGTGATTTCGAGATCATCCGCGATGTGCCTTCCATCCAGTTTCAACGTTTGAAGAAGAGATATACCGAATTAATCAGAAAAGCAACCCGGTCAGTTGTTATAGAAACACCTTATTTCCTTCCAGGCTATGTGCTCCGGAAGGCCATGATGGATGCAAGCAACCGGGGTATCAACGTGACCGTGATCATGCCCAAACACTCGGATGTAAGGATGATTGATATCCTCCGTCATAAATATTTAGGGATACTCCACAATGCAGGAGTAAAACTGCTTTTTTATCTGCCATATAACCTGCACGCCAAATTGCTGATGATTGATGATGCTGTGTTCTCGATATCCTCAGCCAATTTTGATTATCGTAGTTTCCGTTACCAGTATGAAATAGCGCTGATCGGTTCCGAACAGGAGATCGTAAGGCAGTTGCAGGAACATATTTCGGAAACCATCCGCAATTCCCAACCTTTTGATCATGAAGAATGGGCCCGCCGTCCTATGATCGAAAAGATCTTTGAATGGATCTTACTCCCCTTCCGCCATTTTTTCTGAAAAAAAAGCCCTGCCATCACGGCAAGGCTTAAATGCATTCAAGTTCAAACAAATTTTACGAAATCTTGATCTCTTTACGGGCATCAAGTTTTGCTTCTTCTTTTTTCGGAAGGGTTATCTTCAGAATGCCATTTTCATAATCAGCTTTGATTTTTTCAAGATCAATGATCTTTGGTAATGTGAACGAACGGCTGAAAGACCCATAGTAAAACTCCTTCCGGGAATAATTTTTTCCTTCTTCCCGCTTTTCATCTTCCATTTCTGATGAAATGGTCAAAATGTTGTTGTCCAGATTAATCCTGAAATCATCTTTCTTCATTCCCGGGGCTGCGATGTCCAGTTCAAATGAATCCGTATTTTCCAGGATGTTTGCTGCCGGATCACTAAAACGTTTTCCGAAAAAATCTCCAAGATCATTATCAAAGAGATTGTTTACCATATCACTTAATGGATTTCTGTGTTGCCATTTTACGAGTGTCATAACTTATACTCCTTTCTTATTTGTTAAACTTTTTGTTTTCTGACCCGGTATGGTCAAAAGCCATACCAGTCAATAAAATAAAGAAGAAATAAAAGAAGTCAGACAAAATGACAATCATCAATAAAATTACGCTGACAAAATGGCATAATTGTTAATGGGTTTGTTATCCGCAATGGAGGTAGGCATTGACAAGTTTCATGATCTCTTTTTCATCGTCTTTGATGGATTCCCGGAGGTTCTGGTCATTAAAACTTTTTAAGTGGCGGATTATTCCATCGATGATGGCTGGTGGGAACACATTATATTCTTCATAGAACCTACGTTGTTTTTCAAGGCACCCGGCCGACTGCCAGCAGCTAAAAGGTAATTGCTGTAATTGGCTTACCCTGTTTTTATTCTTTTCCTCAAAAATATTGACATCCACGTATGTTTTTTCTGCAAATGCCAATGCATCAGTCATTTCCATTCCATGACGGGCAGCGACAGTCAGTCCGGCAAAAAGCAGATAAACATCAGCAGATCCATCGGGACAACGGAACTCGACCGTTTGCCGGCTACCGAACCCTTTCTGGGTCTCTTTTTCGATGGGATTGGCATCGGTTATCATATCATGCTTGCTTCCCCATCCTAATGGCACGCGCACCAGGACCGAACGGTTCCGGTCGCCCCAGCAAATGTTGGTAGGTGCTTCCTGGTGCGGGACCAGACGGAAATAACTGGTTGGTATCATATTTCCAAAGGCAGTGAGGGATTGGGAAAGATCAAGATAACCGGAAATAGCTTTTTTAGCCACCTCCGATAATATTCCATCATCGAGCATCACGCTCTTCCCTTCTTTCATGAGACGGGTATGAACGTGCATCCCGCTTCCGGCTTTTCCAGTGGTAATTTTTGGGGCAAAGGTTATTGTAACGCCATGCCTGTAAGCTAAAGACCGTAAAACCCATTTGGCAATCAATAGTTGTTCGGCAGCTTCCTCGAGGGCAACCGGAGTGAATTCAATCTCGTTTTGCTCATACGAAAGTCCTGATTCCGTAAAATTTCCAACTTCCGAATGGCCATATTTAATATAACCTCCGCATTGTGCAATGGCCTGCATCGCTTCAGCCCGGAGTTTTTCCCATTTGCAGAAAGGAGAAGATTCATGATAGCCTCTTTGATCAACTGCTTCAAAAAGCTTATCTTGCTCACTGATAACATAATACTCCAGCTCTCCCATCACTTCAAAGGAAAAACCGGTTTTTTTCTTCAGGACTTCGTGTGATTTCCGGAGGATATATTCCGGTGAATTGGCAAAAGGTTTGCCATCTTTATCATAATAGGAACACAGGATATCCAGGGTAGGTATTTCCGAAAAAGGGTTGACAAATGCAGTCCGGTATCGTGGAATGACATATAAATCGGAAGATCCGGCTTCCACGTAATGGGGGAAGAGGCTTGAACCGTCCACCCGCTCTCCGGCGCTCAGGATCCCATCGAGGTGTTGAAGGTCTTTGATAATAAAATTAAGGGTTTTCAGACGGCCATCTGCTCCGGCATAACGGAAATTCACCATTTTAATACCATTCCCTTCAATGAAACGGATCAAATCAGATTTGGTGAAATCATTACTGGGTTTATCAAGGAAATGTACGAGTGCATTAGGATTTAACGAGACTGTGTTGTTCATGGCCACGAAAGTTCTGGTTGGATATAAGTGAGCAAAAATAAGAATTTTTTATAACTTTGAAGGGCTGAATTACCTGCATTTGGACCACGGGATATGATTAATGCTAACGAGCTCATTTTTTTCTCTTCTTTTCTGATTTTTATCTTACTCATGTTAGGAGTGGACCTGGGGGTTTTTCAAAAAAAAAACCATGTTCTCTCTTTCCGGGAAGCTTTTACCTGGACCCTTGTTTGGGTTGCTACTGCTATTGCTTTTTATTTTCTGATCCGTTTTCACGGTAACTGGATCCATGGAATTGATACCTTGGCGGAAATTCAACAACGGATTGATTTATACAAGCATCCGATAGACCTGACCGGCCTTGCCACCGGGCAAGCCATTGAGCTTTACAATAAAAACCTTTCCCTTGAATACATTACCGGTTATCTGATTGAATATTCCCTTTCAATCGATAACATTTTCGTTATGATACTGATCTTTTTTTCCTTTAACATTCCCCCCAGGTTCTATAAGAGGATATTGTTTTGGGGTATTTTAGGCGCCATCGTGATGCGGTTTATTTTCATTTTTGCAGCCAGCGCCCTGATCCAACGGTTTGCCTGGTTTTTGTATCTGTTTGGTGGAATGTTGCTGATCATCGGGTTTAAAATGGCCTATGAATTCCTCGTTACAAAAAAAGAAGAAAGAATTGATGCCGAAAAGCATCCGGTTGTAAAACTGGCTTCACGGTTTTTTAATGTGAGCCATGACCATCATGCTGAAACATTTTTTATCCGGAATGAAGGCAAACTTTTTATTACCCCCCTGCTCATTGTCCTTATGATCATTGAATTTACTGATGTCATGTTTGCCGTTGATTCTGTCCCTGCTGTCTTTTCTGTGACCGAAGATCCCTACATTGTATTCTTTTCCAATATTTTTGCCATCCTGGGATTGCGGTCGCTTTTCTTCCTGGTGATGGATGTGATGACCCGGTTCTATTATCTCAAACTCGGATTGGCCGCGTTGTTGACTTTCGTGGGTGTTAAAATGCTTGTTCATGATATTTACAAAATCGATACCCAGGCATCCCTCTTTACCATTGCTGGTATTATTTTACTCAGTATTATTGCTTCCACCCTACGTACTTTTATTCTTAAAAAACAAGCCAAAGCACAACCTGTTGAAAAAGACATGATAGATATCAATCATGAAAAAGAACCAGAATGAATCGCTCGAAAACCAGGATATAGAGATCCGGTTGCTGGTTGATGCTATTTATCAGAAGTATGGGTACGATTTCAGGAATTATTCACAGGCTCATGTTAAAAGGAGGATACTGAACCGGTTCAATTTATCCGGGATGAAAAACATCACCGACATGATCCATGAATCCCTCGCGAACCGCAAATTTGTGGACCAGATCCTGATGGACCTTTCCATAACAGTTACTGAAATGTTCAGGGATCCTGCGTTTTACAAAGCATTACGCGAAGAGATCTTTCCCCTTCTTCAATCTTATCCCTTCATCAAAATATGGCATGCCGGGTGTTCCAGTGGTGAAGAGGTTTATTCCATGGCGATCCTGATGAAAGAAGAGGGCCTGTACGAAAGGACGCAGATATATGCCACCGATTTTAACCCGGTGATCATTAAACAAGCCAAAGACGGAGTTTATCCCCTGAACCGGATGAAAGAATTTTCAGTTAACTACCAGAAAGCCGGAGGAAAAGGATCCTTGTCCGATTATTATACCATTAACTCCGGAGATGCCAAATTGTTAGAGATTCTTAAAAAAAACATTGTTTTTGCCACCCATAACCTGGTAACCGATAGTGTGTTTGCTGAAGTTAACCTCGTAATATGCCGTAATGTCCTGATCTATTTTGATCGCTATTTGCAGGACAGGGTAATTAAACTGTTTGTAGATAGTCTGCCCGAAGGAGGGCTTTTATGCCTGGGATCTAAGGAAAACCTGCAGTTTTCATCTCATTATCATGAATTTAATCCATTGATACCCAAGGAGAAAATTTATATAAGGAAATATTTATTATAAAGCCCGCCATTGACCTACAGAAAACAATATAAGGCAGTTGTGGCCGGCGCTTCCGCCGGTGGCCTGAATGCCTTGAAAACCCTTTTCCGGGGGCTGGATGAACAATTCGACCTTCCGGTGATCATAGTTCAGCACATCAGTCCCAATGCCGAAAACTATCTGATACACATATTGAACGAATTTCATAAATTAAAAGTCAGGGAAGCCGATGAAAAAGAGGTTCCCCAGAACGGGTTTGCCTATCTGGCGCCTCCCAACTACCACCTGCTGATCGAACCAGATCATACTTTTACACTGACCATTGATGAACGCGTCAATTATGCGCGCCCCTCTATCGACGTTCTTTTTGAAACGGCAGCAGAGGCTTACAAAGATCAGTTGATCGGAATTATCCTGACGGGAGCCAACAACGATGGCAGTAAAGGATTAAAAAAAATAAAGGAATTCGGGGGAATGGCGATTGTCCAGGATCCTGAAACAGCCGAGGTGGATTCCATGCCAAAAGCTGCCATTCAGACAACCGTTGTGGATTATATTTTAAATGTTGAAGAAATTGCAGCATTACTGAACAAACTCGCGAGGGGATAATCAGGCTGATTGATATAATCATTATTCTTCAGAGAAGTACTTGTCGATAAGCGCCTGTGCCGCGAAATATGGATTAACAAGTCCCTCCCGGATTCCTTTTTCGATCTTTTTGACCGCATGGTCCATTTGTTTCCTGGAGAAAAAAGCTTGTTTCAATCCTTCATCAAGGGCCTCATAAAATATCTGGAGGTTTTGTTCCCGGCGTCTGCTTTGAAAGAATCCATTCTGTAAGGTTATTTCCCTATGGGACAGGATGGCCTCCCAGACTTTTTCTATCCCCATTTTTGTATGGGCAGAGCATATATCAACCCTGGGGGCCCAACCGTTTTCGGAGGGAGGGAAAAGATGCAGGGCATTGGTATATTCAACCCGGGCAGCGTTGGCTTTGTTCAGGTTGTCCCCATCGGCTTTATTGATCACAATCGTATCGGCCATTTCGATGATACCCCTTTTGATCCCCTGTAATTCGTCGCCTGCCCCGGCTAACATCAGCAGAAGAAAGAAATCAACCATACCATGTACGGTGGTTTCTGATTGTCCAACCCCAACGGTTTCCACGAAGATCACATTAAAACCGGCTGCTTCACACAGGATGATGGTTTCGCGGGTTTTTCTCGCAACGCCCCCTAATGAACCGGCTGACGGGGAAGGCCGGATAAAGGCGTTCGGATCGACCGAAAGTTCTTCCATGCGTGTCTTGTCTCCCAGTATGCTGCCTTTTGAACGACTGCTGCTCGGGTCAATGGCAAGGACTGCTAACTTGTATCCCTGTGATGTCAGATAAGTTCCCAGTGATTCAATAAAGGTGCTTTTACCCACTCCCGGAACCCCGGTGATACCGATCCGATAAGTGGGGGAGGGGGACTGGATGCTGGGAGCTGGATGCTGGGAGCTGTATGCTGGACGGGTTTTCAGGCAGGCGGCGATGATTTCCTGGGCTTTTTTCTGATCCGAGTGGAGGGAACTTTCAACAAGGGTAATAGCCTGGCTCAGGATGGTCCGGTTCCCGGCAAAGATCCCTTCAATATAGGTTGAAACAGGATGACGCTTTTTCTTCCGGTCCTTCAATTTCCTTACCAGATCAGTATTGACAGGGGAAGGTTGGCCTACCCCTTCCATAACATTCAACGCCGATTTGTTTGATTCCTCCATTTTACTCAGGTATTTGACACTAACAAACTCATCGCTGTCCTCTGTACTGTTCATTATTCAAAGATACCAAATATTTTCTGACAGGCCATTTAAGGTTCTCCCGAAATTGTTTTATCTTTGCAGCCCTCAAACTCTCCGTAGCTCAGCTGGTAGAGCAATTGACTCTTAATCAATGGGTCGTGGGTTCGAGCCCCGCCGGGGAGACTCTAAAGTACAGGTAGCCCTCTGTTTATCAATATGATAACAGAGGG